>CAXYCO010000020.1:0-56572 GCA_964275545.1 uncultured Polaribacter sp.
AAGATTAATGGCACCTGATGCATTGGAAACTAGTAATGTTGATATTCCTAAACCATGCATGGTTCTGATACCGTAAGTTATTTCCCAAAAGCTGTAGCCTTCATACAAATGAAAACGACCAGACATCACTATGACTTTCTTTCCAGATAATTCTCCATATATTAATTTACCAGAATGAAATTCAACGGTTGTTTTTGGGAAATTTGGAATGTCTGCGTAGGCAATTTCTTTTTCTATGTTGATTTCATCAACGAGTCTTCCCTAAACCTGTTCCTAATACAATTCCTATTTGTGGTTCTGTAATTCCATTTGATTTTAGAAAATCTAATGTGTCTTTTAGTTGTTGTTGTTTCATAAAAAGTTTTGAAATGCTGGATGATTCTCAATGTCTTCAATAACGTCTATATCGTTCAGCTCCTCCAACAAATGTACGTTTACTTTTTGTAAATCTTTCAGCGTTTCCTCTCTCACGGATGAAGTTCCCCAATCTTTATTTTCGAAAATATGAGGTTCTAATTTTTTCATTCCTAAAAGATAATATCCGCCATCTTCAGCAGGTCCAATTACAACGTCGCTAGTTTCTAGTTTTTCAAAAGCATCATGGATGTGATTTTCAGTTAAATCGAATAAATCACTCCCGATAATTATCACTTTTTGATACCCTGTAGTGAAAGATTTTTTGAACGCATTTTGCATTCGGACACCTAAATCTTTACCTTCTTGTTGATGTTTTTGATAAATTGATGCCTCCCAAACATCATTTTCTCTAACTTTTATAGAGTAATAAACAGCTTTGTCGCAAGTTGTATTTTGAGTAATTTCTTTAGTTTTATTGAGTAATAAATTATAGATATCCAAAGCATTCTTGTTTCCAATAGATTTTGCTAAACGTGTTTTTACTTTGCCTAATTCTGGGTTTCTGGTAAAGATGAGTAGTAGATTTTTACTCATATTTTTTTTCTCCTTTTAATAGCCATTTGCTCCATTCTTGTTTGTAAGTATGTACTTTTTCTGTTTCTTTCTCATCTCTATTATATACTCTATATCCGCTGTTTTTCCATTCGAAAATTCCACCATACAAATTTAAAACATTTGTGTATCCTGCTTTTTTAAGTTTTATAGCTATAGTTGATGAACGAATTCCTAATGAGCAATACACTATAATTTTATCATTTTTGTTAGGAATCTTATTGTTGTTTTTTCAAGATTAAACTTATCATAACCAACAAATAATGCGTTTTTTATATGACTAGTTTCAAACTCTACTTTTTCTCTAGCATCGAATAAAAGAACATCATTTAAAATGAGTTTTAAACGATCACTAGATATGTAAGGAACACTTTCTGTATTGTATTTCTTTAATAAATCACTCAAGTTTTCTTGAGATAATGAATGAATAGAAATCAATAAAAAAACGAAATGTATTTTTCTAATCATTAATGGTTGTTATACTAATGAAAACTCAACGCTAATTATGCGACAACTCCCTGACAACTGCTTCCTGCGCCAGCAGTACAACCGTAACAATGTTGATTGATAATTATATTTCTATTCTGTAATAACTCTTCATTGTACTCTGAAATGTGTTTTATATTCGTATTGACCTTTAAATTTAACATTTGATTAAAATCACAATCATACAGCCAACCATCCCAACTTATAGAAATTGTATTTGTACACATTACATTTTCAACAGCTGAGGGGTTATATGCGTCAATTAAAGAGTGCATGTATTCTTCATAGTTTTCTGATGCAATTAGATAATCTAAAAACCGACTGATTGGTAAATTAGTAATCGCAAAAAGATTGTGAAAGACAATGTTAAAGTCGTTATTTAATGCTTTTTTGAAATCATTTTGTAATGCCATTTGATCTCCGGGCAAAAATGCTCCAGAAGGATTATAAACTAAATCCAACTTTAAATTAGAACCTTCAATTCCGTAGCCAACATCATTTAGCATTTGTAAAGCTTTTATAGATTTATCAAAAACACCATTACCACGTTGTTTGTCTGTTTTACCACGAGTCCAATGTGGCATAGAAGAAACTACATGAATATTATGTTTCTTAAAGAACTCTGGCAAATCATAATATTTTTTGTTAGCTCTAATTATTGTTAGGTTAGAACGAACAATAAAATCTTTAATTCCTGCTTTAGAAGCCTCCTCTACAAACCACCTGAAATTGGGATTCATTTCCGGAGCCCCTCCTGTTAAATCTAGGGTATGTGCATCAGTTTTTTTAATGACTTCGATACATTGTTGCATGGTTTCGATTGTCATAATTTCTTTACGATCTGGACCAGCATCTACATGACAATGTGCGCAAACTTGGTTACACATATAGCCCAAGTTTATTTGTAAAATTTCTAATTTTTTTGGTCGTAATGGGAACTGATTGGTTTCTCTTATTTTATCGGCAAACGTGGGTAAGCCATCACCAGCAAAAATACCATTTGATAAAATTTCTAATTGACGTGAAGTATTTGCTAAATCGTTATTTCTAGCTTGAAGAGATTTCTTCATTTACATTTCCAATTTGTTAACCTTATTCATCATTTGTACTCCGTGAACTAAAGTTGCACCACTTTTAATTGCAGCACCAACATGAATTGCTTCCATCATTTGTTCTTTTGTAATTCCACGTTGTAAACCATCTTTTGTATAAGCATCTATACAATAAGGGCATTGTTCTGTGTGAGCAACAGCTAAAGCAATTAAAGATTTTTCACGAGCCGTTAAGGCTCCTTCTTCAAAGACTTTTCCATAATAGTCAAAAAACTTATTTCCAAGTTCTTCACTCCATGTTGTTATTTCTCCAAATTTTCTTAAATCTCCAGAATCGTAATATGTTTTTGACATCAGTATTTTTGTAATAATTAAAAGTGAAAGGTAATAATTTATTTACTGTTTAAAGACCAGTCATATTTTAAATAATTGATTTTAGCATTTGAGTTTATTTCTATTTCTGAAAATGTATTCAAGTAGTCAATTACCGAATTATTTTTAGTAAAATCTTCTTTAAACCAATCAAAAATTGAAGAAATTTGAACTTTCTTTTTTGAGAGTTTATTTTTTGACGGATCATTTACGAAATCGTTCATTAATCTTGTTAATTCAGCTTCTATGTTTTCTTCAGTAAAAGCAATATTTGATAATTTTGGACAAGATATTGAAGCACAATTTACGCCCACATGAATTTTTGGGTCAAATAAGTTTTTACGTAAAATTTTGTGCTCAATATGATCTAATGTATAGAGTTTATTGCCCACTTTTACAAACGGAATTTTCCAAGCAGTTTTGCCCTTCTTTTTTATTTTAGTGATACTTTTTAGTGGGTAATTTTCTAAAATTATTTTTAATGTATATGCATTGTATGCATTAATCCAGAAGGCTTTTTGTTTGTTTACAGACCAAGTTTTGTCTGGAGACGTTGCTGCTAAATATTCCATGTACATGTCTAATTTAGCTTCATCGGTTTTTAACCCTTTATAATCTACATTCCCTTGTTTGTCAACATGCTTTTGTAATAGAGAGTTATATGCGGTTGTTTGTGCATTTGAAGAAACAAATAACATTAGAAGTAGTATGGTAATAATTTTTTTCATTTTTATGTAATTTCTAGTTCCTTAGACGAAACCTTTTAGGATTGATTACAAAAAATTAATCCAAAATTTCTTCACCAGGTTTTAAATTGAATTTTCTTCTGAAGAGATATACAATTCCGTATAGAATTGGCGTGTCTAATGCAGCAATAATTACTTTAAATAAAAATCCACTAATTAATAATGAGTTAAAAATATTCCAAGGTAAGACCCTAAAAGAGCACAATAGAATCACCACAGTAAAAGTATCTATGAACTGTGAAAAAAATGTGGAGAAATTATTACGCAACCATAGATGTTTTCCTTTGGTTAATTTTTTCCAGAAATGAAAAACTTTAATATCTATAAACTGCGCAAATAAATACGCCAACATAGAGGCGAAAACTGCTAAAGGTGATAAACCAAAAACTTCATGAAAGGTTGTATTATTAATTGGAGAACTCACTATTGCTGGGGTGAAATCTGCTACCAAAATAATGATCATTGAAAATAATGAAGCGAAAATACCGGCAATAACAACCTGATTTGCTTTCTTTTTTCCATAGATTTCTGATAGGATATCGGTTATTAAAAAGGTAATTGGATAGGGAAGTATTCCTACAGAAATTTCAAAACGATATAAGCCCAAAGGTTCCCAATAAAAGAATTTTTGGAATATTAAGTTTGATACGACTAGTGATGAGATAAACAAAGCAGCCAAAATTAAGTATATATTTTGGGCAAGATTTTTGTTTTTGATTAGCATATAACGAAGTTAATAATTTTTATTATTGAAGACAAATAACTTGAAACAAGGTTAAATATTATATTTTTCAAAAAAAAAGATAGAATTGAAAGTCGATAATAGCTTCCAATAAAAATGATTATTTTTGTGAACGATTATATGGATAAGTAAATAAAATAATTAAACGAAACTAAATGAAAGCATATATTTTTCCGGGTCAAGGAGCACAATTCACAGGAATGGGATTAGATCTTTACGAGAAGTATCCTCTTGCTCAAAAACTTTTTGAGCAAGCAAACGATATTTTAGGTTTTTCAATTACAGATATTATGTTTGAAGGAACTGCGGAACAATTAAAACAAACTAAAGTTACGCAGCCTGCAATATTTTTGCACTCTGTTATTCTGGCTAAAGTTTTAGGGGAATCTTTTAATCCAGAAATGGTTGCAGGTCATTCTTTAGGGGAATTATCTGCATTGGTAGCCAATGGAGTTTTATCCTTTGAAGACGGATTAACATTGGTTTCTAAACGTGCTTTGGCAATGCAAAAAGCTTGTGAAATTGCTCCATCTACAATGGCAGCCGTTTTAGGTTTGGATGATAAAATAGTGGAAGATACCTGTGCTGAAATTGATGGAGTAGTTGTTGCTGCAAATTACAACTGTCCGGGTCAATTAGTAATTTCTGGAGAAGTTTCTGCCGTTGAAAAAGCCTGTGAAGTTTTAACGGAAAAAGGAGCAAGAAGAGCTTTGTTGTTGCCTGTTGGTGGTGCATTTCATTCACCAATGATGGAGCCTGCACGTGAGGAATTAGCCGCAGCGATTGAGGCAACTGAATTTAAAGAACCTTCTTGTGCGGTATATCAAAATGTAACTGCGACTGCTGTTACAGATCCTGAAGAGATCAAGAATAACTTAATGGTTCAACTTACTGCACCTGTGAAATGGACGCAATGTATACAAGCGATGATAGCAGATGGTGGATCTGAATTTATTGAGATAGGTCCTGGAAAAGTGTTGCAAGGATTAATGCGAAAAATTAATCGAAGTGTCAGTGCGAGTGGTGCAGAAGCATAATATAAGCGCTAGTAAATAAAAAATCCCGTTAGATTTTAGCGGGATTTTTTTTTAAGTAATATTAATTTTGTTGCTGTTGCCATTTCCAAGCAGATTCTAGAGCTTCCTCTAAAGTTTTCTCTGTTTTCCAGTTTAATTCTTTATTAGCAATTGTAGTGTCTGCGAAGGCAGCAACTACATCTCCCTCTCTTCTATCGACAATTTTATAGTTTAATGGCTTTCCTGAAGCTTTTTCAAAAGCTTTAATTACTTGTAAAACAGAGCTTCCTGTTCCTGTTCCAATATTAAAATACTCAAAAGCTGCCTTATTTTTTTTATTAATTAGTCGTTGTAAAGCTGCAATATGTGCTTTTGCTAAATCTACTACATGAATATAATCGCGAATGGCCGTTCCGTCACTAGTCGGATAATCATCTCCAAAAACAGCCAATTCTTTTCTAATACCCGCTGCAGTTTGAGTGATAAAAGGAACTAGATTTTGAGGAACTCCTAAAGGCAATTCTCCAATTTTAACAGAAGAATGTGCTCCAATAGGATTAAAATAACGAAGAGCAGTTGCATTTAAATGATGAGCTTTACAACTTTCTTGAATTATTTCTTCACCAATTTGTTTTGTATTGCCATAGGTAGATGCTGCTTTTTTAATAGGAGCATTTTCTGTAATTGGTAACTCATTAGCCTGTCCATAGACGGTACAAGAGGAAGAGAAAATAAAGTGGTCTAATTTTCGATCTCTCATTTCTTGTAATAAGTAAACTAAGGAGCTTATATTATTTTCATAATAATCTAAAGGTTTTTGCATGCTTTCTCCGACCGCTTTAAAAGCTGCAAAATGAATAATCCCATCAACTTTATTATTCTCAAAGAAATTTTTTACGTCACTTTTAATTCTTAGGTCAATTTGATGAAAACCTGGTTTTTTCCCTGTTATTTCTGCAATTTTATCTAAAACAGAAATTCTGGTGTTTAATAAATTATCAATAATTATTACGTTAAAGCCAGCGTTTTGAAGAGCTACAACTGTATGGGAGCCAATATAGCCTAATCCGCCGGTTACAAGTATGGTTTTCATATTTTAAGATTAAAAAAGTCTTGGTTTTCCAAGAGCTTCGTTTTTATTTATTTAAGTATTCTAAAACGGAATCGGTAATGTACTTTAATTGTTCGCGATCTAGTTCTGTTTGCATTGGGAGAGAAATTACAGTTGCGCACAACTTCTCTGTTACAGGGAAATCTCCCTCTTTATATCTTGGGTCGGTATATGCCTCTTGTAAGTGCAATGGAATTGGATAATAAATCATTGCAGGAACATCTTTTTCAGATAAAAAAGTTCTCATCTCATCTCTATTAACTCCAATTAATTGAAGGGTGTACTGATGGAAAACATGATTAGAAAACGAAACTCTTGCTGGTGTTTTTACTTTAGCATGATTAGCAAATGCAGTGTCATAATAATCTGCAGCTTTGTTTCTTTCCTTAGAATAATTATCAAGTTCACGCAATTTAATACGTAAAATAGCAGCTTGTATAGAATCTAATCTAGAGTTTACACCAACTTTATCATGAATGTATTGTTTCGATTGGCCATGGTTAGCAATTTGCCTTAGTTTAATAGCTAGATCATCATCATTGGTGAAAATAGCACCTCCATCTCCAAAACAGCCTAAATTTTTGGAGGGAAAGAATGATGTACAACCGATTGTACCAATTGTACCCACTTTTTGTTGGCTTCCGTCTTTAAAAGTGTAATCGCAACCAATCGCTTGCGCTGTGTCTTCTATAACAAATAAGTTATGCTTTTTTGCAACTTCTAGAATAGCTTCCATATTGGATGCTTGTCCAAATAAATGAACAGGGACAATTGCTTTTGTTTTTGGAGTAATAGCTCTTTGGATGGCATCAACATCTATATCAAAAGTATCTGGATGTACATCAACTAAAACAGGTTTTAGCTTTAACAGCGCAATAACTTCTGCAGTTGCAACATATGTAAAATTTGATGTAATTACCTCATCACCTGGTTGTAAGTCTAAAGCCATCATTGCAACTTGTAAAGCATCTGTACCATTTGCACAAGGAATTACATGTTTTACATCTAAGTAATTTTCTAACTCTTTCTGAAAGTTTTTAACTTCCGGACCATTAATATATTGTGTAGATCTAATAACATTCAATACAGCAGAATCTATTTCATCTTGTATTTTTTTGTATTGACTCTTTAAGTCAACCATTTGAATTTTTTTCATAGAATTGATATTTATATCCTTTACAAAAATACAATATAATTCTTTAAAGAGATTGAATTTGAAATACTTAAAAAATAGCTAAAAACACTTGTTTTATTTCTTGTTTTGTCATTGTTGGAGGTTTAGTTGTTAAGCGAAATTTTTGATTCAACTTAGAAAGGAACACAAGATCTGTTAGACTTTACACAGGAGGTGTTTCTGTATTATGATAGAATTGGAGTGCCCCATATTAATGCCTAAAACCAAAAAGACACATCTACTGCTTCGGGCTATTTTTATAAAAAAGATAAGTTTTGGAAAATGTGATTGATACGAAGGTTTTCTTCAGGAAGATTGTCAGAATTATTTGGATAAAACTATTAAAAATGATATGTTTTTTTCTGGTTGAGTAATTGAAGAAGCTTCAGTAAAAAAAAAACATGAACCTTTATATAAACCCTATAGCGTATCAATTAACAGAATCATATGTAGGAGGTGTAAATTAATTTATAGAAAATGGAACTTCACCTTTACAGTTTGAATTGGATGGAGTTAAAAAGGAGAATTTTACTGTAATAGATATCTATAATGTGCTTGGTTATATGGCATTTAATAGGATTTTTTTTCTATTTGATTGATGAATAGGAAGAATTTATTTTGATTAAACTTCTCGATATACTTCCTTAAAAGGAATTCTAAACCGTTCACCATAGATGCCTTTTTCTGTTTTTATTCCGCAAGACACAATCATATTTATTTCTGCTCCAATTGGTAAGTCTAGTAGTCTCTTAATACGCAAAGTGTCAGAGCCCTCCATAGGGCATGTATCATAGCCTTCTGCAGCCATAGAAAGCATAAAGTTTTCAGCAGCCAATGCACAAGTTTTATGAGCAACAATTCGCATGTCACTATTTCTAACCTCTCTGTAAATTGGACGAAACAAGCCTGTAATTAGAACAATTAGATACTTTAAAAAACCGAAAACTCCTAAAAAGTCAGCATATGCAAATGGAATAATTTTCCCATAATAGCTTCTCGCTACTTTCTCTCTGCTAGATTGTTTCGATTTAGGATTGTCTTTACCAAAAGTACGATCAATAAAGCCTAAATTAGACTTTGCTCTTTTTTTCCATAAATCTTTTCTGGTAACAAAAACAACCAATTGTTGCGCAGTTTTTGCTGCATTTTGATTGAAACACATTGGAGAGATCTTTTCAATAATCTCTTTAGAAGTAACGTGATAAAATTCCCATAATTGTAAATTGCTACTATTTGGAGCTAAAGCAGCTTGTTCGATGCACTTCTTTACAATGTTTTTATCTATTGGTTTTTCTGCATCGTAAATTCTTACAGAGCGTCTGTAATTAATAGCTTGTGATACTGTTTTTTCAGTCATAAATACGTATTAATTTTTTAAAAAATCTACATAAAATAATACAATCAATTAATTGCAAGCGTTCCAAATTAGATCAGTTGGTGTTGGTGCTAAAATAGAAATATTTTCTTTTGAAACAGGGTGAATGAACTCAATTTTTCTAGCGTGTAAACTAATACTTCCATCTTTATTACTTCTGTTAAAGCCGTATTTTAAATCACCTTTAATAGGGCTTCCAATAAATGATAATTGAGTTCTAATTTGATGATGTCTCCCAGTTTCTAAATTAATCTCTAATAAAAAATAATTGTCAAGTTTTTTAATAGTTTTATAATGAAGTGTAGCCTCTTTAGATCCGGAAATTTCTTTCTTATAGACAAAAGATTTGTTCTTTTTGGTGTCTTTTTTTAGAAAATTAATTAAGGTGTCGTTGTCTTTTTTTGGAGCATTTTTTACAATTGCCCAATAGGTTTTGTTAATTGTTTTATCACGTAACATTTTATTTAAACGTTCTAAAGCTTTTGATGTTCTTGCGAAAATGACAATTCCGGAAGTTGGTCTGTCTAATCGATGAACGGTTCCAATAAAAACACTTCCAGGTTTGTTATATTTTTCTTTTACGTATTCTTTTACAACATCACTTAAGGGTTTGTCTCCTGTTTTATCACCTTGAGTAATATCACCAGCTTTTTTATTGACAATAATGATATGATTATCTTCAAATAAAACTTCTAAATTTTCTTTGGTAGAATGCATAAATGATTATTTAAAATCTTTAGCAACATCTTGGTTAACACCATCAATAAAATCTAAAAATTCTTTACGCCCAAGTCCACTAGAAGATGAAGTTAAAAAAGTCATTGGTAAAGTTTCCCAAGTATTTAATAATTTCTTTTTGTAAGAGGTAATTTGTTTGTTTAGCTTAGAGCTTCCTAATTTATCTGCTTTGGTGAAAACAAGGCAAAACGGAATCTGATTTTCGCCCAGAAACTGCATAAATTCTAGGTCTATTTTTTGAGGGTCGTGTCTAGAATCAATCAAAACAAACGTACAAACTAGTTGTTCTCTTTCTTTAAAATAGTTTTCAATAAAATATTGAAAGATGGTTCTTTTCTTTTTAGAGATCTGTGCATAGCCATAGCCTGGTAGATCTACTAAAAACCATTCATCATTTATTTTAAAATGATTTATAAGTTGTGTTTTCCCTGGTTTTCCAGAAATTTTAGCTAAATCTTTGCGCTCCATTAGCATGTTTATTAATGAAGATTTACCAACATTAGAACGACCAATAAATGCATATTCAGGAATTCTGTCTTTTGGTGCTTTCGTAACATTACTGTTACTCATTATAAACTCAGCAGCTTTAATTTTCATTGTAATAAATTCAGTTTTTTTGAAACCTCTCTTAAAGAATTATTTTTTTTTTGAAGTAAACCAGTCATCAAGAATTTTATTAAACTCTTCTGGTTTTTCCATCATGGCTGCGTGACCACATTTATCAAGCCAATATAAATCTGAATTTGGAAGTAATTTATGAAAATCTTCAGCAACTTCTGGGGGTGTAACAGCGTCTTGTTTTCCCCATATTAAACAAGTTGGTTGTTTAATATCTGGAATGTCATTTGCCATATTATGTCTAATGGCACTTTTAGCAATAGACAGCGTTCTAATTACGGAACTTCTGTCGTTTACAATTTTAAAAACACCATCAACTAATTCTTTTGTGGCTATTTCAGGATCGAAAAAAACAGCTTTGGTTTTTTCTTCTATATAATTATAGTTTCCTCTTTTTGGAAAACTATCTCCCATTGCTTTTTCATACAAGCCTGAGCTTCCGGTAAGAACTAGTGCATCAACTTTTTCTGGGTAATGTTTTGTGAAATATAAACTAATATGGCCACCTAGCGAATTTCCTAAAAGAATAACTTTTTTAAGTTCTTTATGTTCTATAAAATCATGCAAAAACTTAGACATGTTTTTAACATTGGTTTTTAGTAAAGGAAGAGAATACAAGGGCAATTCAGGAATCAGAACCTTGTAGCCGTTTTTAGAAAAATGATTAAAGGTAGCGTCAAAATTACTTAAAGCGCCCATTAATCCGTGCAAAACAATAATTGAGGGTCCTTCTCCAGCTTCTGCGTATGTAAATTTACCTTCTGTTTTTAACTTGTCAGTCATTGATTTTGATTGATTTCACTTAAACGCAAATGTAATTCTTTTTTATAACATAGGTTTTTTTAAAAACATCAGATGGATGCTTTATTTAAAATTAAAAGGATGATTAAACTCTTTAAATTAATTACTTATTAACAAAGTGGTGAAAAGTGGTAAAAAGTGGTAAATTTTATATATTTTTGGTAAACATAAAAGTGTTTTTATAATTGATAAATCTAATTGGTACATACGAGTGTAAGGCAGATGCTAAAGGGAGATTGATGTTTTCATCATCTTTCAAGAAGCAATTGGCACCTGTATTAAAAGAGGGTTTTGTTTTAAAAAGAGGGGTTTTTCAATCTTGTTTGGAGTTGTATCCAATGAGTGAATGGAATTTGATGATGGAAAAAATAAACAAGCTAAATCGGTTTGTAAAAAAGAATAACGATTTTATTAGACGGTTTACAGCTGGTTTGAAGGTAGTAGAATTAGATGTCTCTGGTAGACTTTTAATTCCTAAAGACCTATGTGATTTTGCAGGAATACAAAAAAATATTGTTTTGTCTTCAGCAGTAAATATTATTGAGATCTGGGATAAAGATAAATACGAAAAAGCAATTGATGATGCAGCCTTAGATTTTGCAGATTTAGCAGAGGAGGTAATGGGAAATACAGCTGTAGATGGAATATCATAGCCCTGTATTGTTGCATAAGAGCATAGATGCTCTAGAGATTAAGGAAGACGGTGTTTATGTTGATGTAACCTTTGGAGGTGGAGGACATTCATTAGAGATATTGAATAGATTAGGGAGTAAAGGGAGGTTGTTTGCCTTTGATCAGGATCCTGACGCGTTAGAGAATATAATAGATGATGAGCGTTTTATTTTGATTCCTGAAAACTTCAGATTTATATCTAGATTTTTAAGATTTTATAAAATAAAAAAGGTAGATGGGATTTTAGCTGATTTAGGAGTTTCTTCTCATCAGTTCGATGAGGCTGAAAGAGGTTTCTCGATTAGGTTTGATGGAGATTTAGATATGAGGATGAATCAAAAATCTAAAGTATCTGCAAAAGAAATCGTTAATACATATTCGGAAGAAAAGTTAGCTGAAATACTTTTTCTCTATGGAGAATTAAGGAATTCTAGAAGTATTGCAAAAACAATTGTAGAAGAAAGAGAAAATAATAGAATTGAAACAAGTTTTCAATTAAGGCAGGTTTTACAAAAATATCTACCAAAAGCGAAAGAGCACAAGATATTAGCGCAAATATTTCAAGCGATTAGAATCGAAGTAAATGAGGAGTTAGATGTTTTAAGAGAGTTTTTAGAGCAGGTACCAAATTTATTAAAAAAAGATGGAAGGTTAAGTGTTATATCATATCACTCTTTGGAAGATAGATTAGTGAAAAGATATATTCGAACAGGTTTATTTAGTGGCGAGCCTGAGAAAGATTTTTTCGGAAATACAAGTGAGCCGTTACAGAAAGTTGGAAAGTTGATAGTTCCTACTTCTCAAGAAATTAAAATAAACAATAGAGCTAGAAGCGCTAAGTTAAGGATCGGTAAGTTAAAATTTTCTAAGATTTAAACTTTGATACATAAAGTAAAATATGTCTAAAGTAAAAAAAGGTATATATGATTTTTTAAGAGGAAGTTTTCTCACAGATGAATCTGCTTTCAAAAACTGGAAAATTATAATTTTTATAGTTGCATTGTTGCTAATTATGATTTCTAGTGGACACAGTGCTGAGAAGAAAGTTTACAAAATATCAGAATTAAATAAAAAGAAAAGAGAATTAAGAGCTAAGTCTTTAGATATCGAGACTACTTTGACTAGAATGGAAATGGAGTCCGGTATAAGGGAAATAGCAAAGCCTTGGGGGTTAAAACCCTCCGAAATACCACCAAAAAAAATAAAAGTAACATATAAAGATTAATAAAATTGGCAACTCAAAAGAAAAGTATACTCACAAAATTCTACATTGTAGCTGCTTTTATGATGACCTTTTTATTAGCTGTAATTATTAGAGTTGTAAACATTCAGTATACTCAAGGAGAAAAATACAGAAAACTCTCAACAGAACTTACGTTCAAGCAAGATGTTATTTTTGCAAATAAAGGAAATGTCTATGCGTCGGATGGGAACTTACTGGCAACATCAATGTCAAAGTTTACAATAAGAATGGACGTTGTTGCCGTAAATAGTAAAATATTCGAAAAAAATATCGTTGAACTTTCCAAAGAACTTTCTGGAATGCTTGGAAAAACACCTAGCTATTATCAAGAAAAATTAAGAAAAGCTAAGAAGAGAAAAAACAGGTATTTATTAATAGCTAGAAATTTAGGATATAACGATTATCTGAAAATTAAGCAATTTCCAATCTTTAATAAAGGAGTTTATAAAGGAGGTTTTATTGCAGAACAAAAAACGGTGAGAGCTCACCCAATTGGTAAAATTGCAGAACGTACAATTGGGTATGCTGATTTTCGAGGAGAAGCAGGGATTGAAGGTGCCTATGCAGAACATATGCAGGGTGAAAATGGTTTGCGTTGGAAGCAAAAAATTGCTAAAGGACAATGGAAACCAATATCTGATGTTAACGAAAAAGAACCAATAGATGGTGATGATGTAATAACAACAATCGATGTAAATGTTCAAGATATAACACATCATGCTTTGTTGCGTCAGTTAGAATATTTTGAAGCAGATCACGGTTGTGCTGTGGTTATGGAAACTGCAACAGGCGAAATAAAAGCAATTTCTAATTTAGGCAGGACCTCTTCTGGTAAATATTATGAGAAGAGAAACTATGCAGTTTGGGAAAGTCATGAACCAGGTTCAACATTTAAGCTAGCAAGCCTAATGGCGGCTCTAGATGATAAGCTTATTGATACCTCTACACTAGTTGATACAGGAAAAGGAAAGTTTTTTATCCATAACAGGAAGATTGAGGATTCTAAAAGAGGTGGTTATGGGAAAATTTCTGCAGCTAGAGTTTTTGAAGTTTCTTCTAATGTTGGAATCGTAAAGCTAATTAGAAAACACTACGATAGTAATCCGCAAAAATTTATTAATAAAATAGAAAAATACGGATTTACAAAGCCTATTGGATTTTCAATAAAAGGAGAAGGAAAACCATTTGTTCCAACTCCAAAAAACAAAAAACGGTGGAGCAAAATTTCTTTAGAATGGATGTCTTGGGGGTATGGTGTTTCAGTTACAGCTATGCAAACATTAATGTTTTATAATGCTATTGCCAACGATGGTGTAATGGTAAAACCAAGGTTTGTAAAAGAATTAAGAAGACAAGATAAGTCAGGAAAGGTTTTTGAAACTGAAGTTATTAACCCTAAAATAGCTTCAGTGGAGACCTTGAAAAAAATTAGAAAAGTAATGGAAAATGTCGTTATTAAAGGAACTGCAAATAATATTTACTCTTCTAATTTCTCTATGGCAGGTAAAACAGGAACTGCAAAAAAGTACATTCCAAGGCATAAAAATGATAAAGGAGAAACGATTGCTGGTCATTACTCTAACAAACATTATGTGGCTTCATTTGCAGGTTTTTTTCCTGCTGAAAAACCAAACTATACTTGTATTGTTGTAATTCATGATCCGAAGAAAGAAAAAGGATATTACGGAGCAACAGTTGCAGCTCCAGTATTTAAAGAGATTGCTCAAAAAATTTATACAACGACACCCATTGATAATCAATCTGTAAATGATAAAACTGAATTTGCATCAATTGACAAACAATATTTGAAATATAATATTCAATTGGGTAAGAGCTATTCAGAAATCCCCAATGTTAAAGGTATGTCTGGTATGGATGCTATTTCATTGTTAGAAAATATTGGATTAAAAGTGAAAATATCTGGAGTTGGTAAAGTAAAAACTCAATCAATTAAAAAAGGTATGAAATTAATAAAAGGAGCAACTATTATTTTAAAACTTTCATAAGCTGAAAAATTTAAAAGACATATTGTATAAGGTTTCTGTAAACGCTGTTTTTGGTGATACCAATATTGATATAAAAAATATCATATTTGATTCTAGAGAAGTTGAAAAGAATACTGTTTTTGTAGCTCAAAAGGGAGCTTCTGTTGATGGACATCTATTTATAGATAAAGCTATTTCTTTAGGAGCAGTTGCAATAATCTGTGAGGACCTACCTCTTCATAAAAAACATGGGATTACCTATGTTGAAGTTAAAGATTCTAATATTGCATTAGCAATTCTAGCTTCTAATTTTTATCAAAACCCTTCTTCTAAATTAGATTTAATAGGTGTTACTGGTACAAATGGTAAAACGACAGTTGCATCTCTTTTGTATCAGTTGTTTAAAAAAGCTGGTTATAAAGTAGGTCTTCTGTCTACAGTTAAAATTTTAGTTCATGAAACCGAATTTCAAGCAACACATACAACCCCAGATTCTGTAACTATAAATAGTTATTTAGATAGCATGTTAGACGCTGGAGTTGATTATTGCTTTATGGAGGTTAGTTCTCATGGAATTCATCAAAAAAGAACTGAAGGGTTGGTCTTTTCCGGAGGAGTTTTTACAAATCTCTCTCACGATCATTTAGACTATCATGAAACCTTTTCAGAATATAGAGATGTTAAAAAATCTTTTTTTGATTCATTACCAAAATCAGCTTTTGCATTGGTAAATATTGATGATAAGAATGGTAAATTTATGTTGCAAAATTCATCAGCAAAACAAAAAACATACGCTTTAAAAACAGTAGGTGATTTTAAAGCTAAAATTTTAGAAAAGCGATTGTCAGGTACTTTAATGACGATTAATAATACAGAAGTTTGGACAAAACTAATTGGAGAATTCAATGCATATAATTTACTAGCAATTATTGGGACTGCAGAATTATTAGGGTTGGAAAAACTGGAGGTTTTAACAATTGTAAGTCAATTAGAAAGTGTTTCAGGACGTTTTGAATATGTAGTCTCAGAGGATGGTGTTACTGCAATTATAGATTATGCGCATACACCAGATGCTTTAAAGAATGTGTTAGAAACTATAAATGCTATACGAACAGGTAATGAAAAAGTAATTACTGTTGTAGGTTGTGGTGGTGATAGAGATAAGTCAAAGCGATCAAAAATGGCGCATATTGCCTCGCAATTAAGTAATCAAGCAATTTTCACATCAGACAACCCAAGAACAGAAAATCCACAAACTATTTTAGAAGAAATGGAAGTTGGTGTAGCGTCAGAAAATTATAAAAAAACACTAACAATTTTAGATAGAAGACAGGCTATTAAAACCGCATGTAAATTTTCTAAAATTGGAGATATTATATTAATTGCAGGAAAAGGACATGAAAATTATCAAGAGATAAATGGAGTGCGTTCTCATTTTGATGATTTAGAAGTTGTTGTAGATTGTTTTAACCAATTAAAAAAGAACCTATAATGTTTTATTATTTATTCGAATATCTAGAAATTCAATTTGGTTTACCTGGTGCTGGCTTGTTTCAATTTATAACCTTTAGAGCTGCATTTGCATTTATTTTGTCCTTGTTAATCTCCTCTATTTATGGAAAAAGAATTATTAATTTTTTAAGAAATCAACAGGTTGGTGAAACTATTAGAGATTTAGGTTTAGAAGGACAAAAGCAAAAGTCTGGAACACCAACAATGGGTGGAATCATAATAATTTTAGCGACCTTAATACCAGTTATATTATTAGCTAAACTAGATAATATATATGTGCTTATTTTGATAATTACCACCTTATGGATGGGTCTTATCGGTTTTATAGATGATTATATTAAAGTGTTTAAAAAAGATAAAGACGGTTTAAAAGGGAAATTTAAAATTTTAGGCCAAGTTGGTTTGGGGATTATTGTCGGATCAATGTTATATTTTAATGATGATGTTACAATAAAGGAGCAATTGCCAATTGATCAACAAATTATTCAAGAGAATGGGCGTGTAAAAGTTTTTGGAGAAGCTCATAAATCTACAAAAACTACAGTTCCATTTTTAAAAGATAACGAGTTAGATTATTCAAAAGCATTTAATTTTTTAGGAGTTGGATATGAGAAATATGGTTGGCTTGTTTTCATTTTTGTAGTTGTTTTTATTGTGACAGGAATATCTAACGGAGCAAATTTAACAGATGGGATTGATGGTTTAGCTGCTGGGTCTTCAGCAATTATAGTGATTACACTTGCAATTTTTGCATGGGTTTCGGGTAATATTATTTTTGCAGATTATCTAGACGTAATGTACATACCGGATTCAGGTGAAATGACTGTTTTTATTCTTGCATTTGCAGGAGCTTTAATAGGGTTTCTATGGTATAACACCTATCCGGCTCAGGTTTTCATGGGTGATACAGGAAGCTTAACTATTGGAGGAATTATTGCAGTAATAGCAATTGCTATTAGGAAAGAATTGTTGCTTCCAATTTTAGCTGGAATTTTTGTGATTGAAAATTTGTCTGTGATTTTTCAGGTTACATGGTTTAAGTATACCCGTAAGAAATATGGAATAGGAAAACGTATTTTTAGAATGGCTCCATTACATCACCATTATCAAAAATTAAATTATCACGAAAGTAAAATTGTAGTCCGTTTTTGGATTATTGGAATTTTGTTTGCTGTATTTGCAATTGTGACTCTAAAATTAAGATAGATGAAGAAGTTGGTTGTTCTTGGTGGAGGAGAGAGTGGTATTGGGGCTGCAATTTTAGGAAAACAAAAAGGTTTTAATGTCTTTGTTTCCGATAAAGGAAATATAGTAGAAAAGTATAAAAAAGTTCTTTTAATTAATGATGTGAAATTTGAAGAAAATCAGCATACAGAGAGTGAAATTTTAGATGCCGATTTGGTTATGAAAAGCCCAGGGATTTCAGATACAGTACCGCTAATTAAACAGTTAAAAAGTATTTCTGTTCCTGTAATATCAGAGATAGAGCTAGCTGCTAAATATACAGATGCAATTATCATTGGAATTACAGGGTCAAATGGGAAAACAACAACAACACTTTTAGTTCATCATATTTTAAAAGATGCAAAGTTTAGTATTGGAGTTGCAGGTAATATTGGAAATAGTTTTGCTCAACAAGTTGCAGAAAAATCATATGAGAATTATGTATTAGAATTAAGTAGTTTTCAGTTGGACGGAATAAAGAAATTCAATTCCCATATTGCAATTTTAACCAATATCACACCAGATCATTTAGATCGATATGACCATGATTTTAATCAATACATCGAATCAAAATTTAGAATAACAAAGAACCAAAAAACAACTGATTATTTGATTTATGATGCAGATGATAAAGCAATTAATAATTGGTTACAGAATAACAAGTTAAAAGCAAAATTAGTTCCGTTTTCAATTAAAAGAGAATTAGAATTTGGAGCATTCATAAGAGATAATAATATTATAACCAATATAAATACAGAAGAATTTACTATGCCATTATCAAACTTAACTTTACAA
Organism: uncultured Polaribacter sp.; assembly: GCA_964275545.1. Taxonomy (GTDB): domain Bacteria; phylum Bacteroidota; class Bacteroidia; order Flavobacteriales; family Flavobacteriaceae; genus Polaribacter. Next base: position 18,632 of record CAXYCO010000020.1, read on the forward strand.
GGGAAACACAACACCAAAAACGCAATGGCTGCAACAATGGCTGCGCAGTTGTTAAAAGTCAGAAAAGAGTCTATAAAAGAAAGTTTATCAACTTTTGAAGGTGCAGAGCACCGCTTAGAAAATGTTGCAAAAATAAACGAAGTTTATTTTATAAATGATAGTAAAGCGACTAATGTAAATGCTACATTTTATGCATTAGAATGTATGGATAAGTCTACTGTTTGGATTGTTGGTGGGGTAGATAAAGGAAATGATTATAATGATTTATTGCCCTTGGTTAGAGAAAAAGTGAGTTCAATTGTGTGTTTAGGTATAGATAATGAGAAGATAAAAAAAACATTTGAAAATGTTGTAGATATTATTGTTGAAACTGCTGGTGCCGAAGAGGCTGTAAAAGTTTCTAAAAAATTAGCTAACAAAGGAGATGTAGTTTTATTTTCACCGGCATGTGCAAGTTTTGACTTGTTTGATAATTATGAAGATAGAGGTCGTCAATTTAAAAAAGCAGTAAGAAGTTTATAAAAAATGAAGATTATTTTTCAACATATAAAAGGGGATAAGACAATTTGGGCTATTGTAGCTATTTTGGCAATATTTTCTTTTATGCCAGTTTACAGTGCGAGTACAAATCTGGTTTATGTTGTTGGTTCTGGATCTACAATTGGATATTTAGTGAAACATATGGTTTTACTAATTATGGGTTTTGCTATAATTTATGGAGTACACAAAATTCCTTACAGGTATTTTTCTGGAGGATCAGTTTTAATGCTTCCAATAGTTATAATTTTATTAATTTTTACTCTTGCACAAGGAACTATAATCGGGGGTGCAAATGCAAGTAGATGGATTCGAATTCCTTTTGTTGGTATCGGTTTTCAAACATCCACTTTGGCAGGGCTAGTATTAATGGTGTATGTAGCAAGATATTTAGCAAAAAACAAAGAAAAAAAAATAGATTTTAAAGAAAGCTTACTGCAATTATGGTTGCCTGTTGCTTTAATTCTTATATTAATTTTACCAGCAAACTTTTCAACAACTGCAATCATTTTTACAATGATTTTAATGCTTGTATTTATTGGAGGTTATCCTTTAAAATATACAGGATTTATTCTTGGAATAGGAATAATTGCTTTGTCCTTTTTTGTTTTAATAGCCAAAGCATTTCCAGATGCAATGCCAAATAGAGTTCAAACTTGGCAAAGTAGGATAGAAAATTTTTCTCAAACCGAAGGGAAAGAAGCGTATCAAGTAGAGAAGGCAAAAATAGCAATTGCCACTGGAGGAGTCATCGGAGTTGGCCCAGGAAAAAGTATTCAAAAGAATTTTTTACCACAATCATCTTCAGATTTTATTTATGCCATCATTATTGAAGAATTTGGTTTAATTGGAGCAATAGCAATTGTGTTTATATATTTTTTACTGCTTTTTAGAATTTTTGTAGTGATTAGAAAAACCACTACAATATTTGGTACTTTATTAGTCTTGGGTGTTGGTTGCCCCATTATTTTTCAAGCAACTATAAATATGGCAGTTGCTACAAATTTGTTTCCTGTAACGGGGCAAACACTGCCATTAATTAGTAGTGGAGGAACCTCTATTTGGATGACCTGTTTTGCTTTGGGAATGATTTTAAGTGTAAGCGCATCTAAAGAAGAAACAGAAGAAGATATTTTAGATGATAACCCTTTAGAAATACTACATGAAGCAATCGATTAATATAATTATTTCTGGAGGTGGAACTGGCGGACATATTTATCCTGCAATAGCAATTGCGAACGAATTAAAGTTGCGATATCCTGATGCAAATTTTCTATTTGTTGGCGCAAATGATAAAATGGAAATGGAAAAAGTTCCGCAAGCAGGATTTGAAATTGAAGGATTATGGATTTCTGGGATTCAACGAAAATTAACCTTAGATAATTTATCATTTCCGTTTAAGTTGATGAATAGTTTGTGGAAGGCAAGCAAAATCATTAACAAATTTAAACCAGATATAGCTATTGGAACAGGAGGTTTTGCTAGTGGTCCCACTTTAATGATGGCTCATAGAAAAGGAATTTCTACATTAATCCAAGAACAAAATTCTTTTCCAGGAATTACTAATAAATTATTAGGTAAAAAGGCAAGTAAAATTTGTGTAGCTTATGATAATTTAGAACGTTTTTTTCCTGTTGGTAAAATTAAAAAAACAGGGAATCCTGTTCGTCAAGATTTATTATCAATTCATCATAAAACTAAAGAAGGAAAAGCATTTTTTAAATCAGACATAACCAAAAAGATAGTTTTAGTTTTAGGAGGAAGTTTAGGTGCTAGAAGGATAAATCAATTAGTGGAAAGTCAATTAGAATTTTTTAAAAGTCAAGATGTTCAATTGATTTGGCAATGCGGTAAATTATATTTTGAAGAATATAAAAAACACAATGATTTAAAGCATGTGCAAGTGTATCAATTTATTAATAGAATGGATTTTGCTTATGCTGCATCTGATATTATAATTTCTAGAGCAGGTGCAAGTTCTGTATCTGAATTATGTATCGTTGGTAAGCCAGTAATCTTTATTCCATCTCCTAATGTAGCAGAAGACCATCAAACCAAAAATGCAAAATCAATTTCAGATAAGCATGCTGCTATTTTATTAAAAGAAAGTGAATTAGAAACGTTTCCAATCATTTTTGAAACCTTGTTAAAAGATGAAGGGAAGCAACTAAATTTATCAGAAAATATTAAAGAATTAGGTTTGCCTAGTGCAACTACAGATATTGTAAATGAAATAGAAAAGATACTGAATAAGTGAATTTAAAAAATATACATAACGTCTTTTTTGTTGGAATTGGTGGCATCGGAATGAGCGCAATAGCTCGCTATTTTGCTACGAACGGAAAACAAGTGGCTGGTTATGATAAAACATCCACTCTTATCTCAGAATCTTTAGAAGATTTAGGAGTTGAAATTCACTTTGAAGATGCTGTAAAAAACATTCCAATTTCTTTTTTGAACAAAGAAAAAACCTTGATTGTTTATACGCCTGCAATCCCAAAAAACCACTCTGAATTAAATTACTTTAAAGGGAACGGTTTTATGGTTTTAAAACGTGCAGAAATATTAGGAAAAATCACAGAAAATACTTTTTGTTTAGCTGTTGCAGGAACTCATGGAAAAACAACAACCTCTTCGATTTTAGGACATATTATGCATCCGAGTTTGGCGACTTCATTTTTGGGTGGAATTGTAGAGAATTATAATTCAAACTTAATTTTAGGTGAAGATCAAATTTCTGTAGTAGAAGCTGATGAGTTCGATCGATCTTTCTTACAATTGAGTCCTAATATAGCGTGTATAACTTCTATGGATGCTGATCATTTGGATATCTATGGAAAGCCAGAGGCATTGCATGAATCGTTTTTTGCATTTTCTCAAAAAGTTTCTGATACATTAATCGTAGCAAAAGGGTTGCCTTTAAAAGGACTAACCTATGCAATTAATGAAGATGCAGACTATATGGCTTTCAATTTAAAAATTGATAGCGGAAAATATATTTTCGATGTGAAAACCCCTTTGTCAGAAATTAAAAATATTGAGTTTCATTTACCTGGAAGGCATAATGTCATGAACGCTTTGGCAGCTTTAGCTTTGGCAGATGTTTTTGGAGTTTCATTAGAAAGTATAAAATTAAGTTTATCAACTTTTAAGGGAGTAAAACGAAGATTTTCTTATCGAATTAAAACAACTAATTTTATTTTAATTGATGATTATGCGCATCACCCAACTGAAATAAATGCAGTAGAAAATTCGATAAGAGAAATGTATCCAAATGAAAAAGTCTTGGTTGTTTTTCAGCCCCATTTATTTTCAAGAACAAGAGATTTTATAGACGATTTTGCCTCCGCTTTATCAAAGTTTGATGAAGTTTTATTACTGGATATTTACCCGGCCAGAGAATTACCGATTCCTGGAGTCAATTCTGAATCACTATTGAATATAATCGACAATAGGTCAAAAAAAATGACTCAAAAAAATAATTTAATAAAAGATATTAAAAATTCTTCAGCAAATGTAGTGGCAATGCTAGGGGCTGGAGACATTGGAGTACTTGTAAATGACGTTACAATACAACTTTTAAAAGATTGCAAAAATGAAATTTAAGAGAATTGTAAAACACTTGTTTTTCTTAATGTTAGTAGTGTGTTTAGGGCTTTTATATAGTTTTTCATCTGCTAGGAATAATAAAAAGAGAGTGTCAGAAATTATTGTTGAATTTGAAGAGGGAGAGAACAATTTCTTGTCACATTCAATGGTTAATAAATTGTTAATACAAAATAAGACAACGGTGAAAAACCAAGCCAAATCTGTAATAGATTTATATGAATTAGAAAATGAAGTCTTTAAAAACCCATTTGTAGAAAAAGCATCGGTTTTTTTAACCATAGATGGGGTATTAAAATCTAATGTGAAACAGCGTACACCAATTGCAAGAATTATTTCAACAGATAATTCTTACTATATTGATAAATACGGTGTAAAAGTTCCATTAGCTGATAATTATTCAGCAAGAGTTTTATTGATTTCAGGAATAGATAATACATATGATATAAATGAAATATTGCCTTTACTTTTTTTTATTTCAGAAGATGAATTTTTAAATAAAGAGATTACAGGTATAAGAAAATCTAATATTAATGAGTATCAATTTTCTGTAAGAAGTGGAAATTATAAAATTGATTTTGGGAAGTTGATAAATATTGAAGTTAAATTTAGAAAACTAAAAGCGTTTTATAACAAAACATTTTCAGATAGAACAATAAATAATTACAAAACGATTAATGTAAAATACCACAACCAAGTTGTGTGCACAAAATAAATCAAAATGGAAAACAATAAAATAGCTGTTGGTTTAGATATTGGGACAACCAAGATTGTTGCAATGATTGGGCGTAAAAACGAATATGGGAAACTAGAGGTCTTAGGCATTGGTAAAGCTAAAAGTCTGGGTGTAAAAAGAGGTGTTGTAAGTAACATTACTCAAACTATTCAATCTATACAACAAGCTGTAGATGAAGCAGAGAGTATTTCTGGAACTAAGATAGAGGATGTTGTTGTAGGTATTGCTGGTCAGCATATAAGAAGTCTTCATCATAGTGATTATATAACTAGAACTAATGCAGATGAAGTAATTGATGAAAATGACATAGAGAATTTAGTAAATCAAGTACATAAGTTGGTTATGTTACCTGGAGAAGAAATTATCCACGTATTACCCCAAGAATTTAAAGTAGACTCTCAGTCTGATATTAAAGAACCAATAGGTATGTATGGCGGACGCTTAGAAGCTAATTTCCATGTTGTTGTTGGGCAAGTTTCATCAATCAGAAATATTGGTCGTTGTGTAAAAAGTGCAGGGTTGGATTTGTCTGATATTACTTTAGAGCCTTTGGCATCAGCATCAGCAGTTTTAAGCCAAGAGGAAAAAGAAGCGGGGGTTGCATTGATAGATATTGGTGGTGGAACTACAGATTTAGCTATTTTTAAAGATGGTATCATTCGTCATACAGCGGTAATTCCTTTTGGAGGAAATGTAATTACAGAAGACATTAAAGAAGGCTGTTCTATAATCGAAAAGCAAGCAGAGTTGTTGAAAATTAAGTTTGGATCTGCATGGCCGGGAGAAAATAAAGAGACAGAAATTGTTTCTATTCCGGGTTTAAGGGGGAGAGAACCAAAAGAAATTACATTAAAAAATCTATCAAAAATCATTCACGCAAGAGTTCAAGAAATTATTGAACATGTGTATTTAGAAATTAAAAATTACGGTCATGAAACTGCAAAAGGAAAATTAATTGCGGGAATTGTTCTAACTGGAGGAGGTTCTCAACTAAACCACCTTCGTCAATTAGTTGAGTATATTACAGGGATGGATGCAAGAATTGGATATCCCAATGAGCATTTAGCAGGAGATTCAGAAGAATCTTTATCCAGTCCATCGTATGCAACTGCCGTTGGATTATTAATGGAAGGTTTAAATAGACAAACTATAGATTTGGAAGAAGCTGAGGAGGCTATTGAGGAATTGATAGAAGATGCTTCGGATAACACACTATCTACAAAAGAAGTTGAACCTCAGAAATTGAAACAAAAAAAGAAATCTTTCTTTGAAAAGTTTACAGACGGACTGAAAGATTTTTTAGACAACGCAGAATAAGTTGCTAGCAAAAAAAAGAATAAAATAAAAACAATCAATAAACAATAGATACGTTATTATGAGCGCAGAATTCGATAACATTTCATTTGACATGCCAAAAACACAGTCTAATACCATAAAAGTAATTGGTGTAGGTGGTGGTGGAAGTAACGCAGTAAATCACATGTTTACCCAATATATTAAAGGAGTAGATTTTGTAATTTGTAATACAGACGCACAAGCTTTAGAAAATAGTTCAGTTCCTAATAAAATTCAATTAGGAGCGAATTTAACTTCTGGATTAGGGGCAGGTGCAAATCCAGAAATAGGAGCACAGGCAGCTAAAGAAAGTTTACAAGAAATTCAGCAAATGTTAAATACCCAAACAAAAATGGTGTTTATTACAGCTGGAATGGGCGGTGGAACAGGAACAGGAGCTGCACCCATCATAGCAAAAATAGCCAAAGACATGGATATTTTAACTGTTGGTATAGTTACAATGCCTTTTCAGTTTGAAGGAAAAAGACGTACTAAACAAGCTCAATTAGGAATCGATCAATTGCGTCAAAATGTAGATTCTTTAATTGTAATTAACAACAATAAACTTCGTGAAGTATATGGTAATCTTGGTTTTAAAGCTGGTTTTTCCAAAGCTGATGAAGTTTTATCTACAGCCTCTCGAGGAATTGCAGAAGTAATTACACATCATTACAAGCAAAATATTGACTTACATGACGCTAAAACGGTTCTTTCTAATAGTGGAACTGCTATTATGGGTTCTGCAAAAGAAGAAGGAACAAGTAGAGCAAAAACGGCTATAGTTAAAGCATTAGATTCTCCTTTATTAAATGATAATAAAATTACAGGTGCAAAAAATGTGCTGTTGTTGATTGTATCTGGAACGAATGAAGTTACATTAGATGAAATTGGAGAAATTAATGATCATATTCAAGAAGAAGCAGGTTATGACGCTAATATTATTATGGGAGTTGGTGAAGATGAAAACCTTGGTGATGCAATAGCTGTTACTATTGTTGCAACAGGTTTTGCGGCAGATCAACAGAGTACAATAACGAACACTGAAGTAAAAACAATTATACACACTTTAGAGGAAGAACAAAAAGCAACTTACGATTTTTCTGAAAAAACAATAACCAAAACACCAACTTTACACGATACGTTTTCTGATAAAGTCGAGAAGAAAATTGTACATACTTTAGAAGATGATATTGTTGAAGAATTCTCTAAAACTAATTTAATTCCAACAACCGATTTTATTAAAAATATAGATGTTGTTCATAATGAAGTTACATTAGAAAGTGTTTCTGATGATGATTTTATTATTACAAATATTCATCCTGAAATTGAGGAAGCTACTCAAGAAGAAGTTGAACACATTCAAGCTGATTTGTTATTTGATTTACCATTAATTTCAAAATCTGAAGGTAAAGAAGAAATTGCAGATACTATTAATAAGGAAGAGGAGACTTTAAATAAAATTGAAGTTCCAGAAATTCAAGTAAATAATGTTTCACCAGAAAAAAGATATGTATTAGAGGATTTTGAGGTTAAGCCAACGATTGGTAAAAGCTCTGTAATAAAAGAACCTCTATCGGTCAATGAAGATGAAATTCAGTTTGAATTGAGAACTACAAACCCACAAGCAGAAGTTACTAGTGTAGAGTCTACAAGTGAAGAGGTTTCTCCATTAGATTTAACAATTAATGAATTACAAAAAAGAGCTGAAGAACGTCGAAACAAGATGAAAGGGTTTAATTATAGGTTTACAGATCAAATGAGTAAAAACATTGATGAGATTGAACGTCAGCCAGCTTATAAGAGAATGGGATTAGATTTAGACGTAACCAATGCATCTGTAAGTAAAACCAAAACTACTTTACATATTGATAATGACGACATCCAATTAAAATCTAACAACTCTTTTTTACATGACAATGTAGATTAGCCACTGCATACACCCCTTAATGGCTAAAAACCGCATCATAAAAGATGCGGTTTTTTATTTTTTTATCGATCTACCAACATCTTTTTACCATTTGTCTAAACTTAATGGCTATTGAACTTTTATTCCAATATTTTATTAATGATTAAAAATACCTTTATATTAAAATATAACACATGATAAAAAAAACACAAACATATAAATTTTTAATTTTATTCTTTTTCATTATAATATTATGCTCTTACACTTTTATGAAAAGTCAATTATTTCTTTTTGATAGTTCTGCGTATTTATTTTAACATAATGATATGCAAACTTTTTTTCTATAGTATTCTATTTCGTAAATCAAAAGTTTATTTTTAGATTTTAAAAACCAGCTGATTATGTTTCAAAAATTGTAGCTATTTAAATTTAATAGCATAATTTTTAATAAATTAATTTAATAATTATTTAGATGATTTATTTCGCATTATTGGAGAGTGTAAATGATAAAAAGTTTTTTTTGAGCATTTCTTTTCTGTAATTGTAACAATTTATTTTCATTTTCGTCTTACATATGTAATCATTTTAATTTAAATAACTCATTATCATGAAGCCAAAAGTAATTACCCGTCCTTCAGAGAGAGGAATTTTAACCTCATCTTATAAGGAGGAAATTAAAAAAAGTATAAGAGATGCTAAAGTAAAATCAATATCTGAAATAAAGTCTTTAATATTTAATCATCAAGCAAAAATTGAAAGCCAAACTGGTACAGTTTTAAGAGTATCTTTCTTTGCAATTGCATTAATATTTATGGCATTGTAAAATAAAAAACCTCACAGTTAAGCTATGAGGTTTTGTGTAAATTGTTTTTTAATGGTCTTATAAAACTTCTTTAATTCTTTTAACAGCCTCACGTAATTGTAATTCAGAAGCAGCATATGATATTCGTATACAATTTGGAGCTCCAAAAGCCTCGCCAGTTACAGTAGCAACATTAGCTTTTTCTAATAAAAATAGAGAGAAATCACTAGCATTATTTATAGAAACTCCATCAATATTTTTTCCAAAGTAATAAGAAATATCTGGAAAAACATAAAAAGCACCTTTGGGTTCATTAATTTTAAATCCATCTATTTTTTCTAACAATCCAATAACAATATCCCTACGAGTTTTAAATTCATCTACCATGTATTGAACCTTTTCTACAGGAGCTAATAGAGCTGTAATGGCTGCTCTTTGAGCGATACAGTTTGCACCCGATGTAATTTGACCTTGCATTTTGGTACACGCTTTCGCAATCCATTGTGGAGCTCCAATATAACCGATTCTCCAACCTGTCATAGCAAATGCCTTCGCTAATCCGTTTACTGTAATAGTTCTATGATACATACTTTCGATTGCAGCAAAACTAAAAGGTTTAACGCCATAGTTTATGTGCTCATATATTTCATCAGATAAAATATATACTTTTGGATATTTTTCTAAAACTTTTGCGAGTGCTCTGTATTCTTTTTCGCTGTAAATACTTCCACTAGGGTTATTTGGCGAGTTGAAAAAAACCATTTTAGTTTTAGGAGTAATAGCAGCTTCCAATTGAGCTGGAGTAATTTTAAAATCATCATCAATAGATGAGGGTATTTCTATATATTTTGCTTCACACAAAATAGCAATAGCAGAATAACTAACCCAATAAGGTGCTGGTAATAAAACTTCGTCCCCAGGGTTTAAAAGCACTTGTGCCACATTTGCTATGGATTGTTTTGCTCCAGTAGAAACTACAATCTGATTTGGTTGATAGACAAGGTTATTGTCACGTTTAAATTTTGTACAAATCGCCTCTTTTAACTCCGTATAACCATCTACAGGTGTGTACGAATTATAGTCTTGATTAACTGCCTCTATGGCAGCTTCTTTGATGAAATCTGGTGTGTTAAAGTCTGGTTCCCCCAAACTTAAACTGATAATATCTTTTCCTTGAGCTTTTAATTCTCTCCCTTTAGCAGCCATTGCTAAAGTTTGTGAAACAGGTAAGCTATTAATTCTTTCCGATAATGGGTGTGACATTGAACTGTAGGTTGATGTTTAATTATGCTAATTCTGGTTTTTGTCCTAAGACTCCTAAATGTCTAAAATGCTCTATAATGGCCTTTCTAAAAGTTTCATATTCGTTATAAGGCAAATTAAACTCTTTGGTTGTTTCTTTTACAATTTTAGCCAATTTTACATAATGAACATGAGAAATATGCGGAAAAATATGATGTTCAACTTGATGATTTAAACCACCTGTATAAAAATTAACTAGTCTATTGCTAGGAGCAAAGTTAGAAGTTGTATACAATTGATGGACTGCCCAAGTATATTCCAAATTCCCATCTTTGTCTGGAGTAGGCATTTCTGTGTTTGGAACGATGTGTGCCAATTGAAAAACTAAACTTAAAATCATTCCAGCAGTATAGTGCATTACAAAAAAACCAAGGACTACTTTCCACCAAGCGATATCTAAAACTAAAAGGGGTAAAACAATCCAAAGTGCATAATAGACAACTTTAGAGATTACTAATTTTGTCCATTCTGTTGCAGGATTTGGAAATTTACCATAAGATAATTTACGTTTTAAATAACTACGCATCTGTTTAACATCTGTAGTAATTGCCCAATTAATTGTTAAAAGACCATACAAGAAAATCGAATAATATTTCTGAAATTTATGGATATTAAACCATTTAGAATGTTCTGAAAATCGAATAATTCTACCAGCATCTATATCTTCATCATGATCTTTTACATTTGTAAAAGTGTGATGTAAAACGTTGTGTTGTACTTTCCAGTTATACACATTTCCAGCAAGAATATAAATACTGCTTCCCATTAATTTGTTTACCCATTTTTTGCTAGAAAAAGATTCGTGGTTACTATCATGCATTACATTCATACCAACACCAGCCATTCCTATGCCAGATAGAATCATTAGCAAAATCATTGTCCATTGTGGCATAGAAACTGCTAGAACTAAAATAAATGGAATTAAAAATAAAGAAAACATAATGATTGCTTTTATATACAACTTCCAGTTTCCAGTTCTCTTAATATTGTTTTCTTTGAAATATGTATTTACTCTTTTATTTAGAGTTCTAAAGAACTTAGCCTTGTCTACTCTAGAAAAATTTAATGTTTTCATTTAGCATTTTAATATTTGTTTACAAAAATAATCTTTTTGAATTTCTTTTTATGATAATCGTCAGTTTTTGTTAAGAATTGTTTCAATACAAATAACTATTTTTGTGCTTAAAAATTATTTAGATGGATATTGTTCACAAATATTTTAAAGATTTATCGGTAACTCAAATACAACAATTTAAGGAACTACAACTATTGTATCAGGATTGGAATTTGAAAATAAATGTTGTCTCTAGAAAAGATATTGATGAACTTTATCTACGTCATGTTTTACACTCTTTGGGAATTGCTAAAGTAATAAACTTTAAGCCGGGCTCTAAGGTATTAGATGTTGGTACAGGTGGAGGTTTTCCGGGAATTCCTCTAGCAATTTTATTCCCAGAAACAAAGTTTCATTTGGTAGATTCTATTGGGAAAAAAATAAAGGTAGTGAACGAAGTTGCCGATGGTTTAGGTTTAGAAAACATAAAAACAACACACGGTAGAGTCGAAGAAGTAAAAGATACATACGACTTTATTGTAAGTCGAGCTGTTGCTCATATGGAGACTTTTGTAGGTTGGACTAAAGGTAGAGTTGCCAAAAAACAAAACCACGACTTAAAAAATGGAATTCTATATTTAAAAGGTGGTGATTTATCTGAAGAATTAAAATTATATACTTCTGCTACAATTTATAACCTATCAGATTATTTTGATGAGGATTTTTATGAAACCAAAAAAGTAGTTCACTTAGGAATGAAGTTTAAGGGGTAATTATTTCGTTTTTCACCTTTTTATTAAGTTACATCTAATCACCTCCGTTCTTCTAATTTTCTGCCAACATAAAGTGTTCGAACTTTTAGTAAAGAGTATTTATTCTTTTTTGCTATAGAATCTTATTTGGATAAAAGTGTTTTTTCTGAAAGTAAAATAATCTAGAAGACTTCTAATAGATTTATATCAACCATGACTTAACTGTCATGTTAAGTAAAAAAGGTATAAACGAGTTAAGTAGGTATCAGTAAGTAAAAGTTTAAGTAAGCAAAACTATCTGAAGACTCTTAATATATAGACTCTAAAAATATATATGCATTTAACACCATGTAAAAGAAAGCAGGCAGAGAAACCCAAATACTGTCCTTTATTTTTATTCTAACAATTACACCAGCTAACATTTGAATGGCAAGTCCTAATGATGAAATTATTAAAAGTTCTGGAACAATAAAACCTATCATTAAACCTGATGCTCCCACAAATTGAGTTATGATTATAAATAAGCCAAGCTTCTCTATGCCAAAGCGCTTGAATTCCCCTTTCATTTTGGGTGATACAAAATACCATGCTGTGTAAGAAAAAAAAGATAAGCTTGATAATAGAATACATATGTTAATTATATCCATGTATATCTATTGTATTGAGGTTATTGCTAAAAAAGCACATAAAATCAAAAGAATTAGGGAGGGCATATGTTTAATAAAGGTATTTTTTATTTTGAAGTGAAAGTACTGAGCAGCTATCATAAATAGCCCCATAAGTATAGAGGGGATAAATACCAATGATGAATACCAAATACCAGCAAAGATTAAGGTAGCCAAAGAAATTTTAGTAGCTCCAACTAAATTCCTGGTTAAATCAGTTAATCCGAATTTTTTAAATTCATCCACAACATTATGAAATCTGAAAACCCATACATAGACTACAGAAATTGCTAAAACTACTTGTACTAATTTTATTAATTGTTCCATTTTTTATTGTTTTTATTTAACGAAGAGTTCTTTTCTTAGTCTGTGTCAACAGATTTATTTTACAAACAAGAAATAATAAAACAAAAATAAGAACTATATTCTTCTAATTCTTAATTTAATATTTTTTTCTCGTTTGAAATAATTTTTTTCAGTACCTCCTTTTATTGATATCTTAATAGAGTAATACTATTTGGCTGTAAAATATTTTGGAATGATATTTTTTTTCATGATTATAATGATTTCAAGACCCTAGCAAAAAAAATAAATACTTCAATATTAAAAGTTAGTTGCGTTTAAATTAGACTATTTTTTTTAAAATATTATCCTCATTTTTTGTATATTAGAGAAATCATAAACTACATAATACATTAAAAGATGAAAAGTTTTATTTTAAAATGGTACCCAGTTATTCTAGCATTCCTTTGTTTGTTATATTCAGTAGCACATGGAATTTTAGGCATGACAGCTGAAGCTCAATATTCGGCACATTGGCCAGGTACAATATTATTATTTGCAATAGCAATAAGACAAAGAAGAACGACATGAGTATAGGATTTTTTATAGTAGGTGGTCTAATTTTTGCTACATATATGGCATTCACTATATGGAACATCATCTACTCAAACAAAAAGCAAAAAGAAGAAAACTATCCAGATAAGAAGTAAAAGATAGGTGTTAGTATAAAATACTTTCAAAGGCTATTTTTTCTACCTTATGTATAGTTTGTAAAAAGCGTGAAATTATCAAAATAATTTTATAGCTCCTTAATTACTCCTGCACAAATTTTTAATGTACAACACAAAAAAAAAGAACTACCTATATGAATATATCTGTAATTCTTTTTTTCTATTATTTTATAAGGTGCTGAAACAAGTTGTACATAGCGAAACTTTTATAAAGCTTCTACAAATAAACCCTCGTCTGTTTTAGAAACCTTTGCAAGGTTGTTCTTCGTTAAGCCTTTAATCGTTTTATCCCATTTTTTGTTTGATAAACCAGATTGGGTTTTCAATGTATTTAAATCTATTTTTTCTGCTTTTGTAATCATTGCTAAAACAGCTTTCTCTTCATCGCTTAATACCATAGCTGTTGCTTTTTTCTCGGGTCTCATTTGAGGGAAAAACAATACTTCTTGTATAGATTGGTTGTTGGTTAAGAACATAATTAGTCGATCCATTCCAATGCCCATTCCAGAGGTTGGAGGCATTCCGTATTCTAAGGCTCGTAAGAAATCTTCATCTATAAATTCTGTAGCCTCATCATCTCCTTTTTGTGCTAATTTTAGTTGATGCTCAAAACGTTCACGTTGATCAATTGGATCGTTTAATTCTGAATATGCATTGGCAATTTCTTTACCACAAACCATCAACTCAAAACGTTCTGTTAATTCTGGATTGTCTCTGTGTTCTTTACAAAGCGGAGACATTTCTTTCGGGTAATCTGTAATAAAAGTTGGCTGAATGTAATTTGCTTCACATTTTTCACCAAAAATTTCATCGATTAATTTTCCTTTCCCCATTGTCTCGTCCACAGGAATATTCATTGATTTTGCCGCTTCTCTAATTTCATCTTCTGTTTTTCCAGTAATGTCAAAACCAGTAAAATGTTGTATAGAATCTGCCATGGTAACTCTAGCGTAGGGTGCCTTAAAATCTATTTTATGTTCACCAAAAGTAGCTTCAGAAGTTCCGTTTACTGCGATTGCACAATGCTCTAAAAGTTGTTCGGCAAAATCCATCATCCAATTGTAATCTTTGTATGATACATAGATTTCCATGGCTGTAAATTCAGGATTATGCGTTCTGTCCATTCCTTCATTTCTAAAGTTTTTCGAGAATTCATACACCCCATCAAAACCACCAACAATTAATCTTTTTAGATATAATTCATTGGCAATTCTCATATATAAAGGAATATCCAAAGAATTGTGATGTGTAATAAAAGGTCTTGCTGCTGCACCTCCAGGAATGGGTTGCAACACTGGGGTTTCAACTTCAAAATAACCAGCGTCATTAAAGAAAGAACGCATCGCATTAAATAACTTTGTTCTTTTAATAAAGACTTCTTTTACATGCGGATTTACCACCAAATCTGCATAACGTTGTCTGTAACGCAGTTCAGGATCTGTAAAGGCATCATAGGTTACACCATCTTTTACTTTTGGAATTGGTAATGGTTTTAACGATTTGGAAAGTAATTTAAACTCTTTTACCATCACGGTTTTTTCACCAACTTGAGTGGTAAAAAGTGTCCCAGTAATTCCTACAAAATCTCCTAAATCTAGTAATTTTTTAAAAACAGTATTGTATAAAGAGGTGTCTTCTCCGGTACAAATTTCATCTCTATTAAAATACAATTGTATTCTACCTTCACCATCTTGTAATTGCGCAAAAGAAGCTTTTCCCTGAATATTAATAGCCATTAATCGACCCGCAATAATTACCTTTTTACCTTCAGTATATGCCTCCTTTATTTTTGTCGAATTCGAATTGATTGGGAATAAATCTGCAGGATAAGGATTGATACCCAAATCTCTTAATTTTACTAGCTTTTCTCTACGTACAACTTCTTGTTCTGATAACTGCATTTAATGTCTAAATTTTCTGATATATATTATAAGAGGCAAAGATACAATCTATTGAATTAACAGCCAATCGAGATTATTAATAATATCCTTGTCAATTTTCGAAAACGTTGTATATTTGTTGCTACTTTTTTTTAAGTAGTATTTAGTTGTGTTGTTTTGGCACTTTAGTAAAAGTGCCTTGGTTTTGTTAACCAATGGAAAGCTTCCCTGAAACGGGACGCTTTTTTTTATGTCTTGAATTTATTTTTGGATCTCATGAAACTTTTTTGTTGTCACATAGGCGAAACGGAGTAAAATCTAAAAATCTTACAATTCCTAATAAATTATTTTTTTGAAGCTATTTCCAGCTTTCCGCACTCGCTTCTGTTAGTTTGTTCTCGATACAATCACGCCCAAAAGCGTGATTACTCGAACTGACACTAAAAAAGAGCTCAAACAATTGCTTCAATCTGGGCTAAACTTGTTTGTTAGCTAATTTTGCAAGAATAAAGTTTATAGTTCTTAATAAATACTTTTTATTTTAATACACAGATTTCTTCGTTATTCTTCCTCTAAATAATTTGTGTTAAAAAAATTCTCCTTTAAATTCCCAAAACTGAATAAGGAAGAGTACAAAGTATACCGCTGCGATGGAAAATTTTATAGTTGCTGAAGCCAAAAAACCGAAAAAAGCTCCGAATGATGCTTTCAATGCACGGTTTGTATCTTTACTATCATAGATCATTTCTCCAATAAATGCCCCTAAAAAAGCACCAATTAACATTCCAAAAGGAATCGGAGAGAGCAAACCGATAAGCAATCCAATTGTAGTGCCATAGATACCATATCTAGTACCTCCAAAACGCTTTGTTCCCATTGCAGGTATAAAATAATCAAGAATCCAGATAAGAAGTGCAATGGCCAATGTAACTCCTAGAAAAGTCCAATCCATTGGAAATATATTCGTTGAATGTAACAATAGCAAACCGACCCAACTTGTTAGTGGACCTGGTAATACAGGTAAAAAAGATCCTATAATTCCCAAACAAACAAAAACAAAACCTAAGAGCAGTAAAAATATATCCATTGTGATTTCTAATAATGATACTAGCCATAATTCAAAGAAAACGCTAGTTTTTCTTATTCCTAAGACGAATTATTGATGCTTTTGTTACATTTTTTAACTAAATAATTAGTTGAAACTAATTATTTAGTTATATTTGCCTTGTTGAACTAAAAACTTAGTTATAATTATGAGCAAACAATTAACAAAGGCCGAGGAGCAAATTATGCAAGTTTTGTGGGATTTGCAAGAAACATCGGTAAAAGAAGTTATTGAAAAGTTACCAGAACCAAAGCCAGCATACAATACGGTTTCAACCATTATTAGAATTTTAGAGACCAAGGGGTTTGTGGGGCACACTTCGGTAGGAAGAGGTTTTTTGTACCATCCTATTATAGACAAAGAGACCTATAGTAACCAAAGTTTACACAAGTTAATGAACGGTTATTTTGAGGGGTCTTTTAAAAGTTTAGTCTCCTTTTTTGTCAAAGAAAATAAGATGGATGTCGCTGAATTGGAATCTATTTTAAAAGAAATTAATAAAAAGAAATCATCATGATCAATTACATCCTTCAAGTTATGTTGTTTCAAGTGTTATTCTTGGCTATTTATGATTTGTTGCTAAGCAAAGAAACCTTTTTTAATACAAACAGAGGGTATTTATTAAGTACCCCAATTTTATCATTGATGATTCCATTAATACAAATACCAAGTTTTCAAAAAGCAGTTCCTCAAGAATTTATTATTCAGTTACCAGAGATTTTATTATCACCAGAAACAGTAATTCAACAAACCGCTTGGTATCAATCTATACAGTATGTAGAGGTTCTGTTTTGGTCTGGAGTTGCTGTTCTTATAAGTTTTTTTCTTATCAAGTTATTTAGGCTACTCCGTTTAATTAAAACTTCTACAATAGAAAAGAAAAAAGAATTTACGCTGGTTCATGTAACGAATCAACGTACTGCTTTCTCTTTTTTCAATTATATATTTTTAGGAAAAGACATTTCTGACACCCAACAGCAAAAAGTTATTGCACATGAATTGGTGCATAGTCAACAAAAACATTCTCTAGATTTATTGTTTTTCGAGGTTTTAAAAATTATCATGTGGTTTAATCCAATGATATATATGTATCAGAAAAGAATCACCCTTCTCCACGAGTACATCTCTGATGCTGTTGTTGTAAAATCAGGAACCAAAGAAACCTATATCAATAACTTACTATCCAGCTTATTTCAGGTTGAAAACATTTCGTTTGTCAACCAATTTTACAAACAAAGTTTAATTAAAAAAAGAATTATTATGATGACAAAAACACAATCCAAAAAAATGAATCAATTAAAATATTTGCTCTTGATTCCGGTATTAGCGAGTATGCTTTTTTATAGTGCTTGTTCTGAAAATGAATCAAATCTAATAACAGAAAGTAAAAAAGAGATGGCTACTATTTACACCATTAATAATGGTAAATTATCTACTTTTAAAACTGATCAAAAGTCATATTTAGACTCTTATATTGGTTTAGAAACTCCTTCAGAATTCACAAAGGTTTCGTTTTCAGAACTAGATACCAATGAAAAGAATGAATATAATAACCTCCAATCAAAATTAATTGAACAGCGTGGAAAAGATTATAAGAAACATTACAATCATAATTTTTATAAATATAAAAGTAGAATTGTGCTTGGAGTTTCTTTGAATGGTAGTTATAAAGTTAAAGTAGAAAGTTCTTTTAAATCGAATGAAATACAGGAGGTTGCCTTTGTTACAATTGATAAAGCACCCACTTTTCCAGGCTGTGAAGATGGAGATAAAGATTGTTTTAATAAAGAGATTCAAAAGCATTTTGTTGGAAATTTTAATGCAGATCTACCAAAAACCTTAGGATTGTCCTCTGGAAAGAATCGAATTATTATGCTTTTTAAAATCGACAAACAAGGGAGTGTTGCAGATATAAGAGTAAAAGCCCCTCACAAAGATTTGGAGGTAGAGGCTACTAGAGTTATAAACATGTTGCCTATAATGACACCAGGAGAACAAGATGGAAAACCTGTACATGTAAAATATACATTACCAATGAGAATTAATGTAAAGTAAACATTATATACATGAAAAAGAAAATAGGACTCATTTTATGATGCTGTATTGTGAAAGTCGAAGCGCAAACTTCGACTTTTGCTTTATATGATAGTTCGTTTCCTACTGCTAAAGATATCCCATCACTCAAAGATATAGAAGCAAACAAGGATGCTTTGTAAGCAACGAAATTTTAAAATAGAATTCATTAAAATTTAGTAAATTCACAGAATAATTGATGTTCATGTTATTCCGTGTTTTTTCTTTTTTAATTGTTCTTGTTTTTTGTGTCTCGTGTAATGAATTATCATTCACAAAAAAAATAAAAACGAATGCTCTTATAGATACCGTTTTAGACTTTTCTTCCGTAGATGTTTCTCCGTCTTTTAAAGTCTGTGATTCTATAATAGATAAGAGTAAAAAAACAGACTGTTTTAGAACGACTATTCATCAAAAAATAGGAGAGGAGTTGGCTCAATATTCCTTTACCATTAAAGATTCTATTTCAGAAATTGTATGGGTTGGCTTGCGTATTAATTCGAAAGGAGTGATTGTTTTAGATGAAATTGAATCTCCAGAGAAAATTAAAAAAGAGCTTCCAGAATTAGATAGTCTGCTAGATATCAGTGTGAAAAAACTACCGATTATTTTTCCGGCACTTAAAAGAGGAATACCAGTTACTACTCAATATAGATTGCCCATTAGGATTCTGTTAAAAGAGTAATGTTATATAAGCTTTCAATAGATACAGAAGCTTAATTTAGCATGTTCCAAAGTTTGTCTTTCAATTCTTGCAAACCGATTTCGGCAACCGATGAAATAAATACAGCTTCAATACCTTTCGGTAACTCGGCTTTTATTTCTGCTTGTAACTCATCATCCAACATGTCTGTTTTAGAAATGGCTAGCACCCTATCTTTGTCTAATAATTCTGGATTGTGCTTTTTAAGCTCATTCAACAGAATTTCGTATTCTTTATTAATGTCATCACTATCTGCAGGAATTAAGAATAACAGCGCGGAATTACGTTCTATATGGCGTAAAAAACGATGACCTAATCCTTTTCCTTCAGCTGCCCCCTCTATAATACCAGGAATATCTGCCATGACAAAGGTGGTATGGTTTCTATGTTCTACAATTCCTAAATTTGGTTTTAAAGTAGTAAAAGCATAGTCAGCAATTTTTGGTTTTGCGGAGGTTAAAACAGATAATAATGTAGATTTTCCAGCATTTGGGAACCCTACCAAACCAACATCTGCTAGTAGTTTTAATTCCATACGGAACCAACCTTCAATACCGTCCATGCCAGGTTGCGAATATCTTGGGGTTTGATTTGTAGAGGATTTAAAATGCCAGTTTCCCAGTCCACCTTTTCCACCTCGTAATAAAACAACTTCTTTTTTATCTTCTGTAATTTCTAAAATGATTTCATCGGTATCTGCATCACGAATAATGGTTCCTAAGGGAACATCTATGTAAACGTCAGATCCATCTGCACCGGTACTTCTACTGGCACTTCCAGAACCACCTCCATCTGCTCTAAAGTGTCGTTTAAATTTTAGATGAAACAAGGTCCACATATTCTTATCTCCACGTAAAATAATATGACCGCCACGGCCACCGTCACCCCCATCAGGTCCACCCTTGGTAATAAACTTCTCTCTATGTAAGTGCATAGAACCTTGTCCGCCTTTACCGGAAGTAGCGTATATTTTTATGTAGTCAACAAAATTACCTTCTGTCATTATGTTTCTATTTAAGACTTAGATTTAAAATACCGAACAGCCACTGGCTGCTCTCCTTTTAATTTCAAATCTTCAGTCATTATATTTGTTTTTCCTTTTAGGTGCGGTTTTTTTTATAATGTATCAAAAACTTTAGATAAACGAGCAGTAATATCGTCTATAGAACCAACACCATCAACGCCATAATAGTTTTGTTGCGCTTGGTAAAAGTCTTTTAAAATAGCTGTTTTTGTATGGTATTCGTTAAATCGATTTCTAATTTTACTTTCATCAGTATCATCTGTTCTACCGCTAGTTTTACCTCTTTCTAACAAACGCTCTACTAATAAATCTTCAGAAACCTCTAAGGCAACCATTCCGTTTATCTGTTCTCCTTTTTCAGATAAAAACTCATCCAATGCTATTGCTTGAGATTCTGTTCTTGGAAAACCATCAAAGATAAAACCCTTCGCATCTGCATTTTTTTCTACTTCTGCTTTTAGCATATTAATAGTTACTTCATCAGGAACTAAATCTCCTTCATCCATAAACTTCTTAGCCAATACTCCTAGTTCAGTTTTATTTTTAATATTGAATCTAAAAACATCTCCAGTAGAGATATGTATAAGATTATATCTTTCTTTTAATAATTCTGCTTGTGTACCTTTTCCTGCTCCTGGAGGACCAAATAATACAATATTTTTCATCTTAGGTGGTGTTGTTAATTGATAAATAGCTGGGTAGTTTCTCCCCAGACCGTTATAGTCTAACCCATAACCAACAATAAACTTATCTTCAATACTTTTTCCGATATAATTGATTGGTAATTCTTTTTTGAAAACATCTGGTTTAAAAAATAGACTGGCTACTTTTAGTTGTTTCACATTTTTGTTTCTAAAGATATTATAAATCTCTTGTAGTGTTGTGCCAGTGTCTATAATATCTTCTAATATAATTATAGTTCTTCCTGATAAATCCTCATTAATACCCAATAAACTTTTTACATTTTCTGTTGAAGAAGTTCCTTCATAAGAGGCTAACTTTACAAATGACACTTCGCAGTTTCCATTAAATTCTCTAATAAAATCTGCAGCAAACAAGAAACATCCGTTCAGAATACCTACAAAAATTGGAATCTCATCTTTTGGTAAATCTGCTCTAACCTGTTGTGCTAAATTTTTTACAATAGCGGAAATTTTATTCGCAGAAATAAAAGGTTTAAAATATAAATCGTGAAGTTTTATAATTTTCATTGGGCCTCAAAGATAATATCTTGATTTTTAATAGAAAAACCGTTTTGAGTTTATGTCAAAACGGTTTTAATGTATTTTATATGAGAATTATTTGTTTTTTTCTTCTTTTTTAGAAGTATCATACATAATTGGTGTTGCCACAAATAATGACGAATACGTACCCACTGCTACACCAATAATTAGTGCAAACATAAACCCTCTAATAGAATCTCCACCAAATGTAAAGATAGCTAGCATTACTAATAATGTTGTTAATGAGGTATTGATGGTTCTTCCTAAGGTAGAACTTAAAGCTTTGTCTACAACTTCACTGTACTTCCAATTTGTGTGAATTCCAGCAAACTCTCTAATTCTATCGAAGATAACAACGGTATCATTCAGAGAATACCCAACGACGGTTAATATGGCGGCAATAAAAGATTGCCCTATTTCCATATCGAAAGGCATAAAATTATATAAGATAGAGAACAAGCCTAGTACAATTAATACATCATGAAAAACAGCAACTACGGCACCAATACTAAATGATATTTTTCTAAAACGTAATAAGATATATAAGAATACAACCAATAAAGAACCGAAAACTGCATATAAAGCAGATGTTTTAATATCATCTGCAATAGTAGGCTCTACTTTCATATAACTCATAATTCCAGCACCTTCTTTCTCGAAACCTGGTTTAAAGTTTTCATAAGAAGTTGTACCTAAATAAGATTTTAACCCTGTAAATAGTGCGTTCTGAACTTCGTTATCTACACCTTGTCCTTCTTCTTCAATTTTATAAACAGTGGTTATTTTTAATTGATTGTCTTGTCCATATGTTTTTACCTCTGGAGAAGTACCAAAAACGTCTTTTAACGAAGTGGCAACTTCTGTTGCATTCATTGGTTGGTCAAAACGAACTACATAAGAACGTCCTCCTTTAAAGTCTACTCCTTGTTTTAATCCAATAGAGAAGATAGAGGCGATTCCTGCCAATATGATTGCTCCAGAAATAATGTAAGCAATCTTACGTTTCTTTAAGAATGCTACATTGATATTTTGGAACCAACCTTTAGAGATTGAGGTGTTGAATGTTAAATTAGCTCCTTTATTAACTGCGCCGTCAATTAAAAGACGTGTAATAAAGACCGCTGTAAATAATGATGTTGCAATACCAATCATTAATGTTAATGCAAAACCTTTAATAGGTCCAGTTCCAAAAACATATAGTATGATACCAGTTAGTAAGGTTGTAATATTTGCATCTATAATGGCAGATAAAGCTCCTTTTACAGAGAATCCTTCCGCTACAGATTGCTTTAATCCTTTCTTTTTAAAGAGTCCTTCTTTAATTCTTTCAAAGATAATTACGTTCGCATCAACAGACATACCAATGGTTAAAATGATACCTGCAATACCAGGTAATGTTAACACAGCATTAAATGAGGCTAGAATTCCGAAGATAAATAAGATGTTTATCAATAAGGCTATATCAGCATATAAACCTGTTTTACCATAGTATAAAATCATCCATAGTAAAACTAATAAAATAGCTAGACCAAATGAACTTATGGAGGCATCAATAGATTCTTGACCTAAAGATGGTCCCACAATTTCTGCTTGAATAATTCTTGCAGCGGCTGGTAACTTACCCGCTTTTAAAACAGTAGAAATATCTTCCGCTTCTGCAACTGTCATTGTTCCACCAGAGATGGATGTTCTTCCGCCAGGAATAGCTCCATTTACTGATGGTGCCGTATATACATAGTCATCTAAAACAACAGCAACAAAATTCCCAACATTGTCTGCGGTCATTTTTGCCCATTGTTTTGTTCCAGAACTATTCATTGTCATACTTACTTCTGGTTTGTTTAGTTGATCGAATACTTGACCAGCATCTAGAATAACATCACCCTCTATAGTTGGCTTGTCTTTTCTATTAGACTTTATAGCGTACAGACCTATTAATTCAGAACCATCAGTTCCTTTGTTAGATTTATAATCCCATAAAAACTTCACATATTTTAATTCCTTTGGCAATAATGCTTTCACTTCTTTTGTTGCTAGCAATGTATTAACCATTGCTGTATCTAAAACTTTAGCTTGAGCAACTAAAGAACTTCTTTGTTGTTGAGATTGCGCAACGTTTGGATATAAATAGGTAAAAAGATTTTTTTGAGCAACATTCGTAGAATCAGACGAATCACCTAATAAATCATCAATATCATCTGTTTTTGTAGAATCTTTTATTTTTTCAATAGCTGTATCATCTTTTAAAAGTTCTGCAACTTTTCCGTTTGCAGTAAAAAAGTAATTCTGTACTTCAGCATTGGTGTATACTTCCCAAAACTGTAATTCCGCTTTACTAGTAATTAACTTTATAACACGATCGATGTCTCTAGCACCGGGAAGTTCTATTTGAATTCTTCCAGAATTTCCAATTCTTTGAATGTTAGGTTGTGCTACCCCAAACTTATCAATTCTACTTCTTAGTACTTCAAAAGCAGTACCAATAGAACTGTTTATTTCTTCTTGTAAGGTTTCTTTAACAGTAGCGTTTGCCTCGTTAAATTTAATTTTTTCGCTTAATGCTTTTGTTCCAAAAATAGAAGGATCACTTAGTTTTACATCACCTGCAATGTTTTCAAACTCTTCAAAAAACAGATCTAAATAGTTTGCATTATCATTTTTTAATCTTTGATCGGCCGCAGATAAAGCATTATTAAAAGCTTCGTTTTTAGAATCGTTTGCCAAACTCTTTAAAACTTCTTTTACTGAAACTTGTAAAATTGCGTTAATACCACCTCTTAAATCAAGACCCAAGTTCATTTCCTTGTCCTTAACATCATCATATGTGTGTTTGGTAACTAATAAATTTACTACTTCTTTATTCCCAAGGCTATCTAGATAATTTCTTTCAAAATTTGCAAGTTCTCTAGCATCATTCTCTGGAGAGTTTTTTTGCGCATATTGTTGAGCGTCATCTTCTACCTTATTGGCAAAAAATGTAAATGATAATTGGTATAAACTCACTATTCCAAAAAGGATAGCGAATAATTTTATGAGTCCTTTGTTCTGCATCTTAATATATTTGTTAGCTTCTTCGTTTTAAAAACGTGCAAATATAGTATTTCAAAAAAGAGTAAGCAATTGTTTTGTTATATTTATAGGCTATAAATCGTCATTTGGAATTGTTTAAAAATCAATTTCTTTTTCCAGATGCTTATTTCTGTATATTTAATGTTTCTTAACAGTTATTATACACACAAATAAACAATTGATTATTCAAAAAAAAATGGGGCACTTATCTGATATTGAAATTGCACAAGCAAAAGAACTTAAGCACATAAAACACATAGCAAAAAAACTACATGTAGTCGAGGATGATTTAGAAATGTATGGAAAATACAAAGCGAAACTTCCCTTATCACTAATTAACAACAAAAAAGTACAACAAAACAATTTAGTTTTGGTTACAGCTTTAACGCCAACTCCAGCAGGAGAAGGTAAAACTACAGTTTCTATTGGATTAACAGAGGGGTTAAATAAAATAGGGAAACAAGCTACTGTCGTTCTAAGAGAACCCTCTTTAGGGCCTGTTTTTGGTATCAAAGGAGGTGCTGCTGGTGGTGGGTATTCTCAAGTTGTACCCATGGAAGACATCAATCTTCATTTTACAGGTGATTTTAATGCCATAGAAAAAGCCAACAATTTATTATCTGCTTTGATTGATAATAATATTCAGAATACAACCAAAAATTTAAATATTGATCCCAGAACCATTTTATGGAAGCGCGTTATTGATATGAATGATAGGGCTTTGAGAGATGTTACGATTGGTTTGGGTGGAACGGCAAATGGAGTTCCTAGACAAGACGGATTTAATATTACACCCGCTTCAGAAGTGATGGCAATAATCTGTATGGCAACAGATTTTGAAAACTTAAAGAAACGTCTTGGAGATATTTTTATAGGTTTTACCTATGTGAAAGAACCTGTTTTTGCTCGTGATTTAAAAGCCGAAAATGCGATGGCAATTTTATTGAAAGATGCCATTAAACCAAATTTGGTTCAAACTTTAGAGGAGAACCCTGCTATTATTCATGGAGGGCCTTTTGCAAATATTGCGCAAGGAACCAATACCATTTTAGCAACTAAAATGGGATTATCATTGTCTAATTATGTAGTTACAGAAGCAGGTTTTGGGGCAGATTTAGGAGCGGAGAAATTCTTAAATATAAAATCTGCTTTTGCAGGGTTAAATCCGAAATGTGTTGTTTTAGTTGCTACCATTAGAGCATTGCGTCATCATGGAGGAGCAAAAAAAGAAGCGTATAATACTCCAAGTTTAGAAAAAGTAAAAGAAGGTTTTTGCAATCTTGAAAAACACATAGAGAATATTCGAAAATTTAATATAGAGCCTGTAGTTGCTATTAATTCTTTTATTTCTGATTCTAAGGAGGAAGTACAGTATGTAAAAGATGCTTGTGCTAATTTAGGGGTGCAAGCCATACTTTCTGAAGGTTGGGCAAAAGGAGGGGAAGGAACAACACGTTTGGCAGCAGCTGTAGTAGATGTTGTAGAAAATAAAGCGACTCAATTTAAGCCGCTGTATGATTGGAAAAGTCCAGTAAAAGATAAAATTGAAACCATTGCGAAAGAAATATATGGTGCCGATAAGGTAGAGTACAGTAAAAAAGCACAATTAAACCTCAGAAGAATTAAAAGGTTAGGGTTTAATGAATTTGCAGTTTGCATGGCAAAAACACAAAAATCATTTTCCGACAATCAATCTCTTGTTGGAAGACCGAGAGGATTTACTGTAACAGTCAGAGAAATAGAGATTGCTGCTGGTGCTCAATTTATAATTCCAATCTTAGGGAAAATGATGCGAATGCCAGGGCTTCCATCGCTTCCAGCCTCAGAAAATATGACCATCGATAATAATGGTGTTATTTCTGGATTGTCTTGAGTAAAATATCAAGAACGTTTAAACATAGTAGTAGCCAAACCCTGCATCAATTGACTTTTAGTTGATTGATTACTAAAGGGAGCGCGAAACAAATTTAAAGGAAAATGTGTTTCGCACTTTATGCCCTATTTATGTTAGTCGTAGATTTTGCTAGAATCTCTATATCCCGGAAGATTTAAATACCAGTCTGCATTAGAATTTCCTCCACTTGTTGTCCAAGTTGTAAAGAATAAATAGGCCTGATTGATGGGGGTGCTTTCGTTTGGGAAATCGAATGGCTCTGATATATGAATTGCCCATGGTAAGCCATTCGTGGTCTTATAAAAATAGTCGGATGTAGTATCTGTTGCATCGGCAAGAGTTCCAAATAGTAATGGACTAGCAAGATCTGTAGGCTTTTTTCCTGGTAAATGAACCTCGGTGTCTCTATTGCCATTGGCAAATATAAATGCGTTGTATGGAGGGAGTCCAGTGGAATTTTGTGATATTGGATTGCTCATGTTAATTGTGCTGCTGATGGTTGTCGTTGGTGAGGTGTGAGGAAATAGACTCCCTGATGATTGAACGGCTGTAAAAACGTTGTCAAAAATGATGACTGTTGCATCATCTTGATTGGCCTCGGTGCCATTCGCATTCTGGGTAATAATATTTTCACTCATATTTGTTCCGCTAACACTTGCTATTTCGGTTGGATCCAAATTTTCGAAATGAATACCAAATCCATTTTTATAGCCTGCAAATACAGCTTTTATAGTCCAGTCTGCTTCAATATCAACCAAGAGATTGTTTCCATTAAGAATGTGATCTACCTCATAGTCAATCACTAAATCATTAAAGTCATAGTCTCCTTTAGATGGCCAGAGATCCTCGTATGCTAAAGCTCCAATGTAAGTGTTTCTAATGGCTCTAGTAGGATCTGTAGGGAAATCATCAATTTCATTAGATATACCATCGCCATCATCGTCATCAGAGGGTGTTACGGGAGGTATTTCGTCAATATCGATAGCTGTCCAAGGGTTGGCAGTTACATAAAATACAAGATCATTAAAATCATTATCGCTACCCACAGATCTTGTTTGGTCTTCAAAACCATTCATTAAATGTTGTCGGCCGTAATCTGCAAGTTGCACTGTATGTTGTCTCTTAGTAGGATCAGATTCTGTGATATTAAGATCGGTTCTTGAATAGAACTTGGTTTGATTTACATTCACTCCAGATCCGGTCCAGGCACTTTGAAATAAAACCCATGAAATTGTTTTGCCTGATTCGAAAAGACCTAATTTAATTTTGTCTCCCGCATTTAGTTTTCCTCCTGATCCTTGTAAAGACGCATTTGGAAGTATAACGAAAATAGAATCGATTTCACTTGCATTCGAAGGAGGACTATTCGTGTCGAACACATAATACCCCAAAGCGTTTTTGTAACCTGCTCCTTCGGTAATAAATGTAACCCAAACCTCACTTGGGTCTACTACGACAACATCCAACTCATTTCCTGTATTTAGATAACCTGGATTGAATACTGGAACAGGTTTGGTTTCAGGTAAAGAAGCATCTACACCGTCTAAAAATTCTTGACTTAAATTATCTCCTTGGGCTTCTAAATAATCAGGTAAACCACCAGATGAACCATTACTGAACGTGCCCATGTAATAGTAGTTGCCTGAAATATGGGTGGGCGTTGAGGATGATTTAGAACTATTGGTAGATCTTGCCTCTGGAGCCCCACCAAAATTATGTTGAATTTGTGGAGCAACAGGGAATGCTTTTTGATTGGCAAACCCAGCGCTGTGTACTTGAACAAAAATTTCTTCATAGTATGATGGAATCTGTACTTTGACATCTAGCTGTCCATTGATATCTGTAAATACAGACGATAAATGCTTGCCACCATCATCAGGATGACGTGTATGAAAACTTACTTTGACTCCAGCTAGCGGCAAGTCTGTAAGTCCACTTACTCCAATATTTACCTCAATGTCTTGGGTTGTTTCATAATTAAAGTTTGAGGGAATATTTAGATTCGCTAGAATACCTTCACTATCATCAATGATATTGGGATCTGTATCGCTAAACTCCTCTAGATTGGGCGCACAAGAACAAATTATTGCTAGAAGTATGGTTAATAGTATTATTGATTTTTTCATGTCGTACTTTTTAGATTAACAATCCAAAAATAACTAGGTTTATTGGTTTCATTTGAGCTTTATCGGTGAACCGCTTTTTTTTATCGTCCATCCTACAATAAGTGAGAGTAAATAAATCTTTAAAGTGTAATTTGCTTCTAAGGGTATATGGCCCCTTTAATTATATTATTTCTTAGATAAATACTAGTATAAACAAAAAAAAATCAGCTTTTATGCTGATTTAGTTGGCTTGATTTCTGAATGACAGTTACTATTCTAATTTGTTTACATCATGAGCTTCATTATTTACATAAAACGGAATTCATGAGTGCATCCTGTTTCCTTAGGATGTCTTTAATCAATCGATATTTGGTGTCTTTAGAGGTTTTATTTTTGGATGATCTTCCGGAATCTCTAGTTTGAGCATAGGTTAAAATGTTGTTATTCCTAGATTGTCTTAAAGTGTAGAGCATAAAGAAAAATCCAGCCATTTAGGCTGGATTTTTAATATTTCATTCTTACAAGAAAGAAATGGTATTTTATAATTCTAACAATCCGTTAGTTACTTTCACTCCTTCAGCAGAGGCTGCTAAATGTGCTTTTTCAGAATCAGATAAGTTAATTTCTACAATGCTTTCAATTCCGTTTTTACCTAAAACAACAGGAACTCCGATGCATAAATCATGTAAACCATATTCACCTTCCAATAAAACAGAACAAGGAAATATTTTCTTCTGATCACAAGCTATTGCTTGAACTAAACCGCTTACTGCAGCTCCAGGAGCGTACCATGCAGAAGTCCCTAAAAGACCTGTTAATGTTGCTCCACCAACTTTGGTGTCTTGTAAAACTTGTTCTAACCTTTCTTCAGAAATAAATTCTGAAACAGGAACAGAGTTTCTTGTAGCCAAACGTGTTAAAGGAACCATTCCTTTATCAGAATGCCCACCAATAACCATACCATCTACATCAGAAATTGGTGCTTCTAGTGCTTCAGCTAATCTATACTTAAAACGTGCAGAATCTAAGGCACCTCCCATTCCAATAATTCTATTTTTTGGTAATCCTGTGGTTTTATGAACTAAATAAGTCATCGTATCCATAGGATTAGAAACTACAATAATAATTGTGTTTGGAGAATGTGCTATTAAACTCGCTGAAACCATTTTTACAATACCAGCATTGATTCCTATTAATTCTTCACGAGTCATTCCTGGTTTTCTTGGAATCCCAGAAGTAATTACACAAATATCTGAATTTTCTGTTTTAGAATAGTCACTAGTAGAACCAGTAATTTTAGTGTCAAATCCATTTAATGAAGCTGTTTGCATTAAATCCATAGCCTTACCTTCTGCAAAACCTTCTTTAATATCTAGGATTACAACTTCAGATGCGAAGTCTTTAATAGCAATGTATTCTGCACAACTTGCTCCAACAGCACCGGCACCTACAACTGTAATTTTCATATTTATATAATTTTAATAACGTTAATAAAATGATTACAAAAGTATGATAAAAATTTGAAAATGTAAGGCTGTATAAACTAAAAAAGACATCGTTAAGATGTCT
This sequence comes from uncultured Polaribacter sp., assembly GCA_964275545.1. GTDB lineage: Bacteria > Bacteroidota > Bacteroidia > Flavobacteriales > Flavobacteriaceae > Polaribacter. Next base: position 48,985 of record CAXYCO010000020.1, read on the forward strand.
TTTTTATAGTTGATTTGTATTCGATTTTATCTAACACTAAAAGCAATACCTAAAGATAATGCATTGTATTCTTGTAAAGTATAATCAGCAAATATTTTAAAGAACCCCAAGCTTAGTCTAGCTCCAAGTGTTGTTCTAAATCCACTAGATTCAAAATCTAAATCAGAAGGAACACTTAATGATTTTGTAATAGTAGGATTGCTAGGGTCGCCAGTTTGGTATACCCCAGTGAAAGTACCACTCATTTTATTACTGGCGCTTCCATTATTATATCCAATCCCTCCATAAACATTTATAATCGGAAAGTTTAACGAGGCTATAGCTTGCACTGTAAAAGATTTCAGACGAAATTCTGTCAAAGCATTTTGAACTTGAATTTCTCCTGAATTAGTATCATCTATGCCATAGTCAACCTCCATAGTAGTGTATGCGGCTAGTAATGATACATGTAAGGGAGTTTTATCCATTGGTCCAAACCAACTTGTAATCTCTTTTTTTAGACCAATACCAAACATATTTACAGAACCATCATCTTTACCAAGATTAATTTTTGGAACCAATCGAATCATCGCTTCAAATTTACCGGGCAACCCAACATTTAATTGAGCGATGGGAGCTGGAACAGCATTCAGTGGTAATTCTCCTTTAACTCCTCCAGGAAATTCAAGATCAGCAGAAACACTTTGTCCATTTACTATGGTGTTAACTGTCATGTCTGTAGTGTTGTCTGACCCACCAAAAGTAGAGGCTGTGGCAGATGTAGAAGTTACAGAGGTCAAGCCTAATGAAGCAATATTAAATGTTTCTCTTCCTGAGGGAATACTAGAACCACTTATACCAATAGAAAGGTCAAATCCAAATGGTTTATGTACTTTGGCTGTATGTGCCCATCCGTTGTTCATACTGTTAATAAATCCTTCCATTCCTGGAGCAAAATAAGCTTGCATAAGCTTTCCAGAATCTGCGGCATCTGCCAAAAGAATGTTTTCAAAACCCTCTTGAGCTTTTAGATTGTTGATTAAGGTAAATACCCCTAAAAAAATTAAAATACACTTTTTCATCATAGTTAAAATTTGGTTATTATTTTTGTTTTTTAAGGGGATTTTGTTTTCCAAATATATAAAAAAAACACACACTAGATTAAAAGCGTGTGTTGTATGAATAAAATCAAGTATTTATACGTCTATGTTTGCATACTTTGCATTCCGCTCTATAAAATCTCTTCGAGGTGGTACCTCATCTCCCATAAGCATAGAAAACACTCTATCTGCTTCAGTTGGGCTATCGATAACTACTTTACGTAAGGTTCTAAATTCTGGATTCATTGTAGTGTCCCAAAGTTGTTCTGCGTTCATCTCTCCAAGACCTTTATATCTCTGAATATTTACAGAACCTCCTAATTTTTGAGCAATTAAATCACGTTGATTATCATCCCAGGCATATTCTCTTTTTTGACCTTTTTTTACTAAATATAATGGAGGAGTTGCTATGTAAATATAGCCTTGCTCAACCATTTCTCTCATATACCTGAAAAAGAAAGTTAGAATTAAGGTTGCAATATGAGAACCATCTACATCGGCATCACACATAATAACTACTTTATGATACCGTACTTTTGATAAGTTTAATGCTCTTGGATCTTCTTCTGTTCCTATAGAAACGCCTAATGCAGTAAACATGTTTTTTATCTCCTCGTTTTCAAAAACTTTGTGTTGCATCGCTTTTTCAACATTCAATATTTTTCCACGCAAAGGTAAAATTGCTTGAAAGTTTCTATCTCTACCTTGCTTTGCTGTACCTCCTGCAGAATCTCCCTCTACCAAGAAAATTTCACATAAAGCAGGATCCGTTTCAGAACAGTCAGATAATTTACCAGGTAAACCACCAATAGACATTACAGTCTTACGCTGAACCATTTCTCTGGCTTTGGTTGCTGCATGCCTTGCTGTTGCTGCTAAAATTACTTTTTGAACAATAGTTTTTGCATCATTGGGGTTTTCTTCTAAGTAATTGTTTAACATCTCTGATACCGATTGGGATACTGCGGCAGATACCTCTCTATTTCCTAGTTTTGTTTTCGTTTGCCCTTCAAATTGAGGTTCTGCTACTTTTACAGAGACAATGGCGGTCAATCCTTCGCGGAAATCATCTCCAGAAATTTCAAACTTAACATTTTTTAATAAGCCAGAATTTTCTGCATATTTTTTTAAGGTTCCGGTTAATCCTCTTCGGAAGCCAGATAAATGTGTTCCACCTTCGTGGGTATTGATATTATTTACGTAGGAATGTAAATTTTCAGAATACGAAGTATTGTAGACCATGGCTACTTCAACAGGGATTCCATTTTTCTCACCTTCCATAGAGATAACATTCGCAGTCAATTGCTCGCGAGTACTATCTAAATATCGAATGAATTCTGGCAACCCTTCTGTACTTGTAAAAGTTTCAGTGATGTCATTTCCTTCATCATCTTGATTACGTTTATCGGTTAAAGTAATTGTAATTCCTTTATTTAAGTAGGATAATTCACGTAAACGTGCAGATAAGGTATCGTAGTTGTATTCCGTTGTTTGAGCAAAAATTGATTTGTCTGGTGAGAAGGTAACAATGGTTCCTGTAAAATCGGTTTCTCCAATAGTCTTTACTGGATATAAAGCTTTTCCTTGAGAATATTCTTGTTGCCAAACTTTTCCTTCTTTATGAACTGTTGCAGTTAAATGTTCCGATAATGCGTTCACACAACTTACACCAACTCCATGCAAACCTCCCGAAACTTTATAAGAATCTTTATCGAATTTACCACCAGCACCAATTTTTGTCATTACAACTTGTAATGCAGAAACCCCTTCTTTTTTGTGAATTCCAACAGGAATTCCACGTCCATTATCTTTGGTTGTAATAGAGTTGTCTTCATTTATAGTAACATCAATGGTATCACAATAACCACCCATTGCTTCGTCAATAGAATTGTCTACAACTTCATATACCAAATGATGTAATCCACGCACGCCAACGTCTCCAATGTACATGGAAGGACGCATTCTAACGTGTTCCATTCCTTCGAGTGCTTGAATGCTGGAAGCATCGTAATTATTTTTCTTTTCTTCGCTCATTATAAAAGTGAATTAGTAAGTTTTAACTGTATTTAAAAACATCTTGTAAAGACAAGATTATTCATCTCAAATTTACACTTTTTGAATGATTTTTTGAGTGATTATAGCAATTAACTTCCAGAATTATCAACATTTGTTAATAGTGAAATAATGGCTTAAATAGCCTAAAAAACACCTTAAAATAGATATATACCTTCTTTGTTGTATTTTTAAATAGACTTTATTATAAGATGGCTTAAAATCTTTAATTATTAGTTTTTAAAATTTGAATTATGACCAGTTTAAGAGAGTGTTTTTTTTGAAAGGTTTCTTGTTTTTGGTTAAAAGTCTTCGAATAGTACAGGCTATTTTCATCATTTAAGTCCAGTAAATTGCTATGGCGAATTCTTTGATGAAATACACATATAATCTCCAAAGGCTTCAACTTGTTCTTAACCAAAAAAAAACTCGCAGTTGCGAGATTTTTTTTATTTTTTTTAGTAAAATAGATCTAATAAGCATCATCATGCACACTCATAATAGCTCTTCCGGAAGGTTCGTTCATATTTTTAAAAGCTTCATCCCAATCTAAGGCAATTTGAGTGCTACAAGCAACACTAGCTTCTTGTGGCACACTTAATGCGGCAGCATCACTTGGAAAGTGTTCATCAAAGATAGCTCTGTAATAAAACTCTTCTTTATTTTGAGGGGTTTGAATTGGGAATCTGAATTTTGCATTTGCCAATTGCTCATCGGTTACTTCTTGTTCAACAACTTCTTTCAGTCTATCAATCCAATCATAGCCAACTCCGTCAGAAAATTGTTCTTTTTGTCTCCAGGCTACACTCTCTGGCAACATATCTTCAAATGCTTTACGAATCACCCATTTCTCCATACGTTCTCCGTTAATCATTTTATCTTTCGGATTGATTCGCATGGCAACATCTATAAACTCTTTGTCTAAAAACGGTACACGACCTTCAATTCCCCAAGCCATTAAACTTTTGTTGGCTCTTAAGCAATCGTACATATGTAATTTATCTAATTTACGCACTGTTTCTTCATGAAATTCTTCTGCATTTGGCGCTTTATGAAAGTATAAATATCCCCCAAAAATTTCATCCGCACCTTCGCCAGAAAGCACCATTTTAATCCCCATAGATTTAATAACTCTCGCCATTAAATACATGGGTGTAGAAGAACGAATTGTGGTGATATCATAAGTTTCGATGTTGTAAATTACATCTTTAATGGCATCTAAACCCTCTTGAATGGTAAATTTTATTTCATGATGAATTGTGCCAATATAATCGGCTACTTTTTTGGCAGCAGCTAAATCTGGAGACCCCTCTAAGCCCACAGAAAAACTATGCAATTGAGGGTACCACGCATCAGACTTATCATCAGATTCAATTCTTTTTTGAGCGTATTTTTTTGCAATTGCAGAAGTTACAGAGGAGTCCAATCCGCCAGAAAGCAACACACCATAAGGAACATCAGACATTAATTGTCTGTGAACAGCCTCTTCTAGTGCTTTTTTTACTTCAGCAATACTTGTTTCGTTTTCTTTAACAGCGTCGTAATCTGTCCATTCCCTTTGGTACCATTTTACGAATTCACCATCTTTGCTAGACATATAGTGACCTGGAGGAAATAACTCTATTTTAGAACAAACACCCTCCAAAGCTTTTAATTCTGAAGCTACATAGAAGGTACCGTTTTGATCCCAGCCAATGTATAGAGGAATAATTCCCATGTGATCTCTAGCGATAAAGTATTCGTCTTTTTCAACATCATAAATGGCAAAACCAAAGATTCCATTCATTTCATCAATAAAATCAATCCCTTTTTCTTTGTACAAAGCTAAAATAATTTCACAATCAGAAGCTGTTTGAAAATTATAGCTACCCTCAAATTGTTTGCGTATTTCCCTGTGGTTGTATATTTCTCCATTGGCTGCTAAGATTAAATTTTTGTCTTCACTAAATAAAGGTTGTTGCCCTGAAGCAGGGTCTACAATTGCTAACCTTTCGTGAGCCATAATTACTTTATCATCGCTATAAATTCCACTCCAATCTGGACCACGATGTCTAATTTTTTTAGCCATCTCTAATACTTGGGATCTCAAACTTTCTGAAGATTGTTTTAAATCAAACGCACATACAATTCCACACATAACTCTATTTTTTAATAATGGTTTATTTATGGTGTAAAAAACCAACTATTTGTTCTTATATTAAACTACATATTGTTTTTTGGTTATAAATTAATACGTATAAATATTTTTTTATAATGAAATGAAACATGTTTTATTGTTTTTTACTAGGATACTTATCATTTGTTAGTTCGCTAAAAAAAAGTGTATTAAAGTTTGTCTAAATAGAAATAGGTTTCTAAATTTGTTGCATAATGAAAAGACAACTAAACATTTGGTGGTGGAACTCTCTTAATTAATAAGTGAGAACTAATCCTATATGTAAAAAATATAAAAAAGGCTTATCTCACGATAAGCCTTTTTAAATTATATAAAATGAAGAAGATACATTTTAAAACAATTCATAAGACAAAAATTTCAGATACAGTAACCCCTGTAGGTTTATACCTGCGCTTTAGAGACCAATACGCAAATACGCTACTCTTAGAAAGTTCAGATTATCACAGCAAAGAGGAAAGTTTTTCTTTTATAGCCATTGAGCCTATTGTTACGATGAAAGTAGACAATGATCAGTTTTCAATTTCTAATAAAGGAATTCAAATTGATGAACAACCTATAGATAAAAACTTTTATCAGTTATTCGATACATTCACGAACGCTATCGCCTTAGATTGTCCTGCCGAATTAAAATCATACAACGGTTTGTATGGGTATACCACTTTTGATGCTGTTCAATATTTCGAAAATATCGAATTTACAAATAAGAAAGCACCCTCTGCGATTCCAGAAATGCAGTATAGTTTTTATAGATTTATTATTGCCATAAATCATTTTAATGATGAAATGACATTAATAGAAAATATAGAAGAAGGTACAGACTCTCGCATTCAAGAAATTCAGACCCTTATCGACGCACAATCTTTCAACACACAAAAATTTACACTTGTAGGAGATGAAACTTCAAACATTTCAGGAGAGGCCTTTATAGAGTATGTTCAAAAAGCGAAATTGCATTGTAAAAGAGGCGATGTTTTCCAACTGGTATTATCACGTCAATTTCAACAAAAATTTAAAGGAGATGAGTTTAATGTCTATAGAGCGTTGCGTTCTATAAATCCGTCACCCTATTTATTTTATTTCGATTATGGTTCTTTTAAATTGATGGGTTCTTCACCAGAAGCACAAATTAAAATTTCCGAAGGAAAAGCAACCATAAATCCTATTGCAGGAACCTTTCGAAGAACTGGAGATATGACAGAAGATATTAAATTAGGTAAGAAATTATCTGAAGATAAAAAAGAAACTGCAGAGCATGTAATGTTGGTCGATTTGGCACGGAACGATTTAAGCAAACATGCCAATAATGTTACTGTTGAGGTTTTTAAAGAAGTGCAGTACTTTAGTCATGTAATTCATTTAGTCTCTACGGTTAGAGGAACCATTAAAGGAAATCCGATAGCGATTGTTGGAGATACTTTTCCTGCCGGAACACTCAGTGGAGCTCCAAAATATAAGGCGATGGAGCTCATTGATACCTACGAAAATCAAACACGCGGATTTTATGGTGGCGCTGTGGGTATTATTGGTTTAGATAGCTCCGTAAACTTGGCGATTGCCATTCGTTCTTTTGTGAGTAAAAACAACGTTTTATATTCACAAGCAGGAGCAGGAATTGTGATTCATTCCGATGAAGAAAAAGAATTACAAGAAGTTAATAATAAGTTAGCAGCGTTAAAGAAAGCATTGGTTTTAGCAGAAAATATATAAATTATTAAAAGATTGAACAGTAAAATATTCATTCATTTTAATGATTTCAATCATTCAATTTTTAAATAAAAAATGAACATATTAATTTTAGATAATTACGATTCGTTTACCTACAATTTGGTACACATGGTAGAAAAAATTACAGGAAATTCTCCTGCAGTTTTTAGAAATAACGAAATAAATATTTCAGATATAAGAAATTATGATATGATTATGTTGTCTCCAGGCCCAGGAATTCCTGATGAAGCAGGCATCTTAAAAGAGGTCATTAAAACCTATGCAGGACTCAAACCAATTTTCGGAATCTGTCTAGGTTTACAGGCAATTACAGAAGTTTTCGGAGGGAAAATAATTAATTTAGACGAGGTTTTTCACGGGGTTGCTACAGAAATGAAGGTAACAGACCCTTCTGCCTACTATTTTTAAAGAGGTTTCAGAAACATTTTTAGCGGCACGTTACCATTCTTGGGCAGCAACAGATGAAGGTTTTCCAGAGGAAATACAAGTAACCGCAAGAGATGAAGATGGCTTAATTCAAGCAATTGAACATAAAATATTCCCAATTTCTGCAGTT
>CAXYCO010000021.1:0-22847 GCA_964275545.1 uncultured Polaribacter sp.
ATAGTTGGCTGGAGTGGAATAGCAGCTGGAATTTTAATATTATCTTTTTACAGTGTAATAGCTGGGATATGCTTAAATTATATATTTATTGCTGCCACATCAGCTGGTGCAATTGATTCAGCTGAGCAATTTGGAAATATTATTTCTTCGCCTCTAAACCTATTAGCATGGCATACGTTATTTATGTTTCTAACAGCAACAATCGTTTCTGCAGGTATTAATAATGGCATTGGAAGAATGGTTAAAATATTAATGCCAATGCTAGGAGTCCTGCTCATTTTTATGGTCATAAATGGAATTCTTAGCGGCGGCTTTGCTAGAGCATTTTCATTTCTATTTGCACCTGACTTTTCTGAAGTAGACTCAAATACTTTTTTAAGCGCAATGGGGCAGGCATTTTTTAGTTTAAGTTTAGGTATGGGTTCAATAATGGCTTACGGCGCATACATGCCAAAAGAGCAAAAAATAATACCAACATCATTTACAGTTGCCTCTTTAGATACTTTAGTTGCTATCTTTGCTGGTTTAGCAATATTTCCAATCATATTCGCATTTGGACTAGAGCCTAATAGTGGTCCAGGGCTTGTATTTGAATCACTTCAAACAGCCTTTAATCAAATGTCTTATGGCCAAATTGTAGGACCACTATTTTTTATACTTTTATCAGTTGCTGCATTAAGTTCATCCATATCACTTCTTGAACCTGGAGTTGCATTTATTTCTGAAGAAGGCTTTATGAGTAGAAAGTTAGCGGCTATCTCAATATCTCTTCTTACTTGGACGTTAGGGATAGGAACAGTCCTCAGTTTTAATTTATGGAGTGACTTTAATTTAACTCCTGGTAGAAACTTTTTGGATTCCATGGACTTTATTGCAAATCAGATATTGCTTCCATTAGGTGGAATGTTAATTGCAATCTTTGTTGGTTGGTTTATGGATAAAAATCTAATAAATGAAGAAATTGGGCATGTTAATCCTATCTTGTTTGGGATTTGGAGATTTTTTGTTAAGTTTATTGCACCAATATCAGTGGCAATAATTTTCTATAATGCAATTTTTGGTTAAATGCCAAGTAACTTTAATTATGAAGAATTTATAGCCAAGGATTCTAAAGAAGTCTTTGAATTAATTTCTAATTTTGAAGATTACAAAAATTTTTTACCTGGATGTACTAAGTCCGAAATTTTGTCTAAGACACAAGATTATGATATTGGAAGATTAAACTTTACTTTTTTTAATAAAGATTATTTTATTGAATCTAAGAACTCCAAGATGCCAACAGAGCTAAATATAGAACAATTAAAAGGCCCTTTTAATTCTCTTAATGCTTCATGGAAAGTTATAAAAAAAGATTCAGGTTGTTTGGTTGTGTTTTCTGTAGAATTTAATGCTCCATTTTTGTTAAGACCTTTTATGCAACAAAGTTTGATAGATACATTTGCTTCTAAGTTTATTAGTGCTTTTTTAAAAAAAATATCATGAAAATATTTTTTACATATCAAGGCGAACAGGATAAATTCTTTTTTTCACTAGACGTATCTGAAAGCTCAACAGTAGGTGAAATATTAGAATTACCTAAAATCAAAAATATTATGAATTCAATAACACACAAAATAATTATTGGTGTTAATGGTGAGATTTTAGATGGAACTTTTAAGCCTATTCCTGAGAGGTATAGATTAACTGAAGGACAGAGAGTAGAAGTTTATCGACCCTTAAAACAGGACCCAAAAGAAAGAAGAAGGCAGAAAGCCTAATTACTGAGTATTCTCAAGAACCCAGCTATCAAGAAGCTCATTCGAATCAAAATATAGAGTTAATTTCTTATCTGAAATCACCAAATCACCGACAGTAACTTTGTTCACGTAATCCCATCTATTCTTGTGAAATGGGTCTTGTATCATCGCTGTACCAAGAATGAACTTAACTTGATCTTTTGACAAACCTTTAGCAAGATTCTCAAGATCTTCTTCTTCGTATAGATTGCCTTGAACAATAGGAACATTATAAAAACCAAAAGTGCTACAGGCTCCAAGGAACGATAATGTAAGGATTATTGCGAAGATCTTTTTTTGATTTAGTTTCATTTGCCTATGATTTAAAAGTTGTCTTTATATTTCGACAAGATGGATTATACTTTGTTCTATAACATAAACGATAATAATTTTTAAAAATGTCAGAACAGAATTTTGAGCTAAAAAAAACCGGTTTAAAGGCAACACTTCCAAGAATACGTATTCTTGAAGTTCTAGATGCTACTAAAGATGAAGAGGCTCATTTAAGCGCAGAAGATATTTATAAAGAATTGTTAGCATCTGGTGAAGATGTTGGTCTTGCAACTGTATATCGAGTTCTCACACAGTTTGAGTCAGCTGGAATTGTAAAGAAGCATAATTTTGAAGAAGGTCACGCTGTATACGAAGTTATTTCTGATGAGCACCATGATCATATGGTTTCCTTAGAAGATGGAACTATTTACGAGTTTCATGATGAAATTATAGAAGAAAGGCAAAAAGAGATTGCAGCAGCTCGAGGATTTGAGCTTATCGAGCATAGTATGGTTCTCTACGTAAAAAAAATTAACTCATAATTTCTTAAAACCCACTTGAACTAAGCATATAAACCCCAATATATTTTATTGGGGATAAATATGTCAAAAAACAAAAAAGAAGATAAGTCCTTGAATGAGGATGAATTAGAGAACTCTATTGAGTTAGAAGGTGAAGCCTTGCCTCAAGAAGAAGAGCAAGAAGGCTTATCAGAGGAGGATAGTGCTTTACTCAGAGTCGCTGAGCTTGAATCGGCCTTACTCAGATCTGCAGCTGACCTAGACAATGCTATGAAAAGGTCTATTTTAGAAGTAGACAGAGCACATAAGTATGGAGTTGAAAAACTTCTCAATGAACTACTTCCAGTTATAGATAATTTAGAACAAGCACTCTTAAATCTATCTGAAAACTCATCATCCGAAGACAAGGAGGGGATCGAGTTAACTTTAAAGTCTTTTGAGTCTGCACTTGATAAATTTGGAATGAGACCCATCTATCCAGTTAATGAGGATTTTAATCCTGAAAAACACGAAGCAGTAACAATGACAAAAGACAAAAATAAAAATGATAACGAAGTTGGCGAAGTTTTTCAGAGAGGCTGGGAGCTTCATCAAAGAGTTATAAGGCCAGCAAGAGTTACGGTTATAAAAAATTAAAGAGGGAATGATATGTCAAAAATAATAGGAATTGATTTAGGAACAACAAATAGTTGTGTTGCTGTAATTGAAGGCAAACAACAAAAAGTTATTGAAAACTCGGAAGGTGGAAGAACAACGCCTTCAGTTATAGCTTATACAGACAATGATGAGGTACTTGTAGGATTGCCAGCGAAAAGACAAGCTGTTACAAACCCAGAAAATACTCTATATGCAATTAAGAGACTAATAGGAAGAACTTTTGAAGATAAAGTTGTAAAACAAGATGCTGATATGGTTCCTTATAAAATTATTAAAGCTGATAACGGAGATGCATGGGTTGAGGCAAATAAGAAAAAATTAGCACCCCCACAAGTAGCTGCAGAAATCCTCAAAAAAATGAAAAAAACAGCTGAAGACTATCTTGGTCAAGAAGTTACAGAGGCTGTTATTACTGTTCCCGCATATTTTAATGATGCGCAAAGACAGGCAACTAAGGATGCAGGGAAAATTGCTGGACTAGAGGTTAAAAGAATTATTAATGAGCCGACTGCAGCAGCTTTAGCATATGGACTAGATAAACATCAAGGCGATTCTACTATTGCTGTTTATGATCTTGGTGGAGGTACGTTTGATATCTCAATCATTGAAATATCTGATGTAGACGGAGAACATCAATTTGAAGTCCTTTCAACAAATGGCGATACTTTTCTTGGTGGTGAAGATTTTGATTTGAGATTAATAGATTATTTTGTTGATCAGTTTAAAGAGGAATCAGGCTTTGACTTAAAAAGCGATCCTTTAGCACTTCAAAGATTAAAAGAAGCTGCTGAGAAAGCTAAAATTGAGCTTTCATCATCTGAGCAAACTGAAGTTAATCTCCCCTATATTACAGCTGACAGCACTGGGCCAAAACATTTTGTTCATAAAATAACTAGAGCAAAACTTGAATCTTTAGTAGAAGATTTAGTTGATAGAAGCTTGGAGCCTCTAAAAACAGCCCTATCTGATGCTAAACTTTCCAAATCTGAAATTTCTGAAATACTTCTAGTTGGCGGACAAACAAGAATGCCGTTAGTTCAGAAAAAAGTTAAAGAGTTTTTTGGTAAAGAGGCTAGAAAAGATTTAAATCCAGATGAAGCTGTTGCAGTAGGTGCTGCAATTCAAGGTTCAGTATTATCAGGAGATACCAAAGACATTTTATTACTAGATGTAACACCATTAACTTTAGGTATTGAAACTTTAGGTGGTGTATCTACTCCTTTGATCGAAAAAAATACCACGATTCCTACACAAAAATCACAAGTCTTTTCAACAGCTGAAGATAATCAAACTGCTGTAACAGTTCATGTTATTCAAGGTGAAAGAACTCAAGCTGCTCAAAATAAATCATTGGGCCAGTTTAATTTAGCTGATATTCCACCAGCTGCAAGAGGAATGCCGCAAATTGAAGTTTCTTTTGATCTTGATGCAAATGGAATTCTTAATGTTTCAGCAAAAGATAAAAATTCTGGTAAAGAGCAGTCTATTATCATTAAGGCCTCAAGCGGTTTAAGTGATGAAGATATTGAGAAGATGGTAAAAGATGCTGAGGCTAACGCTGAAGATGATAAGAAATTTGAAGAATTAGTCAAAACTAAAAACAATGCTGACATGCTAGTTCATGCAACGAGAAAAACAGTTCAGGAATCTGATGAAAAGTTATCTGAAGAAGAAAAAGAACAAATTGAAAAGGTTGTTGTTGTTTTAGAAGAAGCAATTGCTTCAGAGAACCTAGAAGGCATTGAAAGTGCTACTAAATCTTTAAATGATGTCTTAACACCTCTTACCGATAAATTGTATTCCCAAGAACAGGCGCAACCGCAAGATGATCAAGATGCTGAGGCTAATGCTGATGCTGAGAATACTGTTGATGCTGAATACGAAGAAGTTAAAGAAGACGATAAGTAGTTGAGTCATAAATAATGTCAAAGAGAGATTATTATGAAACTCTTGAGGTCTCTCGATCGGCTACTACTGCAGAACTAAAGAAAGCTTTTAAAAAGAAAGCAATGAAATATCATCCAGATAGAAATCCGGACGATCCTCAGGCTGATAAGAAATTCAAAGAATGCGCAGAAGCCTACGATGTTTTATCTGATCAACAAAAAAAAAGTGCTTATGATCAATATGGTCATGCAGGTGTAGATGGAATGGGCGGAGGTCCAAACTTTAATGATGTAAATGTTGGTGATATTTTTGGTGATATTTTTGGTGATGTTTTTGGGACAAGGTCTTCTTCAAGAGGAAGATCAAGAAGAGGGCAAGATCTTCAATATAATCTCGATCTATCTTTAAAAGAAGCTGTTTTAGGAACTCAAACTAAAATAAAAATACCTTCTCATACTCCATGTAATATTTGTAATTCCTCAGGTGCAGCTGCTGGCTCTAGTCCATCAGTTTGCGGGAGATGTAATGGAGCTGGGCAGGTAAGAGTTCAACAAGGCTTTTTTTCTTTACAACAATCATGTTCATCATGTGAAGGTACTGGTCAAGTAATTAAGGATAAGTGCAAGTCATGTAATGGCATCGGGGCAACTAAGGAAGAAAAAACATTATCTGTAAATATACCTTCTGGGGTTGATAATGGCGACAAAGTAAGACTGACCGGAGAGGGTGAATGGGAAAAAAATGGTCAATCTGGTGACTTATATGTTGCAATAAGAGTCATGTCTAATTCTATCTTTGAAAGAGAGGGTAGAGATTTATATATAGAAGCGCCTTTAGATCTTATGACTTCAATAACTGGGGGCTCTATAAAAATTCCTACTATTGAAAATTTTATTTCACTCAAGATACCTGCTCAAACGCAAACGGGTAAAATATTTAGAATTAAAGGAAAAGGGGCATCTTCTGTTAGAGATGCTAGAAGGGGTGACCTTTTATGTATGTTCTGAATACGCACTAACAAATAAAGAGTTAGAAACCTTAGTAGATACCAATGATGATTGGATTACTAGTAGAACAGGGATAAAAGAAAGAAGAATATTAAAAGGAGAAGGTAAAGGAACTTCCTTTATGGCTATTAAGGCCGCTCAAGATTTGCTTCAAAAATCAAATGTAAAACCTGAAGAAATAGATATGGTAATTGTAGCAACTGCTACACCAGACCTACTGGTAGCATCCACAGCAGTTTATACAGCAACCGAAATTGGCGCTGTAAATGCATTTGCTTTCGATTTACAAGCAGCTTGTTCTAGTTTTTTGTACGGAATGTCTACTGCATCTAGCTACATAGAATCTGGTAGGTATAAAAAAATATTATTAATTGGAGCAGATAAAATGTCTTCCATTATCGATTATTCAGACAGAGCAACATGTATTATTTTTGGCGATGGAGCTGGTGCAGCATTATTTGAACCAAACAATGAAGGCTTAGGATTACAAGATGAGTACTTAAGAAGTGATGGAATTGGAAGAGATTTCTTAAAAATTGATGCGGGTGGTTCAATTCTACCTCCAAGTGAAGAAACAATTAGAAATAAACAACATTTTGTACATCAAGAAGGAAAAACAGTATTTAAATATGCAGTTTCTAACATGGCTGATGTTTCAGAAAAAATGTTGACAAGAAACAATTTAACTGAAAAAGATATTCAGTGGTTAGTAGCTCATCAAGCCAATAAAAGAATCATAGAAGCAACTGCAAAAAGAGTAGGTGTAGGTTCTGAAAAAGTAATGATGAACATACACAAATACGGAAATACAACTTCTGCTACTTTACCCTTATTATTAGCAGATTATGAAAATCAATTAAAAAAAGGAGATAACTTAATTTTTGCAGCGTTTGGTGGTGGTTTCACATGGGGAGCTATCTACTTAAAATGGGCATACAATTCATAAAACCAAAACAATAAGAAATATGGATATCAAAGAAATTCAAAATCTTATAAAATTTGTAGCAAAATCTGGCGCTAGCGAGGTAAAGTTAGAAATGGAAGATATAAAAATTACAATTAAAACTGGTTCAGAAAAAACAGAAACTACGATTGTACAAGCAGCGCCAATGGCTCCTTTACAACAAGTTGCTACTCCAGTTGCTGCTGTAGAAGCTCCCGCTCCTGCCGTAAACAATACAGATGATGATGCTAAATACATCACCATAAAATCTCCAATTATTGGAACTTTTTATAGAAAATCAGCTCCAGATAAACCAAATTTCACAGAGGTTGGATCAAAGGTGAATGTTGGTGACACAGTCTGTATTATTGAAGCAATGAAATTATTTAACGAAATAGAATCTGAGGTTTCTGGTACAATTGTAAAAGTTTTAGTAGATGATTCTTCTCCTGTTGAATTTGATCAACCATTATTTTTAGTAGATCCATCATAAATATCAATCCAATTTTTGATTCTTAATTCGTGAATTTTGCTCGAATTTGTTTTGATTGTTGAAAATTAGAAGATTATGTTTAAAAAGATATTAATTGCCAATAGAGGAGAAATTGCACTGCGTGTAATTAGAACCTGTAAAGAAATGGGAATAAAAACGGTCGCTGTATATTCTACTGCAGACGCAGAAAGTTTACATGTTCGTTTTGCAGATGAAGCTGTTTGTATTGGACCAGCACAAAGTAGTGAATCTTACTTAAAAATGTCTAACATTATTGCCGCTGCAGAAATTACAAATGCAGATGCAATTCACCCAGGATATGGGTTTTTATCCGAGAATGCTAAATTTTCAAATTTATGCGAAGAGCATAATATTAAGTTCATTGGCGCCACTGGAAATATGATAGACAGAATGGGAGATAAAGCCAATGCAAAATCTACCATGATAGAGGCAGGTGTTCCTGTTGTTCCAGGCAGTGAGGGTGTTATTGAAACTTTTGAAGAATGTGAAAAAATAGCTCAAGAAACTGTCTATCCAGTAATGTTAAAAGCCTCTGCTGGTGGAGGTGGAAAAGGAATGCGTGCTGTTTGGAAAGCTGAAGATTTAAAAGAAGCTTGGGATTCTGCAAGACAAGAATCTAAGGCAGCTTTTGGGAATGATGATATGTATATGGAGAAGTTAATAGAAGAACCTCGTCATATAGAAATTCAAATTGTTGGAGACTCTTTTGGAAAAGCATGCCATTTATCGGAAAGAGATTGTTCCGTTCAAAGACGTCATCAAAAACTAACAGAAGAAACTCCTTCTCCTTTTATGACCGATGAATTGAGAAAAAAAATGGGAGATGCTGCTGTAAAAGCTGCAGAATATATTAAATACGAAGGAGCAGGAACTGTAGAGTTTTTGGTAGATAAGCATAGAAACTTCTATTTTATGGAAATGAATACCCGTATTCAGGTAGAACATCCCATTACTGAAGAAGTTGTAAATTATGATTTGGTTAGAGAACAAATCCTCGTAGCGTTTGGTGTGCCAATTTCCGGTAAAAATTACTATCCGAAAATGCATTCTATTGAATGTAGAATTAATGCAGAAGACCCTTATAATAATTTTAGACCCTCTCCAGGGAGAATTACAACATTTCATGCTCCAGGAGGCCATGGAATTAGAATAGATACTCATGTGTACGCAGGCTATATGATTCCCTCTAACTATGATTCTATGATTGCAAAGTTGATTGTAACCGCTCAAACAAGAGAAGAATCAATTAATAAAATGAAACGTGCTTTAGATGAATTTGTTATTGAAGGTGTAAAGACTACAATTCCTTTTCACAGACAATTAATGGATCATCCGGATTATATTGCTGGAAATTACACCACTAAATTTATGGAAGATTTTGAAATGAAATAATAGTTTAAGATCTAATGAATAAATCTAAAATAGAGCATACAGTTTGTATACTCTATTTTTTTTATCTTTATCCCAAATTTTGATTACCATGAAAATTGACGGAATTGATAAAATAATCATTAAAAGATTAGTAAAAGATGCCAGAACACCAGTTTTAAGTATTGCTAGAGAGGTTGGTATTTCTGGAGCTGCAATACATCAACGTTTGCGAAAACTAGAAAAATCGAACCTAATTGATGGTTATAGAATGATTATTAACTCAAAATCTTTAGGATATACAACTACGGCATTTATAGGTGTATTTTTAGATTCGTCTAATCAATATTCTTCAGCAATAAAAAGGTTAAAAGAAATCCCTGAAGTTGTAGAAAGTCACTATACAACAGGTAATTATGCTGTTTTTATAAAAATTCTTTGTAAAAATAATGAACATTTAATGCACCTTTTAAATAAAGATATCCAAAATATTAAAGGAGTCTCTAGAACAGAAACTTTTATTTCATTAGACCAGCAGATAGATAGACAAATACATATTTAAAAAACTATGCGATCAAAATATGTAATCTAATAACAAAATACTTTTAAATTTAGGTATTGTATTATATGTATTTTTTCTACTTATACTTTAATCGCTGATATTGTGTTTTTACTTTCTTTATCGATTATTAAATTATCCATTAATCGATTGAAAACATCTACTCACCGAACCATTAGTTAATCTTGTCGAAAGAATTATATATACATCTAGTATATATTGTAAATTTATATCATAGTTAATTAAGTTGATTTATTTAGTGATGACAATCATAAGTTGGGGGATTTATTGATTGTAGTTAAAAAAGAGCCGTTTCATAACAGCTCTTTTTTTTTCAATTTAATTAGAACCTAATTATAATAAAAAATAATAAAGTCTTTACTACAAGAGTTAAAACATAAACTTCAACTCATAAAACTCTATATAACAAGTATTAAGTTGAAATAAAAACTACTGATTAAATTCTAGGTTCTTAATTAAATGGGAGTCAAAGAATAATATCAATTTATTAGAAATACTAGCTATGGTCTAGTTGGGTTAAGCGATCTAATTACAGGTTATATATATTTACGAAAGACTCACTATATTTATTCAAATAAAAATAGTGACTAAATTAAAGAAACCAAGTTATAGGCTTGAAAAAAAACCAATCACAATTAAAAACACATAATTAATTGTTGTGAAATTAACTAAATATAAACTCAAACAAATTAATTACCTTTCCGCTCCGGCAGAGAAAGAATCCTATATAAATATTTTGAAAACCATTAGAATTATGAGTATGTTATTTGAAATAAACTTTAAAAAATATGAGTAAAGGGAAAAAAATATTAATTGGTGTATTCCTAGTAATTATTCTATTTCTATTTTTTTTACCAAATATTATAAAAAATTATGCTGTAAACAATAGCAAAGAACTTATTGGTCGAAAAATAGATATTGGTAAATTAAAATACAATTACTTCTCAAGTACAGTTAAAGTCTATGATTTTAAGATGTTTGAAAGTAATGATAAAGATGAGTTTACAACTTTAGATACACTTATTGTAAACTTAGAACCTTTACAATTATTTAAAGCTAAAATTGAAATCGAAGAGCTGTATATGAGAGGACTAATGGCTAAAATCATTATGAAGGATTCAACCTTTAATTTTGACGATTTAGTAACTTTTTATTCCCAGCCAGAAGACTCTTTAAACACAGACGTTTCAGAAACTTATAAATTCAGTATCTCCAACATTGAGTTAAAAAAATCTAATTTCTATTTCGACGATAAAAATGTTGATAAAGAAACACATATTAAAGATTTCTCATTCATGATTCCACATATAGGTTGGAACCAAAAAGAAAAAAGTAATGCTGATTTGAAATTTAACTTTGAAAATGGCGGGTACTTTCAATCGGCTTTAAATATAAACCCTATAGATGGTGAATTTGATGCACTTGTTACAATAAAAGACTTATACCTCAATCCGTTCTATGAATATATCTCAGAGTATGCAGAAATTAATGATTTTAAAGGTCGTTTAAATTCTCAAATAAAAATTAAAGGCAACACTAATGAAGCAATAAAATCGATTTTGTCTGGTTCAGTTAGTGTTAATGATTTTGAAATGGTTGATTCTAACGGAAAAACATTTCTGTCTGCCGAACAGATGAACACAGAACTTGAGTCTATTGATTATTTTAATAATAATTATGAACTCGCTTCTTTAACAGTTGAAGGTTCTTACACATTTTTTCAGTTAGATTCTATTTCGAATAATTTCTTTCAAATTTTTAAGCTAGATGATCCTAAAGACGAGAATATTTCTGAAATTACATCTGATACCATCACATCAAAAGCAGCGCAGTTTATAAATTACAAAATAAACAAATTAACGCTAAGCAATGGGGTCTTAGATTATACCGATAATTTAACAGGAAAACCTTTTAATTACAATCTGAGTAATATTAAAATAGATTCAGATAGCATTACCAATAAGAGCAAATGGATAGATCTTTATGCAACAATGTTACTCAATAAACGTGGTTCCTTAAAGTCTGAGTTAGGGATTGATCCGAATAATTATTTAAATTCTACTATAAATATTGCAGTAGAAAATTTTTTATTACAAGATCTTAATATTTATACGGATTACTATATGGGCCATCGAATTTTGAAAGGTGATATGTACTATTTTTCAAAATCAAAATTAACAAATGGACAAATTGTTAGTGAAAATAAACTCATTGTCAAAAATGCATCACTAGAAAACTCTAAAGGAGGACTCTATGATTTACCATTGAAGTTTGCTTTCTTTTTATTGACAGATAAAAACGGAGATGTTGAATTAGATATTCCAGTAAAAGGAGATTTAAATGATCCAAGTACAGATCTTGGCCCGATAATCTGGAAAACCTTTAAAAATGTTATTGGTAAAACAGTAGCAGCGCCTATTAATTTTTTAGTGGGTCTAGTGGGTGGTGATCCAAAGGAATTAGAAGAACTGAATTTTACCTATACCGATTCTATTCTTAGTCCAAAACACGAGAGACAATTGTCGAAATTATTAGATTTAGAGCGAAAAAAAGATTCCTTAAAAATAACAATGACTTATTATGTAGACTCAACGCTGATCTCTGAAGCTATAGCAGCTGAGTTTATAGGAAATCAATTTAATAAAGACACAGGAGATGACTATTTAAAAAATGAAACTAATTTTAAAAACTACATTTTTAAGAAAATAGGCAACGACTCTATAAGTATCACAAGTGCAATCAGGCAGATAACCGAAAGTAAACTCATAGACAGTTTGACCAGAATACGAAAAGAAATTGTTATTAAAAAAGCAACCAATTATCTTAAACAAGAGTATCCAATTACAAACATTGAAATTAAACAAGGAAAATCTGAGGCCCTAGAGAACTCCGGTTCCTATCCAAAATTTTTAATTACCTACGGACTGCTAGACAGAAAATAATATGCAAAGAGTTATATGTAAAATTAAATATACAAAGTATTTATAAAATAATATCTAAAGATATATTCATTAGTTCTTCGTTCTATTCCCTGGGTTATATCCTTGTCCTCCATTATTTGAACTTCCGTGTGCTGTGTGCCATTGTCTATTGTAAAAGTATCGACCATTAAAATTACTTGGTAGTCTACTATGCCATCCTGATTGGTAATAATACTTCCCTTGATTGGTCTGCCAACCGGAAGGATAGCCGTTTTGGATTCCATTATTTGAGTTCCCGTGTGCTGTATGCCAGGAACCATTGTGAAAATACTTCCCACTAAAATTACTAGGCATTCTGGTGTGCCATGAAGATTGATAATAATACTTGCCTTGATTCGATTGCCATCCCGGTGGATAACCACCGTGGTTTCCATTATTTGAATTGCCATGAGAAGTACGCCAAAGACCGTTGTGAAAATACCTTCCAGTATAATTACTAGGAAGCCTACTATGCCAACTAGATTGATAATAATATTTTCCTTTATTGAACTGCCAGCCAGAAGGATAGCCACCATTATTGCCATTGTCTGAATTTCCATGGGCAGTATGCCAAGAACCATTATGATAATAGGAACCATTAAAATTGCTAGGAAGCCTACTATGCCATTGTGAATAATAATAATATTTGCCTTGGTTCCATTGCCAACCTGAGGGTTTTGAATGGTCGTTACCGTTGTTTGAGTTGCCATGTGCCGTGCGCCAGGATCCATTATAAAAATAGGTCCCACGATATGAACTTGACAGTCTAGAATGCCAACCTCTAGAATAATAATAGTTATTCAAATTACTCTGCCAGCCAGGTGGATATGACGTTGTATTTCCATTGTTTGAATTTCCATGAGCAGTGTGCCAATATCCGTTATGAAAATAAGAACCTGAAAAATTACTAGGAAGTCTGGTATACCATTGTGAATAATAATAATATTTTCCTTGATTAAATGTCCAGTTAGGAGGGTACGAATTTTGACCATTGTTAAACCCTTGTCCCCCACTTGAAAAACCTGAGGAATAAATATCACAACCCGTTTGAGTGCAAAAAAATGCAAATACAAACAGCATTACTAAACTTCTTTTCATTATTATATTGTTTTATACCCCATAATTTAGTGATTATTTTTTAAAATAAATAATTCAATGGTAAGAAAATAAATGACATCAACTCCAATGAAGCAATGAAATTATAAATATACGTTCGTAATACACAACATAAATTGTACTCTTTTTACTAAAAAAACATATTGAAAGTACCGGTATGATTAATGATATGGTTTAAAAAACTATGAATTTAAAAATTTTTAATCCTGAGAAGCAATCTATCAGAAAAGTCTTGATTTTACCCAAGAGGTCTTAGTGTTCTGTACTTCAATAAACATGAATTATTGTCCAAAAAATCAATGAAAATAAAATCACCGTGATAAAAATTAAGTAGTATTATTAAGAGTTTTATTTTGAAAACCTTTGTTTATATTTTTACTAGTTTTGTTTTATTAAAATATTTAATTTGGGACGCAGATCCTAAAAAATCAGAATAATGAATGTATATAAGGTATTGTCTATAAATATAATTGGCATCATCATGTTTTCTTTTGCTTGTAATTACACTTACGGGCAAGATTTAAAAAAGCATATATGGAAGAATAGAATCCTAATTATAAAGACTTCAAACTTTACAACAAAAAAATATCATGATCAAATAAATCAATTTAAAAACTCGGAAGAAGCTCTTTTAGAAAGGAAATGTATAATGTATATAATAGAAGGTGATAAGTATACTTCGTTTGATTATGGGAATAATTCAAAAAAACATACCGGAAAAATCTCTAAAGAAACACGAAATCTTTTTGATCAGAATAAAAAATTTGAAGTCCTTTTAATAGGCTTAGATGGAAAGGTAAAACTTCAACAACCGTCAGTCCTTTTGAAAGAAACACTCTTCAACAAAATTGATGGAATGCCAATGAGATATAACGAAGTTTTAAGAAAAGGGAGGTAAACTAACCCCAGTAAAATCTGAAAACTTAATAATTTTAAAGCTGTCATTAAAAAAGTACAAAAGAGGAAATATGAGAATTATGAGCTATAAAACTATCTTATGATTGTGCACTCTATATTGTTAATCGTTTACAAACCCTTTCTAACCGTTTTATAATTAAATTAGTAAATGTCTTTACACCCTATACTTTCAAGCATAAAAACCCACTGGATACTTAGTATCGGAGTCATTATAATTTTACTTACCTATACCTTTTTTAATTATTTAGAAAGTGACAAAACTATCGTTATTCAACAGGCAACTACATTTACCTTCTCTCGCGGTAAAGAATTACAAATCGATATCAATGGTGATAATATTCCTGATTTTAAATGTCTGTCAAAACCTTCAGGAAATCGATCGATGCCTCTAATTATTCCAATTGGTACAAATAATAAGATTAGCAAAAGTACTTCAATCCTTTCTAAGGGTAAATTTGTTGGTAAGGATACCGATTTTTCAGATCGTTTTAATTTTAACGATTTAGGAAGTGGAAAAAATGCTCTTTTAAAAAATAAATATCTTGGAGTAGTCTTTAAAGTTAAAAATTGCACTCATTTTGGGTGGATTCAATTTTCATCAAATTCAAACGGAAGCCATAGCAGTAATACTCCAATATACTATCAAAAAGTTTCGTTAACTATTCATAAAACGGGCTTTCATCAAAAATGTAACAAACCTGCTATTATTGAGTAAATGCGATCAATAACTTCACCTAAAATCTACTTCTAACCAAAATCTTCTTTTTTAAACCTAAGAGGTTTGCAATGCCAATAGTATTTGTCTAAATTAGTGACTTGAAGTTTTAAAAATCACTCCATTTTTTGCTGAATTTAAACTTTTAGAAAGTATAAAACATTTACAATGAGCTCAAAGTATACTGATATTATAATAATTGGAGCAGGCCTCTCTGGCATTGGGGCAGCTTGCCATTTACACAGAAAAAATAATACAAAAACTTATAGAATATTAGAAGCTAGATCTGAAATTGGTGGGACTTGGAGCTATTTTAAATATCCAGGAATCCGTTCAGATTCTGATATGTATACTTTTGGATATTCTTTTAAAACTTGGGATGACGATAAATCATTTGCAAACGCTCCTTCAATTTTAAAATACTTAAATGAAGCTACTAAAGAATATAATGTAAAAGATAACATTACTTTTCATCAAAAAGTAGATAGTTATAACTTTGATTCGTCTCAAAATTTATGGACGGTAAAAGCTATCAATCCAAAAACGAAAGAAGAATCTTTTTACACCTCTAAATACATCTTTAATTGCAGTGGTTATTATAATTATGATAACGGATACACTCCTGATTTTAAGGGGATAAAAAACTTTAAAGGACGTTTTATTCATCCTCAAAAGTGGGATACAGATTTGGACTATCAGAATAAAAAAGTAGTAGTGATTGGTAGCGGTGCCACAGCGGTAACCATTATCCCTGAAATAGCAAAAGACGTTAAAAAAGTAACAATGCTACAAAGATCACCTACCTATATTGCTGCTCTGCCCAACAAAGATAAAATTGCTGTTTTTATCAAAAAAATAATGCCCACAAAAATTGCTCATAAGATTGTTAGGTCTAAAAATATTTTAGGGAATATGTTCTTTTTTAACTTATGTAAAAGATTCCCAAAAACAATGAAAAAATTCATTTTAAAAGGAATTAAAAAAGAACTTGGAGATTTCCCAATAGAACCCCATTTTACTCCAAACTACAGCCCTTGGGATGAACGCTTATGTTTGGTCCCAGATGGTGATTTTTTTGAGGCCGTAAAAGCTAAAAAAGCAACTGTGGTTACGGATGTTATTGAACATTTTACAGAAAACGGCATTCTTTTAAAATCGGGAAAAATTCTAGAGGCAGATATTGTGATCAGTGCAACTGGACTCAAACTATTGCCTTTTGGCGGTGCAAAAATATCCTTAGACCATCAACAATTTAATATTACTACTAAATTTATATACAAAGGATTGATGCTAAGTGAGCTTCCTAATTTTTTTGTTTTTGCTGGCTATACAAATGCCTCTTGGACTTTAAAAAGCGATTTAACTAGCGAGTACATTTCTAGATTATTAAATTACATGGATAAGCATGAGTATAGCTCTGTTACATCAAATGTAATTGAAGAAAACTTAGGGGAATTGCCTCTAATAAACCTAAACTCTGGGTATATTCATAGAGCCAAAGATATATTACCCAAGCAAGGTGATAAATTTCCTTGGAGATTGTATCAAAATTATATTTTAGACTACAAAGTATTAAGAATAGACCGTGTAAATGACAAGCGTCTTTTATTTACAAAAAAATAAATCCTAGTCATCGTTTTAAAAAGTTACTTTGATTTAGATTTTCGTTTGCCTGTTAAATACCCCAAATAAAAAGGCAATCCTAAAACAATAACGAACAATAGGATGAAGTAAAGTATTAATTTACGAACAATTCTTTCTAAACCTTTAAATGTATTTTCAATTCCATTTTCTACCAAGTTATCTGCTTTGGTAATTAGTGCAGCCCGCTCTCTCTTAATAATTGAATCTAAAGCGACTCGCTCTCTTATAAAGATTGTATCTATAGAGACGATATTTGAAGATAAACTTTGTATGGCTGAACTAATCTCTTCATTAAGGTTACTAAAGAGAGGACTGATATTATTTCTAAATTCTTTGATAGCCAAATCGATATTTTCTGGAGACTTTTCTGCCACTGTAAGCAACCGATCAAATTGTGTTTCAAACTCAGCTAATTTCTCTTGAAATGAAACAGAATCAAGTCCATTTTTTTTTAAGATCATATCGGCCTTCCATGAAAATCTTTTGCTTGATGCATCAGAAAAATATCCAAAATGATTGCTGGCGTTTGACAATACCTCTGCTAAAGTTCCAACAGTTTGAAAGGCAATACTATCTGGAATTTTTTTGAATTTTAGATAAGAATCTCTTAGAGATTGGTGTTTAAATTCATTTTGTGATAATGAGGAATTACTCTTTGCATATGTTTGTACAAAATCTTTGTTTTTTATAAATTCATGATTAGGTAATACTTTTAAAGCTATATTCTCTATCTCCTTGATATTTTTTGTTGTAACCCCAAGAGCAACTGTTCTGTATGGTCCAAAAAAGTGATCAAACAAGGAGGTTTCTAACAAAATTTTTACTTCTAAAAAATAGGCCCATGTGTCTAATAAAGCTATTTTAGGTTCTGTTTGAAAACTTATTTTACCTAGCTCCTCTAAAGTTTCAATTTTCCACCGTATTGAGTTTAACTGAATTTTATTTTGACCCATTGACAAATTAAAAATACTATCCGCTGCAGATTCGACTCGATCCATTGCATTTCGAGCAAAATTTTGAGTTAATAACCTTGTATTTAACTCTCTTATTCCAAGGGGTGTTTGCTCACTTTCTATTTTAACTAAAGAACAAGAACTAATAATAAATAATAGTAGTGATAGTATGATATAGCGTCTCAAATGTTTTAAAGTCATACTATTTGTTTAAGGCATAAATAATTTTAAAAATGAGAAGTTGTATTTGTCTCTAAAATACAACTTTTGAGTGATGTTTTCTCAATCGGAAAAATGTTCATTTAATAAGGTCAATAAAATTACCCAATTTACAAATGATACCAAAGCCAAAGATAAACTCAAAATATAGTTGAATGTTAAAAAAACTTAGAAATATTCTTAAAAAAACCAATAGTGTAAATTTGCAGTTTAGATGGCTATTAAAAACCAATTAAAAAAAACTTCATTAAAAAAATCAGAATTCAATTACTCTAATTTATCATAAATAAACCATAACTAGGTAGTGTATAAGAAGGATAAGATGATCTTGCATACAAAGAAAACATCACACTTTTTGTAAATTGATGTGGTCAAGCTGTTTTTACCAAAAAAAGTGTATTGAGCTATTGAATAAATGGTTAGAACCTTTATAAAATTAAAATTATTTAAGTTGGAATAGAATATTTTATATTAAATCGAGCAATTTACTTATTTTTGCATCCTAAAGTAAATAATTTGAAGACACTCTTCAATTTAATAGAAAATTTTTATGAGTTTATATAGTGAATACCTTAATGAAATTGAAGAAAGAAAAGTTGAAAATCTTGATCCAAAACCGATTGATGGTGCTGATTTATTAATTGAAATTATATCACAGATCAAAGATTTAAACAATCAACATAGAAAAGATTCTCTCGATTTCTTTATATACAATGTATTACCGGGTACCACTAGTGCTGCTATTGTTAAGTCTAAATTTTTAAAGGACATTATTATTGGTGAATGTGTTGTAGAAGAAATTTCACCTGCTTTTGCCTTTGAACAATTATCAAATATGAAGGGAGGACCTTCAGTTAAAGTGCTATTAGATATAGCGCTTAGTAATGATATTTTTAAAGCTAAAGAAGCTGCAAAAGTATTAAAGACGCAAGTTTTCCTATACGAAGCCGATACCGCTCGTTTAAAAAAAGCCTTAGAAGATGGCAATACAATAGCTAAAGATATCATACAAAGTTATGCTAAGGCTGAGTTTTTTACCAAACTACCAGATCTTCCAGAAGAAATAAAACTTGTAACCTTTGTTGCGGGTATTGGTGATATCTCAACTGACTTATTATCGCCAGGAGGTGATGCACATTCAAGATCAGATAGGCAATTGCATGGACAATGTATGTTTGAGCATAATAAAGAACAACAAAAAGCATTGCTTGCTATTCAAGCTAAACACCCAGATAAGAGAGTTATGCTGATTGCTGAGAAAGGAACAATGGGTGTAGGATCGTCGAGAATGTCTGGTGTAAATAACGTAGCATTATGGATTGGTAAAAAAGCCAGTACATACATTCCCTTTATAAACAATGCTCCAATAGTAGCGGGTACAAATGGCATATCTCCTATATTTCTTACTACTGTTGATGTAACTGGTGGTATTGGATTGGATTTAAAAAACTGGGAAAAAAAATATGATGAATCTGGTAATATTATTTTTGACAAAAATCAAGAACCTGTTTTAGAACAAACCTACTCTGTAGCTACAGGAACTGTTCTTACTATTAATACTAAAACAAAAAAGCTTTACGAGGGAAAAAAAGAATTAATGGATATTTCTTCGGCTTTTACACCCCAAAAAATGGAGTTTATGAAAGCTGGTGGCTCTTATGCTATTGTGTTTGGTAAAAAATTACAAGCTTTTGCTGCAAAGACACTTGGTACTGATTTAGTACCCGTATATGCTACTTCTAAAGAAATATCTATAGAAAAACAAGGGCTTACTGCAGTAGAAAAGATTTTTAATAAAAACGCAGTTGGTACATCTGGTGCTACCTTACATGCAGGTTCCTATGTTCGTGTAGAAGTCAATATCGTTGGTTCTCAAGACACAACAGGATTAATGACATCTCAAGAATTGGAAATGATGGCCGCTACTGTTATATCACCTATAGTAGATGGAGGTTATCAATCTGGCTGCCATACAGCCTCCGTTTGGGATTTAAAATCTCAAGCAAACATTCCTAGACTAATGAAATTTATGAGTGACTTTGGACTTATAACAGCGCGTCATCCAGAGCATAAATACCCACCAATGACCGATGTAATTCATAAAGTACTAAATGACATTACTATAGATGATTGGGCTATTATTATTGGGGGAGATTCTCATACCAGAATGTCTAAGGGCGTTGCTTTTGGCGCAGACTCTGGAACCGTTGCGTTAGCCTTGGCGACTGGTGAAGCTTCTATGCCAATACCAGAATCTGTGAAAGTGACTTTTAAAGGACAAATGAAAGATCACATGGATTTTCGTGATGTTGTTCATGCTACACAATATCAGATGTTAAAGAAATTTAAAGGCGAAAATATATTTCAAGGAAGAATTATTGAGGTTCATATAGGAACCCTTCTTGCAGATCAAGCCTTTACTTTTACAGATTGGACAGCAGAGATGAAAGCTAAAGCTTCTATCTGTATTTCTCAAGACGATACACTTATACAATCACTAAACATTGCAAAAGGTCGAATTCAAATAATGATCGACAAAGGCATGGATAACGATCACAAAGTTCTTCAAGGACTTATTGATAAAGCAAACAAACGAATTGATCAAATTAAATCAGGTGAAAAACCTCCACTAACACCTGACGAAAATGCTAAATATCATGCTGAATTTGTTGTAGATTTAGATATTATTGATGAACCAATGATTGCAGATCCAGATGTTCATAATGAAGATGTTTCTAAACGTTATACACATGATACCATTCGCGAACTTTCTTTTTACGGAGGACAAAAGTCAATAGACTTAGGTTTTATAGGCTCTTGTATGGTTCACAAAGGTGACATAAAGATAGTCGCCAAAATGCTAAAAAATTTAGAGGAGCACTATGGAAATGTTGAATTTAAAGCACCGCTAGTATTAACTGCACCTACTTACAATATTATTGATGAACTTAAAGAAGAAGGCGACTGGAAAATTCTTCAAAAATATTCTGGTTTTGAATTTGATGATTCAGCTCCAAAAGGCATAGCTAGGACTGAATATGATAATATATTGTATCTAGAACGTCCTGGTTGTAACCTTTGTATGGGGAACCAAGAAAAAGCTGAAAAAGGAGATACTGTAATGGCTACTTCTACACGTTTATTTCAGGGAAGAGTTGTAAAAGACTCTGATCGTAAGAAAGGAGAATCATTACTGGGATCAACACCGGTAGTTGTTCTTTCTGCAATTCTTGGTAGGATACCTACACTTGAAGAATATAAAGCAGCCGTCAAGGGTATAAAACTTACACAATTTGCTCCTCCAATAAAGAAAATGACATCAAAACCAGGGCATTTACTCACATATTAAATTATATTTATTTGGCTGGTTTTAAAATTATCTATTAATAGGTTTTAAAAGTTGCACTGGTTGGCTGTTTGAGACAATTGCAGTAATTTTAGCTAAACATCCATATGATAGTAACTAGAAAAAGAATTATAAACTAGTTGCTGATTTTTAATTTATTAAAAGAAATCTGCAAAAATCTCTAGAAATAAACACAAAGAAGAGCTATGCAGAAAAATATATTTTAAAATTATACAAAAAATGGATGCTTCCTTTAAATCGTTTATTTTAAATAGAACTGGAGCATTTCATTTACAAGAAACAGAAACACTTCAAGATCTATGGAGTGGATATGGAAAAATTATTCGATTTGAATTAACAGGTGCTCCTGTAAATAGTGTGGTGGTAAAACACGTTCAAATTCCCGAAAACCTCACACATCCAATAGGTTGGAATAACAAACTTAGTCACACAAGAAAACTAAAATCCTATGAGGTAGAAAGTTCTTGGTATGCATCCTATAGTAAAAAGAGTAGTTCTAGAGTGCCTCATTGTTTTGGAACCTTAAAAAGAAATGAAGACGTTTTAATTATTTTAGAAGATTTAGATGCAGCCGGTTTCTCTGTGCGAAAAAATACAGTTAACTGGGCTGAAATAGTTTCTTGCTTAACATGGCTAGCAAAATTTCATGCAAGATTTTTAGGGGCACATCCAAGTGGTTTATGGGAAGTAGGAACTTATTGGCATTTACAAACTAGACCTCAAGAATTAGAGGCTTTAAAGGATATTAACTTAAAAAATGCGGCAGTTGCTATAAATGCAAAATTGAACAATGCTAGGTATAAAACCTTTGTTCATGGCGATGCTAAATTGGCAAATTTTTGTTTTTCTGAGAATGGAGAAGTTGCCGGAGTAGATTATCAATATGTGGTGGTGGTTGTGGTATAAAAGACGTCGCCTATTTTATAGGTAGTTGTTTACAAGAAAAAGAGTGTGAACGACTAGAGACAAAAATTTTAGATAGTTATTTTAGAGCTTTACACAAAGCAATGGGTAAAAAAAAT
Source organism: uncultured Polaribacter sp. (assembly GCA_964275545.1). GTDB lineage: Bacteria > Bacteroidota > Bacteroidia > Flavobacteriales > Flavobacteriaceae > Polaribacter. Next base: position 22,440 of record CAXYCO010000021.1, read on the forward strand.
GAAGCTCTAGAGAGAGAGTGGCGAACTTTATATGCTTTTGCTTGGGCAGATTTTCATCGTTTTTTAAAAGGATGGAAACCAGATCATTGGAAGATAAATAGTTATAGTGAGCGTATTACTAAAACTGTAATTAATACCTTATAACTATATAATTTTAAGTGCATTAGGTATTGACACACAAAGATTACTTCATAGATAAGAAAATTAAAATCTTATAAAGTGAGCATTAACCTACAATGCCAATGCCATGCTATTGAATCTAAAGGTAAAATGATTAAAATTACCAAATTCTAATTCTAATGTATTTTCTTCTACCAATTTTAATATCAAAATACAGGCCATTAAAACCCAAACTATTGAGCTTATAGAAAATTTTAAACCAAGTATTTTCTTTTATCATAATGTGAA
>CAXYCO010000022.1:0-54988 GCA_964275545.1 uncultured Polaribacter sp.
GAATTGAAGCGATAACAAATGATGCTGTTAAAGATTTTTATTCAGAGAACAATAAAACTTTATTTGAAGTAAAAGATATTTTAAACAACACAAAAGACCCTGTAAAAGCAGTAAAAGCTTTACAAAATGAAAACACACTATTAAAAAAACAACTTGAACAGTTGTTAAAGAATAAAGCACAAAATTTATCAGTTGAAATTAAAAATCAATTACAAGAAATTAATGGGGTAAAATTCCTGGCAACTAAAGTAGATTTAGACCAGAATGGCATTAAAAATTTAGCCTTTGCTTTAGGCAAAGAATATGAGAACTTATTTTTATTATTTGCAACTTCAGAAAACAAAGACAAAAGCCATGCTAACTTGCTATATTTCTAAAGAATTAGCAAACGAACGTGGATATGATGCAGGAAAAGTAGTAAGAGAATTAGGAAAACTAATTCACGGTGGTGGAGGTGGACAAAACTTTTTTGCAACAGCTGGTGGTAAAAATCCTGGTGGAATACAGAAAGCTTCTAGAACGAGCAAAAGATTATTTGGTGTAAGTTTTTCCTTCAAAATTAAACTTTTTAAATGCGTTTTCTAAATAGATATTCATGAGGTCGTTGTAACCAGATTACAAATAATTATATACATACTAAAAACAAATTATATGATTAATTCATCTCAAAGTATCGCAGGAACTTACTTTTTCTGTTATCAATACGGTGAACTTCAAGAAATAAAAAAGTATTGAAATAAAGGTTTGAAGCATTATCTTTGAAATGTAAAACTTTTCTGAAATAGTAACATGAACCTCCAAACTCAAATTCCTTTAAAAAAGGAAACTATAAATCCAATAAATTACAATTCTAAAATATTACTGTTAGGATCTTGTTTTTCAGAAAACATTGGTGATAGGCTTGCTTATTTTAAGTTTCAATCCATACAAAATCCATTTGGAATTTTATTTCATCCCAAGGCAATTAAAAATTTAATTAAAAACGCTATTTATTCGAAAGAATATACAGGTAATGATTTAATCTTTCAAAACGAACGATGGCATTGTTTCGATGCTCATTCTAGTTTAAGTTCTGAAAATAAAGGTGAGCTTCTAGAAAGCCTAAATACTTCAATAAAAGTAACAAATAAAAAGTTAAAAGAAGCAACTCATATTATTATTACATTGGGAACTTCTTGGACATATAAATTTATAGAAACAGATACTACTGTTGCTAATTGTCACAAAGTTCCACAAAAAAAATTCTTAAAAAAAATCTTAACTATTCATAAAGTTTCAGAAACTTTAGAAGAAATAATTTCACTTATAAAATCAATAAATACCAACACCACTATTCTGTTTACGGTATCTCCGGTTCGACATTTAAAAGATGGTTTTATAGAAAATCAAAGAAGTAAATCTCATTTAATCTCCGGAATTCATCAAGTTTTGAAGCAGCCATATGTGTCCTACTTCCCTAGTTATGAAATCATGATGGATGAATTGCGCGATTACAGGTTCTATGCAGAAGACATGCTTCATCCCAATAAAACAGCCATCAATTATATTTGGAATAAATTTTGTAAACTTGGATTTCTGCCGATACAGAAAAAGTAATGCAAGAAGTTGAAGTAATTCAAAAAAGAATTGCACACAGACCGTTTAATCCTAATTCTAATCAGCATCAACAATTTTTAAAAAATTTAGAAACTAAAAAAGAAATACTACACTCTAAATTTCCATCCATAAAGTTTTAAAAATACTTCAGATAATTTTTTCTCTATAAAGCTTAAGTCATCTCAATTACATTTAACTCTTTCATTTACCTGATTTTTGAAACTATTATCATCAAAATATCTTTTGAAGCAAAATGTATAGAGTAACTCTTACTCTATATCTGATCTCTCAAAAACATCATTGAACAATAATGCATATAGATAATAATTAAAACCAAAAACCAAGAAAAAAACTTTATTACACACACTAAAAAATATTTTGTACATTTATATAGTCCCATATCTATAAGGTTAAATTATTATGATAAAAAAAATTGCAATAGGAATATTCGCTGGGGCTATTATAGGAATTTCTATCACGTCTATTTTTGTAACTGATGGTTCTATTTTAGATTTATTTCTTACAAAAATCACGGCTACTTCAATAATTACCGGATTATTATGTGGTATTTACGATCATTTATCAAATTCTAAACTTCAAGTTTTATCAATCTCTATTTTAATTGGTATTATAGTTTTTTACCTCAAGTATTTAATAACTGGTCATGACTTTGCTCCACTAAAAATGGGTCTTTTTGTTGGTGCAGTTTTAGGTAGTTTTTTTGCTACTTTAAAAAAAATAATGAGCTCTTTTAAAGTGAACGAAAGATTAAAAAAATTACGTAGCAGAGGGTTTAATAATTATTTTTGACCTAAAAAATTATCTACATTTTGCCAGGGTCCTCCATTAATAATATCCAACCCATGATGAGATAAAAATTGTGAAGCCTGTTCACTTCTACCACCACTTTTACATACTGCAATTATTGATTTATTCCAAGATTTAATTTCTTCTACATGTAATGGAATTGTAGTTAAAACAATATGTTTTGCTCCTTCAGAATGACCATGATCCCACTCTAATTTAGTTCTTACATCTAAAATAACAGCACCTTTTTCTAGATACTCTTGTACTTCATTCATATTAATATATTTCTTAAGTTGGTTAAAAATTTTTATAAAAATAAAAAAGAATTTCTGAACAAATACATATCTAATCATTTTAATTATTTTTGAGTCAATTAAATTAATATTTTTTAGAAATGAAACAAGAAACACGTAAAGAAGAAATTATAAAAACAGCAGCTAAACTTTTTAAAGAAAAAGGGTACAGTGCAGTTACTATGCGTGATCTGGCAACGGATATGGGTATAAAAGCAGCAAGTCTATACAATCATATCGATTCTAAACAGGAAATTCTTAAGGTTATTATAATTTCTATAGCAAAAGAGTTTACAGATGGAATGCATAATATTACACAAACCGAATCTTCCAGCATTTCAAAGTTAAAGAAGATCGTTGCATTACATGTGAAAATTACAGCAAATAACACCAATGATATGGCTTCTTTAAATAATGATTGGATGCATTTAGAAGAGCATCTTGAGTATTATTTAAAGCTTAGAAATGAATACGAAACTAGTGTTATTAGCATCATTAAAGCCGGTATTGCTAATTCTGAAATTAAGAAAACGAATCCTGAAATTATCATGTTTTCGATGTTAACAACTTTACGCTCTTTGTATTTGTGGATTCCTAAAAAAGAAGATTTAGATAGAAATGAACTCACTCATAGTCTCAATCAGGTGCTCATTGAGGGAATTAACATCTAATTAAGAAATATAATCACTATCTTTGTTGTTTAAACTAACAAGTGTTAGTTTATTGATTTTAGTTTGTAATTTACTTTATTAATTAAAGATAAAAATGGCGGAGTTTCACAATATTAAAGTTTTAGATATTTACAAGGAGACTAATGATACTTCAGTGGTCACTTTTGATATCCCAGAAGAATTGAAAGAGGCTTTTATATTTAGTCAAGGGCAACATTTAACACTTAAAGCAATAATTAATGATGAAGATGTTCGTCGCTCATATTCTCTGTGTTCAAGTCCATTTGATCAGCAATGGAAAGTTGCCGTAAAACAGATCCCTGGTGGAAAATTTTCAACTTATATCAATCAAGAGGTTGAAGTTGGAGATATTATGCAGGTTATGGCGCCAAGTGGTAAATTTGGCGTGCCCGTGCAGCCAAATAGTGCTAAAAACTATCTTTTCTTTGCAGCAGGTAGTGGTATTACACCAGTGCTATCAATGTTAAAAGCACATTTACAGACTGAACCAAATGCGACTTGTAAATTGTTTTATGTAAATAAAACAGCCAAGTCTATTATTTTTAAAGAAGCTTTAGAACAACTTCGTAATGCATTTTTTGGCCGATTAGAGATTTACTATTTTTTAACCAAAGAACGTCGTGATATTGAACTGTTTAATGGCCGCTTTGATGACGATAAAATGGAGGTTATCACTAGGAATTTTATTGATATTCCAGATACCAATGATGTTTTTCTTTGTGGGCCAGAAAAAATGGTGAACTACGTAAGTGAATATTTAATTACTAAAGGCTTACCCAGAGAATTAGTTCATTTTGAACTATTTGTTACAGGACTCTCAGAGGAGGATATAAAACGGGCAGAACGATTAGCGAAACAAAAAGTAGAAGGAGTAGAAGTGACTATTGTTGATGGGGGTAAAGAATTTTTATTTACAATGACCAAAGACTATGATAACATTCTAGATGCTGCGTTAAGTGCAGGAGCAGATTTACCATTTGCTTGCAAAGGAGGAGTTTGTAGCACTTGTAAATGTCGAGTTATAGAAGGATCGGTTGAAATGAAAATCAATTATGCCTTAGATGAGAAAGAAGTATCTCAAAATTTGGTACTAAGCTGTCAAGCAGTGCCAACCGCTGGAGAAGTGGTCGTAGATTTTGATGTATAATGATGTTAAGATTATTAAGTTAGTAATAACTGTTTTCTCAAGACATTAACGCATTTAAATAGCAGCTACTTATGTCCACTGGCTAGCGATATAAATTAAATAAAAAGGTGTTAAAAAACCTATTTCTAAAAATAAAATAAGTTAAACATGCTTTTGGCCTCAAAGCCATCAGCTAAAAGCTAAAACCATGAGTGAAGAGCAAATTAGAAGTTTAGAAAAACGATTTGATGAGCGTATTGCGAGAGATGAAAAAATCGAACCAAAAGATTGGATGCCAGAAAAGTATCGCAAAACACATATCAGGCAAATGTCTCAACATGCACATTCTGAAATTGTAGGAATGCTTCCAGAAGGAAATTGGATTACAAGAGCACCTTCATTAAGGCGTAAGGTAGCATTATTGGCAAAAGTTCAAGATGAAGCAGGGCACGGGTTATACTTGTATTCGGCAACCGAGACTTTAGGGATTTCTAGAGAAGAAATGTATGATCAGTTACATACTGGAAAAGCCAAATACTCTAGTATTTTTAATTACCCAACAATTACTTGGGCAGATATGGGAGCCATTGGCTGGTTGGTTGATGGTGCAGCCATTATCAATCAAGTACCATTGTGCAATACTTCTTATGGCCCCTATGCCAGAGCGATGATTCGTGTGTGTAAAGAAGAGAGTTTTCACCAACGTCAAGGTTTTGAAATTATGATGAAATTAGCTCAAGGTTCACCAGAACAAAAAGACCTAGCACAGGATGCTTTGAATCGTTGGTGGTGGCCTAGCTTAATGATGTTAGGACCTACAGATGCAGAGTCTATTCATACAGAACAATCTATGAAATGGAAATTGAAACGAAAATCTAACGATGACTTACGTCAACAGTTTATAGATCAAACTGTGCCTCAAGCAGAATTAATAGGTCTTACAATTCCGGATGCAGATTTAAAATGGAATGAGGAGCGCAGGAGTTATGATTTTGGAGCTATTAACTGGGATGAATTTTGGCAAGTAGTCAAAGGTCATGGACCCATGAACAAAGCTAGAATGAAAGCAAGAGTTGGTGCTTGGGAAGGTGGAGAATGGGTGCGCAATGCAGCCATGGCTCATGCAGAGAAAAAATCAGAAAGAAAACAAAAACAAGCAGTCTAAAAAAGTACGTTATGTCAACAAAAAACTGGCCGCTATGGGAGGTCTTTGTAAGAAGTAAAAACGGATTAGAACATCGTCATTGTGGTAGTTTACATGCCGCAGATGAGGATATGGCTCTAGAGAATGCTAGAGATGTCTACACACGAAGAAGTGAAGGTGTGAGTATTTGGGTTGTAGAGTCTAAACACATCACCGCATCTAATCCTGAAAATAATGGTGAATTATTTGAGCCAGCGCATGATAAAGTATATCGACATCCTACATTTTACGAGTTACCAGACGATATAAAACACATGTAATACGTCCCTTTGATAAATAAGGTTTTATTAATTAAATCTATAAGTTTTGTAGCATTTTGCAACATCTTCTAGAAAAAAGATTAGAAATGAAAAACGAAAATTTATATAACTATATTCTTGGTATTGCAGATAACAGCTTAATTCTAGGTCAACGTTTGGGGGAGTTATGCGGTCACGGACCAAGTTTAGAAACCGATATTGCGTGCACTAATATTTCTTTAGATTTATTTGGTCAGGTACGTAGTTATTTTCAATATGCTGCAAAAATTGCAGGTGACCAGAGAACAGAAGATGATATTGCCATGCTCAGAAAAGAGCGTGAATACAAAAATGTATTACTGGTTGAGCAGCCAAATACAGACTTTGCATATACCTTAGGGCGTCAATTTTTATTTGATGTTTACCATTTATCATTTTTATCAGAACTGCAAAAAAGCACAGATTTAACCCTTTCCGCAATCGCAAATAAATGTATTAAAGAAGTGAGTTATCATGAGCGTTTCTCTTCAGATTGGGTAAAACGTTTGGGTGATGGTACTGATGAAAGTAAAAGTAAAATGCAATCAGCTATAAATGATTTGTGGACGTATACTGATGAGCTATTTCATCAAACTGAAGCTGATAAAGCAATGGTCGAAATAGGAGTTGGAGTTGATGTTACTATGTTAAAAGATACGTATTACAAAAATGTAAGTGATCTTTTATTAGAATCAACCCTAGAGGTTCCCGATTCAAAATATTTTCAAAAAGGCGGAAAGGAAGGAATTCACACCGAGCATTTAGGGTATTTGTTGAGTGACCTGCAATACATGCAACGTACCTATCCAAATATGGAATGGTAACTTTTTGGTTTAATTAAATGAGCAAATATTATTTCCAGAGCATCGACCTCTTTTATTTTAAATTATGACAATAACAGAACAAAATATAGACCATAGATTATTTGATATTCTTGAAAAAGTTTCAGATCCTGAGATTCCAGTTCTTTCAATAATGGATATGGGTGTAGTTCGTTCTGCTCTAATAGTTAATGATATTGTAAAAATTGAAATCACGCCAACATATAGCGGATGTCCGGCAATGGATGTGATTGGAGACGACATTAAAAGTGCTTTAAAAGACGTAGGATATATTTCTGAAGTTGATTTGATTTTACATCCGGCTTGGACCACAGATTGGATAACCCCAAGAGGAAGAAAAGCATTAGAAGACTATGGTATTGCAGCACCTTTAGATGCACAAGCAGACAAAGATGTACTGCTTAACGACAAACGAATTGTAAAGTGTACCAATTGTGGTTCGCAAAACACAAGACTTGTAAGTCAGTTTGGTTCCACAGCATGTAAAGCACAATTTCAGTGTGATGAATGCCAAGAGCCTTTTGATTACTTTAAATGTCTTAAATAAATAATAATTACACGTATGAATAGTAATTCGATTCTGTTAAAAGTTGAAAATAAAATAGCGCATATTACGTTAAACAGACCAGAGGTTTTTAACAGTTTTAACAGAGAGATGGCATTAGGCTTACAAACTATAATAGATGATTGTGAAAGCAATGATGATGTTAGAGCAATTGTGATTAAAGGAAATGGTAAAGCGTTCTGTGCAGGTCAAGATTTGAAAGAAGTTACAGATCCAGAATTAAATCCTGGATTTAAAAAAATACTCGAAGAGCATTACAATCCAATAATCACTCGAATTAGGGATATTAAAAAGCCAGTAATTGCTGCTGTGAATGGTGTAGCTGCTGGAGCAGGTGCAAATATTGCTTTGGCCTGTGATATTGTTATTGCTCACGACAAAGTCAATTTTATTCAAGCGTTTAGTTTAATTGGTTTAGTACCTGATAGTGCTGGTACATTCTTTTTACCGCGTCTAATCGGATTTCAAAAAGCGTTAGCTTTAGCGATGTTAGGCGATAAAATTTCGGCTAGTGAAGCTGATGCAATGGGCATGATTTATAAATGTGTACCTACAGATGAGTTTGATGATACTATTACTAAAGTAGCTCTTAAATTGGCTAATATGCCTACAAAAGCCTTAGGTCTTATTAAAGAATTATTTAACACATCAATGACCAATGATTTAAAATCTCAACTTGCTTTAGAATCTAAATTGCAAATTGAAGCAGCAAGTACAGAAGATTATGCCGAAGGTGTTGCTGCATTTATAGAAAAAAGAAAACCAGAATTTAAAGGGAAGTAAAATGAATGTAGGGATTATTGGAGGCGGAACAATGGGAAGTGGCATAGCGCAGGTTGCAGCTACAGCTGGTTGTAAAGTTAAATTATTCGACACTAGCCAGGAGGCTTTAGATAAAGCGAAAGCCGGTTTAGAAAAAATATTATTACGCCTTATTGAAAAAGGGAGAATGGCTTCCGAAGAAAAACATAGAATTCAAGCGAATATTAGGTATGTCGACTCCTTAAAAGAGCTCGCAGATTCTGACCTAACCATTGAGGCAATCATTGAAAATATTGACATTAAAAAGAAGGTGTTTTCAGAGTTAGAAAGCTATGTTTCATATACTTGTATCATCGCATCAAACACCTCCAGTTTATCCATAGCTTCTATTGCGGCATCACTAAAAAAACCAGAACGTTGTGTAGGAATACACTTTTTTAATCCCGCACCTTTAATGAAATTGGTTGAAGTTATTCCGGCAATTCAAACCTCTTCTGAAACCTTAGAAAAAGCCATAGACACCATTGCTAGTTGGAAAAAAACAGTCGCTGTTGCCAAAGACACCCCTGGGTTTATCGTAAATCGTGTGGCGAGACCATTTTATGGGGAAGCTTTGCGAATATATGAAGAAGGAATTGCAGATTTTGCCACCATAGATTATAGTTTAAAAACTATAGGAGGTTTTAGAATGGGGCCATTTGAACTCATGGATTTTATTGGTAATGACGTGAATTACACAGTTACTGAAACTGTATTTACAGCCTTCTATTTCGACTCAAGATACAAACCAGCATTTACACAAAAGCGTTTTGCTGAAGCAGGTTATTTAGGTCGTAAATCTGGAAAGGGCTATTATGATTATACTGAGGGAGCAATGAAGCCTTCACCTAGTATAAACGAGGCACTTTCTCAAGGTATTTTTGACCGTGTGTTGGTCATGCTCATTAATGAGGCAGCAGACGCTCTGTTTTTTAATATAGCCTCTGCAGAAGATATTGATAATGCCATGACAAAAGGGGTTAATTATCCGAAAGGTCTATTGGCTTGGGCAGATGAAAAAGGCATCAATTGGTGTGTTTCTAAGTTAGATGAATTGTATAATGAATATCATGAAGACAGGTATCGTTGTAGTCCATTATTACGTAAAATGAATAGAGAACATAAAACATTTTTTTAATTGAAAGGCGAAGCAATTCCATATAAGATGTTACATCAAGATGCCTATAGCCAATGGTTAGGTATTGAAATTTTAGAATGTGAAATAGGTCGGTGTAAAGTTGGGATGACTATTAGAAAAGACATGCTGAATAGCATGAACAAAGCACATGGTGGTATTAGTTATTCGTTGGCAGATACCGCATTTGGTTTTGCAGCAAATACCCATGGAAAGTATGCAGTTTCAATTGAAACGAGTATCAATCATATTGAGGCTTTAAACGAAGGAGATGAGTTGGTTGCTGAATCTGTGATAGAAAAAGTAAATACAAAGTTAGGTTTTAATATTATAGAAGTGAAACGAGGCGATGAATTAGTGGCTCTTTTTAAGGGAGTCGTGTATCGCACTCAAAAAGATTGGGAGTAAATCCCTAAGGAAATAGTTAGTACGAATTAAATAAACACATACCTTCATAGGAATTAAATATGAAAGAAGCATACATTATAGATGGCATTAGAACGCCAATAGGGAATTATAAAGGGACATTGTCTGCAGTTAGAACAGACGATTTGGGAGCACTAGTAATTTCCGAAATCGTACAACGCAATCCAAATATTCCGAAAGAAGCCTATGATGATGTGATTATGGGTTGTGCCAATCAAGCTGGAGAAGACAATCGTAATGTTGCCAGAATGTCTTCGTTATTAGCAGGTTTACCTTATACCGTTCCTGGAGAAACCGTTAATCGATTATGTAGTTCAGGGTTGTCTGCAATTATTCATGCCAACCGAGCTATAAAAGCAGGTGATGGAGATTTATTTATTTCTGGAGGCGTTGAAAACATGACGCGTGGCCCTTATGTTATTGCAAAGCCTTCAAGTGCTTTCGGTAACGATTCTAAAATGTATGATTCTAGTTTTGGATGGCGGTTTATCAATCCGAAAATGCAAAAACTATATGGTACAGAAGGCATGGGAAATACTGCTGAAAACCTAGTAGAAAAGTATACCATTTCTAGAGAAGACCAAGATGCATTTGCGTATTGGAGTCAGATGAAAGCAGCTAAAGCTCAAGAAAATGGTCGTTTAGCTAAAGAAATTATGACCGTAGAAATTCCGCAACGTAAAAAAGATCCCATTCTTTTTTCAAAAGATGAGTTCGTAAAACCATCTAGTTCCTTAGCAATTTTAGGAAAATTACGCCCCGCTTTTAAAAAAGAAGGGGGAAGTGTAACCGCAGGGAATTCTTCAGGTTTAAATGACGGTGCAGCAGCTACTATTATAGCATCTGAAGCTGCCGTAAAAAAATACAATCTAAAACCATTAGCCAAAATAGTAAGTTCGGCAGTTGTTGGTGTCCCACCACGGATTATGGGAATTGGACCCGTTCAAGCCGCTAATAAAGCACTAGAAAAGGCAGGTTTAACCATGGATGACATAGATATTATTGAGCTAAATGAAGCTTTTGCGGCCCAAGCATTGGCATGCACTAGAGCTTGGGGATTGGCAGATAATGATCCAAGAATAAACCCTAATGGAGGTTCCATTGCAATTGGGCATCCCTTGGGTGTTACAGGTACAAGAATTACTTATTCTGCAGCACTAGAATTACAAGAACAACATAAAAGGTATGCATTAATTTCCATGTGTATTGGTGTTGGACAAGGCTATGCAGCAATCATTGAGAATGTAAATTTATAACGATTTTTCATTCCGCACGTAATGCGGAATCCACTATCTATTTTTAAAAATATGAAAAAAATACAACATTACGTTCAAGGTCAGTGGACTGAAGGGAAAGAAGAAGGAGTTCCTGTATTAGACGCCATTACTGGGGAAGCATTTACTAGTGTTGCCATAGAAGGATTGGATGTTCCAGAAATACTCAACTACGGAAGAACTAAAGGAGGAGAAATACTTCGTAAAATGACCTTTCAAGAGCGTGGAAATATGCTTAAGACATTAGCATTATATCTTACCAAAAGAAAAAATGCTTTTTATGAGTTAAGTTATAGAACAGGAGCAACCAAAGTGGATAGTTGGATTGATATCGAAGGAGGATTTGGAAATTTATTTGCCAATGCCTCTTTAAGAAAATTATTTCCAAATCAACCCTATCATGTAGAGGGAGATGCAATCGATTTGTCCCGAGGCGGACGATTCATGGCCCATCACATTATGGTTCCTAAGAAAGGGGTCGCTGTTCATATAAATGCCTTTAATTTTCCTGTTTGGGGAATGTTAGAAAAATGTGCGGTCAATTGGATGGCAGGAGTTCCTGCAGTGGTGTTACCTGCACCCTCTTCATCCTACTTGGCGGAAGCAGTTGCCAAAGAAATTATTGCTTCAGGTATTCTACCAGAAGGTGCATTACAAATTATAAACGGGACAGTTAAAAGCATCTTAGACACTGTAGAATCTCAAGATGTTGTAACTTTTACAGGGTCTGCTGCAACCGGTAGACTATTAAAAGCACATCCTAGAATTATTAATGAGGCGGTTCCTTTTACTATGGAAGCCGATTCTTTAAACGCTTCTATTTTAGGCGAAGATGCCATTCCTGGAACTCCAGAATTCGACTTATTTATTAAGGAAGTTCGAAAAGAAATGACGGTAAAAGCAGGACAAAAATGTACAGCGATTCGAAGAATTATTGTTCCTGAAAATTTGGTAGAAGATGTTCAAATTTCGTTAGGAAAAGCATTAGATTCAGTAATCATCGGAGATCCTAGATTGAAAGAAGTAAGAATGGGATCATTGGTAAGTCATCAACAGGTTCAAGCCGTTAAAGATTCTGTGAACGATTTGGCAAAAGAAGCGCAAATTGTTTATGGCAATTTAGACACCATAAAAACAATGGGAGCAGATGCTAAAAATGGGGCTTTCATTAGTCCTATTTTATTAAGAGCAGACCATCCATTTCAAAATACAGCGATTCACGAACGGGAGGCATTTGGACCCGTAAGTACTATTATGCCCTACAAGAATTTGGACGAAGCAATTACGTTAGCGCAAATGGGCAAAGGCTCATTAGTCTCTTCCATTGCCACTAACAACGATCACATCGCTAAAGAATATGTTCTTAATGCAGCAAGTCATCATGGAAGAATATTAGTACTTAATAGAGATAGTGCGAAAGAAAGTACAGGGCATGGTTCTCCCCTACCTAGTTTAGTTCACGGTGGTCCAGGACGTGCTGGTGGTGGTGAAGAAATGGGAGGTGTTCGTGGAATTAAGCATTATTTACAGCGAACTGCCATACAAGGATCGCCTACCACGCTAACAGAAATTACAGGTATTTATCAACAAAACGCAACTTATAAAGAAGTAGAACAGCATCCGTTTAAATATCATTGGGAAGACATTCAGCCAGGAATGTCTTTAAAAACGCATAAACGTACATTTACAGATACTGATATTCAGAATTTTGCCAATCTTACTTGGGATCACTTCTACGCGCATACAGACATTACTTCCTTAGACGGTAGTATTTTTGAAAAGAGAACAGCACACGGATACTTCATCATTTCTGCGGCAGCCGGTTTGTTTGTCTATCCAAATAAAGGCCCGGTTTCTGCAAATTATGGCCTAGATAGTATTCGGTTTTTAAGACCACTATACCACAATGATACCATTTATGTTAGACTGACTTGTAAAGAGAAAGTAGATCGAGATGTAAATAGTGCAGAACATCCTAGCGGTATTGTAAAATGGCATGTTGAAATATTTGATGCTAATTTTGAAAACCGCCCAGAGAGCCAGAAAAGTGAAAAAGATAGTCCTTTAGTTGCGGTTGCAACGATCCTAACTATGGTGCAGAAAAAGCAAACTTCATTTGTGGAAATGACTGAGGAGAAAATTCAAGAATGCCTGAATCACTTAAAAGAAGATACACAACCAGTTTGGGGAATTATGACCCCTCAACATATGATTGAACATTTAGAATATACCTATAAAATTGCTTCTGGAGAAATTCAAGATTTTGAAATTTCGACTCCAGAAAAAATTTTAGAAAAAGTAACAAATAGCCTTTGGAATTATAAAAAATTTCCAAAAAACTCATTATTTCCCTTGTTAGAAAAAAATACTTTAGCTGAATTAAAGCATTCTAATTTTAATATGGCTGTTGAAAAATTTAAAGTACAAAGAGAGAAGTATTTAGAGTATTTTAAAGAAAATCCGAATGCACTATTAAGCAATATGGTATTTGGTAAATTAAATAAATACGAATGGTATTTATTAGAACGCAAGCATTTAAATCATCATTTCGAACAATTCGGATTGATCTAAATAATTATAAAATTTAGTACATACTATGAGTGACCCATATGTTAAAATTGACATCGAAAACGAGGTTGGATATATCGAGTTTTTTCACCCTGCACACAACTCTTTACCTGGAGATATTTTGGCAAAATTAACACAAACAATTACTGATGCTGGAAAAAATGATGCTATTAAAGTGCTTGTTTTAAAAAGTGGAAAAGACAGAACTTTCTGTGCTGGTGCAAGTTTTAAAGAATTAATTAATATTAATGATGAGGCGACAGGGAAGGTTTTCTTCTCTGGGTTTGCTAATGTAATTAATGCCATGAGAAAATGCCCAAAGTTTATTATTGGACGGATCCAAGGAAAAACCGTGGGTGGAGGTGTTGGATTGGCGGCGGCTACTGATTATTGTATGGCCTCAAAATTCGCATCCATTAAATTGAGTGAATTAAATATTGGTATTGGCCCCTTTGTAGTTGGACCAGCTATTGAACGTAAAATAGGTTTAAGTGGCATGTCTCAAATTGCTATTGATGCAAATTCATTTTATCCGGCAACATGGGCAGTACAAAAAGGATTATTTACACATGTTTTTGACTCTAATGAAGCATTGGATGAAGCTGTAAAAACAACTGCAGAGCATTTGTGTACCTATAATACTGAAGCAATGCGAGCAATGAAATCGGTCTTTTGGAAAGGAACTGACGATTGGGATGTGTTATTAGCAGAACGTGCTCAAATAAGTGGACGCCTGGTATTGTCTGAGTTCACTAAAGAAAAATTGAAAGGATTTAAATAATGATATATTCATTTAAAGGATACATCCCTGTAGTAGATGAAACTAGTTTCGTTCATCCTTTGGCCGCTGTAACCGGCAATGTGATTATTGGCAAAAACTGTTATATTGGTCCCGGAGCAGCAATTCGTGGAGATTGGGGACAAATCATTTTGGAAGATGGTGTAAACGTTCAGGAAAATTGTACAATACATATGTTTCCTGGAAAATCTATCATTCTAAAGAAAGGTGCCCATATTGGGCATGGCGCCATTATACATGGAGCTAATCTTGGTGAGAATTGTCTTATTGGAATGAATACGGTTGTGATGGATGATGCCGAAATAGGAGATGAATCTATTGTAGGTGCCATGGCATTTGTAAAAGCAGATACCAAAATTCCGAAACGAAGTTTAGTTATAGGTAACCCAGCAAAAGTAATCAAGCAAGTTAGCGATGAAATGATTGCCTGGAAAACCAAAGGCACACTATTATACCAGCAATTACCTGCAGACTGCCATGAGAGCTTGAAAGAAACAGCTCCTTTAAGAAAGGTTCCAAAGCATATGAAAATACAAGAAGATGTTTATAAAACACTTCAAGAATTTATGAAAAAATAAACTAACAAACATTAGTTAATACAATGTCGGAAATAGAATTTAAAATGCCTAATCTGGGCGAAAGCATAAAAGAAGCAGCCATTATAACGTGGTTTAAAAATGTTGGGGATACTATAGAAGATGATGAAATGCTTTTGGAAGTAGCCACTGACAAAGTAGATTCTGAAGTTCCATCAAATGTATCTGGAACTATTGTTGAAATTCTTTTTAAAGAAAATGATGTTATAAAAATTGGTGAAACCATTGCTATTATTAATACGGATCTAAGTACTTCAGGTCTTGTAAAAAAAGACTCAAAAGCTGTATCAAAAACAGAAAAAAAAGAAGTCAAAGAAGTACCACAAAAGAAAACTTCTCCAAAAAAATTAGTTTCAGCAAAACAAAATAACAATACTTTCTTCTCACCTCTTATTGTCTCGATTGCCAAAGAGCATCATATTAGTTATGAGGAATTAGCAAGGATTCCTGCAACTGGAAATGAAAATAGACTCCGAAAAAGTGATCTATTCCAGTATATTAATGACGGAAGACCTTTTCAGTTTGTGCAACCAACAACGGAACATGACCCAACTGCTTATCGCATTCCACAATTACAACTAGACAAAGGAACAGGAGAAATTGTAAAAATGGATAGAATGCGCAAAATGATTGCAGATCATATGGTGTATTCTAAACATACCTCTCCTCATGTTACTGCTTATGTCGAAGCTGATTTAACAGAAATGGTAAATTGGAGAACAAAAAACAAAATCCCATTTCAAGAAAAATACGATTGTAAATTAACGTTTACACCTTTGTTTATTGAGGCTGTTGCAAAAGCAGTCAAAGATTTTCCAATGATCAATGTCTCCTTAGATAATGAGAATATTATTGTAAAAAAAGAGATTAATATTGGAATGGCTACAGCCCTACCTTCTGGAAATTTAATTGTTCCAGTGGTTAAAAATGCCGATGCTAAAAACTTGCATGAGCTCGCTGTTCATGTAAATAATTTATCAATAAAAGCGAGAGAAAATAAGTTGAAAGCAGATGATATTCATGGAAGCACCTTTACAATTTCCAATGTGGGAACTTTTGGTAGTTTAATGGGCACACCCATTATTAACCAGCCGGAAGTCGCCATTTTAGCACTCGGAATTATCAAAAAAAGAGCCGAAGTAATGGAAACTGAAAAAGGTGACGAAATAGCAATCCGAAGTATGATGTACTTATCATTATCATTTGACCATAGAGTGGTTGATGGATATTTGGGAGGTTCATTCTTACGAAGAATTGCAGATTATTTAGAAAAATTTGATTCAAATAGAACAATTTAAAACATGTCGCACAACATTCATATAACTAAAATTAATGAGTCAAAAGTTTCAACTATTGACTTTAATAATATTCCTTTAGGAACCACATTTACAGACCATATGTTTATCTGTGATTATGAAAATGGCTCATGGAACAATCCTAGAATCGAACCTCTAAAATTAATTCCAACGCATCCAGCTGCAATGGCATTGCACTATGGACAAGCCATTTTTGAAGGAATGAAAGCAACAGTTGACACCGATGGAAATCCGATGCTTTTTAGACCATCAAAAAATGCAGCAAGATTAAATTTTAGTGCAGCTAGAATGGGAATGCCTAATTTTCCTGAAGATTTATTTGTCGAAGGGTTAAAACAATTGGTGGCTTTAGAACATCGTTGGATTCCTCCAATTGATGGAAGTGCCTTATATTTAAGACCTTTTATGTATGCAGATGAGCCTTTTATTGGAATGCGTGCTGCTAATAATTTTAAATTTATAATTATGGCATCACCTGCTGGTCCTTTTTTTAGTAAACCTATTAAACTATATGCAGAAACTCACTACATAAGGGCAGCAAATGGTGGAACTGGAGAAGCAAAAGCCGCTGGAAATTATGCAGCAGCAATTCGTCCTACAGAATTAGCAAAAGCAAAGGGGTATGATCAAGTTTTATGGTTGGATGCCATTGAACACAAGTATGTTCAGGAAGTGGGAACGATGAATATCTTCTTTAAAATAGATGGAACGTTTATTACGCCTGTAAGAGATGGATCTATTTTAGACGGTATTACTAGAATGAGTGTTATTGATATATTAAAACATAAAGGGTACGAGGTTATTGAAAAAGCGATTACTATTGATGAAATTATTGCTGCTGATAACAATGGAACTTTAGAAGAAGCCTTTGGAACTGGAACTGCAGTTGGAATTGCTTACATACAAGAAATTGGATTTAAAGACAGGACCATAAACGTTTCTTCTGAATACCCAATAGGTATAGAAGTAAACAATACACTAAACAACATTAAAACAGGCAGGATTGAAGACACATTCAATTGGATGGTGAAAATTGAAAAAGAATTGGTTTAAAATAGTTTTGCGTTCCCTCGGGGTAACGCTTTTGCTGTATCTTTTCCAAAAGTAAAAAGATGCCGCTACAATCGTTAACGTAAAACAACCGTTGTATCATTCCTGTAATAGGGATTTATAAGGGTTAATATCATACATAAAAATAGCTTCCTGCTATCTTAGAAATAACAGAGATGAATAAAAAAATTCTAAAAAAAGCATTTTCAAAACTTTGTACTGCCAAGTCGATGACTGAACTCTATGAAACAAATTTCAAACAGGTTTCTAAATATGTGCATGCTACTTCTAGGGGGCATGAGGCGATACAAATTGCTCTAGGAATGCAGTTATTGCCTCAAGATTATGCCTTTCCGTATTACAGAGATGATGCAATGTTGTTGTCTTTCGGACTAGAACCACATGATTTAATGTTGCAATTGATGGCAAAAAAAGCAGATCCTTTTTCTGGTGGTAGAACCTATTACTCACATCCGAGTCTAAAAGATGATGATAAACCGAAAATACCACATCAATCTTCTGCTACAGGAATGCAAGCAATCCCAGCAACAGGAGTTGCTATGGGAATGCAGTACAAAGAATTGCAAGGTTTAAACCAAAAAACGCTCAAAGAGCTACCTCTTGTAGTATGCAGTCTAGGAGACGCATCCGTAACCGAAGGTGAGATCGCAGAAGCGTTTCAAATGGCTGCTTTAAAGCAAATGCCAATCTTATATTTGGTGCAAGACAACGGTTGGGACATCTCTGCAAATGCTGCAGAAACTCGTGCTCAAGACGCTTATGAATATGCCCAAGGATTTCATGGTTTAGAAGCTATTTCTATTGATGGTGCAAACTTTACAGAAAGTTATAATTCGCTGGAAAAAGTCATCAAAACAATACGAGAAGAAAGACGTCCCTTTCTAGTTCATGCGAAAGTTCCGTTATTAAATCACCATACTTCTGGTGTTCGAATGGAATGGTATCGGGATGACTTAGAAGAAGCGCGTTCACGGGATCCGTATCCAGTACTAAAACAACAACTATTCAATGCTGGTTTTACTGCTACTGAAATCGATGACATAGCGCATACTGCAAAAAATAAAGTGGCAGAAGATTTTAAATTGGCTTTAACGGCAGAAGATCCGACTCCCAAGGATTTATTTACGCATGACTTCGCTCCAACTCCTATCACTGAAGAGGTTGGTAATAGAACTCCAGAAGGTTCAGACAAAGTTGTCATGGTAGACTGTGCACTGTTTGCTGTTGAAGAATTAATGAAAAAGCATAAGGAGTGTCTACTTTACGGTCAAGATGTTGGAGGACGACTAGGTGGTGTTTTTAGAGAAGCAGCAACATTGGCACAAAAATTTGGGAATGACCGTGTGTTTAACACTCCTATTCAAGAAGCATTTATTGTCGGTTCTACAGTGGGGATGAGTGCCGTTGGATTAAAACCAATTGTTGAAGTGCAGTTTGCCGATTACATCTGGCCTGGACTCAATCAATTATTTACTGAAGTAAGTCGTAGTTGTTATTTATCTAATGGGAAATGGCCAGTATCTATGATTTTACGAGTACCTATTGGTGCTTACGGAAGTGGCGGTCCTTATCACTCCTCCTCTGTAGAAAGTGTCATCACAAACATAAGGGGAATAAAAATTGCCTATCCTAGTAATGGAGCCGATTTAAAAGGATTGATGAAAGCCGCTTATTACGACCCAAATCCTGTGGTCATATTAGAGCACAAAGGATTGTACTGGTCTAAAGTTCCAGGAACAAAAGGAGCAACTTCTGTAGAGCCAAGTGAAGACTATATGTTGCCCTTTGGAAAAGCATGGGTTTTACAAGAAATCTGGGAACAAGAGGAGATGGAAACATTGACGATTGTCACCTACGGAATGGGAGTTCATTGGGCTTATAACGCAACAAAAGGAATGCGTGACCAAGTAGAAATTATTGATCTACGGACCTTGTTTCCTTTGGATGAAGAGACCATTATGAAATCTGTAAAAAAGACAAGAAAGTGTTTAGTGGTTACCGAAGAACCAACGAATAATAGTTTTGCAAGAGCACTGGCAGGAAAAATCCAAGAAGAATGTTTTAAATATTTAGATGCCCCTGTAATGACCATAGGAAGTGAAAATATGCCAGCAATTCCATTAAATTCGACTTTGGAAGAAACAATGATTCCTTCTACTGAAAAAGTGAAAGCAAAGATTGATGCGATGTTGAATTATTAATTTATTTAGTAAATACTATTTTTGGATCTATTAAATAATGAAGCCTTTGTAAGATAAACTCATAGGAGAAAAAAAATAAAAAACTTCTAAAAAATAGAAGTTATGGTAATCATATTTTAAAATTTAAGTAATTTTTAAAAAAAATTGTAACATTCTTACATTCCTAACGACCAATAATTATAATTAAATTTCTTTATAATGAGCTCAATAGCTGGAATGATTACTAGTTTAAAAAATAATAAGAGATACAGAATTTCAACTTTTGATAAAATCAAAAATTTTAAAAAAGGTAAAGAAAAAAAGCTACATTTTAAAAAAAAATCTTCATCTAAACAACTCAAAGAGATTAGAATAAAACTTCAAAAAGAGAATAAAGAAAAGTTAATTAAGAACATTATTGTTATCTCCATTTTTTTAGGTGTTATTATATATTTTATTGGTTATTATAAGTTTTAAAGTAGAATAAAATACTAGTTTTCTATTCAGGAATAAATTCGATTGTTGTTTGCGGTATCGGTTTCGTAAAATTCTAGATGTAAGCCAAAAATCTTTCTTATTTTTACTGCTCAAAATACAACAATGAGCAAGAAGGTTATTCTAATGATTTTAGATGGTTGGGGAATTACTCAAGATCCAAAAGTATCTGCAATTTATAACGCAAAAACACCCTATATAAATTCTTTGTATGATGCATACCCGCATGCAACGCTAAGAACCGATGGAGAACATGTTGGTTTGCCTAAAGGACAAATGGGGAATTCTGAAGTGGGCCATATGAATCTTGGAGCTGGGAGAATTGTGTATCAAAATTTAGCACGTATCAATAAAGCGATAAAAGACAAAACTTTAGGCAAAGAAAAGGTATTGTTAGACACGCTAAAGTATGCAAAAGAAAATAACAAAAATGTGCATTTATTAGGACTTGTGTCTAATGGTGGAATACACTCACACATTGATCATTTAAAAGGGATTTTGGATGTTGCCAAAGAACATGAAGTACCTAATGTTTTCTTACATGCATTTACAGATGGTCGCGATTGTGACCCGAAATCTGGCGCCTATTTCATCGATGACATTCAAAAATACATGAAAGAGAGCACCGGTGAATTAGCTTCTGTTACGGGTCGGTATTATGCAATGGACAGAGATAATCGTTGGGAACGCATTAAAAAAGCGTATGATGGAATTGTAAACGGTATTGGTATAAAAACTACAGATGCAATTTCATCGCATAAAAGCAAATTATAAAGAGGGTTAACCGATGAATTTCACACCCCAATTATTATTACAAATGAAGAGGGGTCTCCAAAAACTCTAATAAAGGAAGATGATGTTGTCTTATTTTTTAACTACAGAACAGACAGAGGAAGAGAACTAACAAATGCATTGTCTCAAAATGATTTTCCAGAATTTGGGATGAAAAAATTAAATTTATATTTTACAACCATTACACTATATGATGAAAGTTTTAAGGGAATACATGTAATTTATAAGACCGATAACATTAAAAACACCTTAGGAGAAGTTTTATCTGTTGCTGGAAAAAAACAGATTAGAATTGCAGAAACAGAAAAATACCCGCACGTAACTTTTTTCTTTTCTGGCGGACAAGAAACTCCTTTTAAAGGGGAGTCAAGAATTCTAAAAAACTCACCAAAGGTGGCAACTTATGATTTAAAACCAGCAATGAGCGCATATGAATTAAAAGACGCTTTGTGTAAAGATTTAGAAAAAGGAGATGCAGATTTCGTGTGTTTAAACTTCGCAAACGGAGATATGGTAGGTCATACAGGAAGTATGGAAGCTGCAATTAAAGCATGTGAAACTGTAGACGAATGCGCTAGGCTTGTCATAGAAACAGGTCTTAAAAACGGCTATACAACTTTACTAATTGCCGATCACGGAAATTGTGAAACAATGATGAACCCTGACGGAAGTCCTCATACATCCCACACTACAAATCCGGTTCCTTTTATTTTAATTGATACAGAAATCAAATCAATAAAAAATGGTATATTGGGCGATATTGCTCCAACTATTTTAGATTTAATGAACGTTGAGCAACCAGAAGAAATGACACAAAAATCACTTATATAATATAAAAAATGAGAAATTTAATTCTAATTGCATTCCTAGGGTTTTTAACATCGTGTAATGCACAACAAAAAGAAACTGCTACAAAAAATAAAAGCGGTGATTTAGTTGGAATTGCAAATAAAGAATCTTTTACTGACGATTCTTATAAGGGTTGGTTTACTAAAAATTATGACAGTTATAAACCAGACCCTGTTACGATTACTCAATTAAAAAAATCTCTTAAAGGGTATCAAATAAAAGGTTTTATGGGAACTTGGTGTGGAGACAGTAAAAGAGAAACTCCTAGGTTTTACAAAGTTTTAGATGAAGCAGATTTTAATCTGAAAAATTTAGAATTAATAACAGTAAACAGAAGTAAAAAAACGCCAGATAATTTACAAGAAGGATTAGACATCATAAAAGTACCTACTTTTATTATATACAAAAACAATAAAGAAGTTGGCCGATTTGTAGAACGTGTTAGAGAATCATTAGAGAAGGATATTCTAAAAATTGTATCTGGGCAAGATTACAAACATTTTTACGACAATTAATGTTTCCAAAGAACTCTTTAATTATTGGGGTGGATTTTGATGGTACTATTGTAGAAGATGCGTTTCCTAAAATTGGACCACCAATGCTTTTTGCCTTCGAAACACTAAAAAAACTTCAATCTGAAGGACATCGATTAATTCTTTGGACCTATAGGAGTGGCCAAAAGCTTCAAGAAGCAGTAGATTTTTGTTTACAAAACGGTATCGAATTCTATGCTATAAATAAAAATTTTCCTGAAGAAGAGTATCATATAAAAGATAGTCGTAAAATTCATGCAGATTTGTTTATTGATGATAGAAATGTGGGTGGTTTTTTAGGATGGACACAAATCTATAAACTTATCTTTAACTATGAACCAGAAGTAAAAAAGAAAAAAGGGCTTTTCTCTTTTTTCAAAAAACACTAACATCTATTTAATTCTATAAAATATAGTAACTTTGCACTTCAATTTTTTAGAATGATTAAGGCAAAAAACAGAGAAGAAATAGAAATCATGCGCGAAAGCGCCTTAGTAGTCTCGAAAACGTTAGGTATGCTTGCAAATGAAGTAAAACCTGGTGTTACCACTCTTTTTTTAGACAAACTTGCAGAAGAATTTATAAGAGAGCAAGATGCAATTCCTGGTTTTTTAGGATTGTATGACTTTCCGAATACGCTTTGCATGAGTCCAAACTCACAAGTTGTCCATGGAATTCCTAACAAAAAACCACTCCATGAAGGGGATATTATTTCTATAGATTGCGGCGCTATTAAAAATGGTTTTTATGGTGACCATGCCTATACATTTGGAGTTGGTGAAATTGCTTCAGAAACTAAAAAACTATTACAGGTTACCAAAGAAAGTTTATATGTTGGAATTCGTGAATTAAAAGTAGGAAATCGTGTTGGTGATGTTGGTTATGCCATTCAGAATTTCACGGAAAAACATGGTTATGGTGTGGTTAGAGAATTGGTTGGTCATGGTTTAGGAAGAGAAATGCACGAAGATCCAGAAATGCCAAACTACGGAAAAAGAGGTAGAGGTAAAAAATTTATTGAGGGAATGGTTGTCGCCATAGAACCAATGACAAACCTTGGTACTCATAAAATTAGACAACACAATGATGGTTGGACAATAACAACATTAGACAATAAACCCTCAGCTCATTTTGAACATGATGTTGCTATAGTTAATGGAAAACCCGAATTACTTTCAACCTTTAAATACATCTATGATGCATTGGGAATTGAAAGTAATGAAGAAGATGAGTTTAGAGCTAATTAATCTGTGTCTATATTCAAATCCATACTAAATACAATTCCGAGACCTTGGTTAATAAAGGCGAGTTATATGATTCGTCCAATCATTGCTTTTACACTCAAAGGAGATAAATTTACAGATCCAATTGACGGAAAATCATTTCGGAAATTTTTACCATACGGATATGGGAAACAACGAGAAAATGCTCTTTCTCCATCTACTTTATCTTTAGAAAGACACCGTTTAATGTGGTTGTTTCTTGAGGGTGAAACTGATTTTTTTACATCAAAAAAAAAGAATAAAGTATTACATATTGCTCCAGAGCAGTGTTTTTTAGAAATTTTTAAAAAACAAGAAAATCTGGATTATATAACATCTGATATAGAGTCTCCAATAGCAGATGTGAAAGCAGATATTTGCAATTTACCTTTTAAGGATAATTCATACGATGTTATTTTTTGTAATCATGTATTAGAACATATTACAGATGACACAAAAGCTATGCAAGAGTTATATAGAGTTTTGAAGCCAGGTGGAATGGGTGTTTTCCAGGTTCCTCAAGACTTGTTAAGAGAAAAAACTTTTGAAGACAATTCCATTACTGATAAAAAAGAACGCAGTTTAATCTTTGGACAATATGATCATGTAAGGGTCTATGGAAGAGACTATTTTGATAAATTACGCTCTATAGGTTTTAAGGTTAAAGAAATCGATTATACAAAAAAAATCACTCCTGAAAAATTAGAACGATTTTGTTTAATGAAAGGAGAAATCCTTCCGGTATGTTATAAATAATAATATATGAACATACTTGCAAAAATTCATAAAACATTGATAATTTTCAACCGCACTTATTTTCATAATCCATAGAAAATATATAGAACTTAGGTTTTAATTCCTCGACCTAGGTATCTGATTTCCTTATTTTAAAAAATAAAATATTACACAAAGGGTATCTCCCACGTAACTAATTATATTTAAATGTAGAATATTCCTCTATCTGTCCTTCTTTATTCGTAAAAAGCAAGATTACTTCAAGATCTTTATGAAGAAGTAAAAATTCTTTTGTTTTTTTATACCCCATAGCCATAAATGCTGTAGCATAGGCATCTACGTCTGCACAATCTTTTTTGGCAATTACAGAAACTCTTAACAAATTACTCTCTGTAGCAAAACCTGTCTTAGGATTAACCGTATGCACATATTTTTCTCCATTTGCCGCAATTCGAAACTTTCTATAATTTCCTGATGTTGCCATCGATTTATCTCTTAAATTTATAAATTTGGAAACACTTCTGGATCCATCTGTATTTGGATTGTCAAACCCAACCCGCCATAGGTTTCTTTTTGATCTTTTTCCTCTAGTCCTTATTTCACCTCCAATTTCAACTAAATAGTTTACAATCTCTTTCGATTCTAAAAATCGACCAATTACATCAATTCCAAAACCTTTAGCTATGGAATTAAAATCTAAATAAATTTTCGGAGATTCTTTGATAATCTTTCTATCATATATTGACACTTTATCTAAACCTACAAATTTCATTTGGAGCCTAACTTCCTCTTCAGTTAAATTCTTTCTTATATTTTCGGGACCAAAACCCCAATAATTAACAAGGTTTCCAACAGTAGGATCAAAAAATCCATTCGTTTCTTTGAAGATTATTTTTGATTTTTTAAAAACTTCCAAAAAATAATCATCAATTACTATGGTAGTATCTCCGTTATTAATTTTTGATATATTTGAAGTTGGTAGATATGTAGACAACGATTTATTAACCAAGTAAAACAGACTATCTATCGATTTTGTATAATTTTTATCTGAATCAGTATACATAATCTTGAAGCTAGTCCCAAAAATTAAGCCTTTTAAGATTGTTGGTCGAGATTCCTCTTCCTTTTTACAAGTTATGAGAACAGAGGTAAATCCTAAAAAAATGAGTATAAATTTTACTTTTTTCACTTGATCTTCTTTTTTATCAAAAATAGTGTATAAAATTTTCACAAAAGATTGTTATTCATAATTTTTTTTGAGATCAATTTATTAAGTTTGTTAAACTTAATAGCAAAACAATGAAAAAAATAACAACAATAATTTTATTAGTACTTTTAGTAAGTTCATGTGTGTCTAAAAAAGAATTTACTTCACTTCAGGAAAAACACAATCAAACGGAAAGTGAATTAGTTACTGTAAAGGCTAATCTTCAAAAATGTATGATTGAAAAAGAGAAAGAAGATGCGCAAGCTTTTGCATTAACAGAACAAGTAAAATATTTAAAAGAAGACAAAAAAAATGCCTTAAAGCAAGTTGAAAACTTAACTGTTTTAACACAATCTTCATCAGATAATATTAAAAGTGTTATCTCTCAATTAAGCGAAAAGGACAAGTATATTAATGGAATTAGAGATGCAATGACTCAAAAAGATTCATTAAATTTAGCTATCAAATATCATCTTACTAGAAATCTTTCTGATGGTATACAAGACAAAGATATTGAAGTAAATGTTGAAAAAACAGTTGTGTTTATTTCTATTTCTGATAAGATGTTGTTTAAAAGCGCCAGCTACAACGTAACTGACAAAGCGTATACTGTTTTAGAAAAGGTTGCTAAAGTTATTAATGACCAACCACAAATGGATGTAATGGTAGAAGGGCATACAGATTCTAAATCTATCAAGACAGAATTTTTACAAGATAATTGGGACCTATCTGCAAAACGTGCAACTTCAATTACTCGTATTTTACAATACAAATATGGTGTAAAAGCTAGTAGACTAACTGCTGCTGGTAAGAGTAGTTATACTCCTTTAGCACCAAATGATACTCCAGAAAACATGGCGAAAAATAGAAGAACAAGAATAGTACTTCTTCCAAGATTAAATCAATTTTTTGAGTTACTAGAACAAAAAGCTGACTAAAAATTTTTATCCTAAATATAAAAAAAGACCTTCTATCTCAGAAGGTCTTTTTTTATATTATTAATTGAAAATTGATTTTTATAGAGGTCAGATTATATTAACAATATATAGTATTTACAACAACTAAAAAATTAAATTAATAAAAGGAAATTGTAAATAAATGAGTTTTATAAAACTGTCAAAAAAAGACTTAATAATATTTTCTCTATTAAAGTTATCGGAATTTAATCCAAAATAGTAATAAAATCATCAAAAGCAACATAATAAGGTTGGTCTTTGAAAACAGGATTTTCAACACTTTCTGCATTTGCTATTCCTACACCAGCAAACCAAACTTTTGCATTTTGCTTTTTAGCGTGTGCTTTAAAAGTTTCCATCCATAAGACATCATAATCTTCTGGACTCTGAATATTGTTGGATACTTTTACTAGAACAAAAATAGTAGGTGTTCCTTTTTTAAATAGCACAAACTGTGGATGTTTTTTTAACTTACTATTTATTGCTTGAAATTCATAACCCATTTTTTGTAGTTTCTTACCTACAATATTCATGGCTAAATTATGCAACTCTTGTTTTGATAGAACTTGCATTACTTTTTCTTATTTCTTTTGTTGTAATTTTTATCACCACGAGTTTTTGGTTTCTTGTATTTTTTAGCAATTTCTCGTCTATAGGAACCTCCTTGATTTGTTTTACTATTCTTTTCACTCTTTTCATGAAAGGCATCTCCAGGAACGTGTTCTTTAGCAGTTCTATTTTTAGATTGATCTCTATCCTCATTTGGACGCTCATCTTCTGTTAATTGTTTAGATATTTCAACTTCTTCAGGAATTTCTAAAACAGGAATTTTATAATCCATCAATTCTTCTAAATCAATTTTATATTTTTGTTCTTTTTCTGTTGAAAAAAGAATTGTCTTTCCTAGTTTTTCTGCTCTACCAGTTCTACCAATTCTATGCATGTAGTTTTCTGGGAAGTCAGGTGTGTCAAAATTAATAACGTGTGAAACGTTATCAAAGTCCAAACCACGCGCCATTACATCTGTAGCGACTAAAATCCTATTATTACCTTCATCAAACTGTCTAATAGATCGTATTCTGTAATTCTGTGTTTTGTTAGAATGAATAACGCAAGTTTCGCTACCAAAAACCTCTTCTAATTGAGAAAAAAGTAAATCTGCCGTCCTTTTGAAACCTACAAAAATTAAAACTTTATGGTATGTCTGTTTATCAAGAAGCAAATAATTCAATAAATTAACTTTCGTGAAAAAGTTAGGAATATCATAAGAAAGTTGTTCTATGTTATCTAGCGGAGTTCCACTAACTGCGATTGATACTTTTTCTGGATTCTTAAAAAAGTCGTTAATTAATGCTTCTACATCCGTTGTCATTGTTGCAGAAAACATTACATTTTGTCTTCTTACTGGTAATAAATCAAAAATATTCATCAATTGAAAACGAAATCCTAAATCTAACATTACGTCTACTTCATCTATCACTAATTTCTGAATAGTTTTCAGCTTTAAAACATTGCTAAGAGCCAAATCATATAATCTACCAGGAGTAGCTACTATAATATCTGTTCCTTGCGCTATTGATTGCTTTTGAGTATTTATGTTTGCCCCACCATAAACACCTAGAACTCGAACATTAATATATTTTGTTAGTTTTTCTATTTCATCTACAACTTGCAAAACTAATTCTCTTGTTGGCACCAAAACCAATATTCTGGGGTGTTGGGTTTTTAAGAATTTTAAATCTCGAAGTATAGGCAACATGTAAGCAAATGTCTTCCCTGTTCCTGTTTGTGCAATACCTACAACATCTTTACCAGATCTAACTACAGAAAATGATTCTTGCTGAATTGGTGTTGGATTTACAAACCCTAAATCATCAATTGCATATTGTAGTTGATTTGATAAATCTAAATCGTTAAAAGTAATCATCTCCTCAAAATTTTATGCAAAGGTACGTTTTCTTAAACGTTATTAAAGTGGGAGTTAGTAATAAAAAAAGATTGCTTTTCTATATTAATTAAATAAATGAAATCACAAAAAGCGAGAAGGTTGTATGCGTTGTCTCAAAAAAGTAAATTTATAATTGTATTTAGCACAACTTCAATAAAGATAAAAATTCAAGTAATTAACAGCTCTTAATTTATTAAAGTTTTAAAAAATAACTATGTTTCGATTTCTGTATAAATGGAAAAAACCAACACATTTCTGTATCGGTTTTTTTATATTTAATTTGGTATGATATCTATCCTCCAAAATCGTCAAAACGAATGTTTTCATCTGCAAGACCAAAATCTTCACCCATTTTCTGAACTGCGTTGTTCATTAGTGGTGGACCACAGAAATACAATTCTAGATCTTCTGGAGATTCATGGTGGTTTAGATAATTTTCAATAACACAATTGTGAATAAAGCCTACAAAACCATCTCCAACTTCGTCATCAATATTCTCTTTTACTTTCCAATTATCAACATCTAAAGGATCTGACAAGGCTATATAAAATTTAAAATTTGGAAAATCTTTTTCTAAAGCTCTAAAGTGTTCAATATAGAATAATTCTGCTTTAGAACGTCCTCCATACCAATAAGTTACTTTTCTACCAGTTTTTAAAGTTCTGAATAAATGATACAGGTGAGAACGCATTGGTGCCATACCTGCTCCACCTCCAACATACAACATTTCTGATTCAGATTCGTTGATAAAGAATTCTCCATAAGGACCTGAAATTACACATTTATCTCCTTCCTTTAAGTTAAATATATAAGAAGATGCAACTCCCGGGTTTACATCCATCCAACCACCTTTAGCTCTATCAAACGGAGGTGTGGCTATACGAACATTTAACATTATTTCTCTTCCTTCAGCTGGATAAGAAGCCATAGAATACGCTCTTTCAATAACTTCTGTATTTTTCATCACTAATGGTCTCAATTTAAACTTGTCCCATTCCGCTTTAAATTTGTCTGGAGTATCGTGCTCTTCTGGGTGTGCTGTAATATCCATATCAGCAAACTTTACTTCACAAGGAGGTATTTCAATTTGTATGTATCCCCCTGCTTTGTATCCCATATCCTCTGGAATTTCAACTACAAATTCTTTAATAAATGAAGCAACATTGTAATTTCTAACAACAACTGCATCCCATTTCTTAATTCCGAATACTTCTTCAGGAATTGTAATGTTCATGTCTTGCTTTACTTTAACCTGGCAAGCCAATCGAATTCCTGTTTTTAACTCTTTCTTTGTAAAGTGAGGTGTTTCAGTTGGTAATGCTTCTCCTCCACCTTCTAAAACATGGCATTCACATTGTACACACGAACCACCACCTCCACAAGCAGATGGTAAAAATATTTTTTCGTTTCCTAATGTTGTTAAAAGTGTGCTTCCTGAGCTCACTTCAATTTTCTTCTCTCCATTAATAGTAATCATTACTGGACCAGAAGGAGATAGTTTTTGTTTTACAAATAATAACAACGTTACTAATAACAATGTTACTAATAAAAAAGCTGCTACTGTTGCAATTATGGTTCCTGTTGTACCTGCTGCTAATATCATTTCTCTCCTATTTTATATTTGTGTTTATGGCTACAATTTCTTTAGCCACTTTTTTTATTTCTACCTTCTTAACAGTAGCTTCGATAGCTGGTTTCACTTCTTTCGTTTCCTCATCACCTCCAGTTAACATTCCTCCAAAACTCATAAACCCAATAGCCATTAATCCTGTAATAATAAACGTAATACCCAAACCTCTTAATGCAGGAGGCACACTTGAATATCTAATTTTCTCACGAATTGCTGCAATTGCTAGAATTGCTAAAAACCATCCAATTCCTGAACCAATACCGTATGTTAAAGACAATCCTAGAGTAGGAATCTCACGAGACTGCATGAACAAACTTCCGCCTAAAATGGCACAGTTTACAGCAATTAAAGGTAAGAAAATACCCAATGAGTTATACAATGATGGTGAAAATTTTTCAACAATTATTTCTACCAACTGAACCATGGTAGCAATCGTTGCAATAAACATGATAAATGACAAGAAACTTAAATCATATCCTGCGTATTCTTCGCCCAACCATTTTAATGCACCTTCTTGTAAAATATATTGATCTAACAACCAGTTTAAAGGCACAGTTACAGCCAATACAAAGATCACAGCAGCACCTAAACCAACAGCTGTTGCTACTTTTTTAGATACTGCAAGGTAAGAACACATTCCTAAGAACGTAGCAAACACCATGTTATCTATAAATATCGATTTAAAAAATAATTCTATATGTTCCATCTTTTTAAGTTTTTAGTGATTAGCTTTTAGTGATTAGTAATTGCTACTAAAAACCGTCTCTTAATTACTAACTTCTAGTTTTCTTCTATTAATGCTGTATTTCTACTACGTTGTATCCAAATAATTATTCCCACTACTATTAATGCCATTGGCGATAGTAACATAAATCCATTATTTTCATATCCTATTGAATATAATCCTGTTTTTTCTATTGGGTCTCCTAAAACTTTAAATCCTAATAAAGTCCCAGAACCTAAGAGCTCTCTAAAGAAACCAACTGCGATTAAGATAACTCCATAACCAACTGCATTCCCTATTCCATCCAGAAAAGATCTCCATGGTTTATTTCCTAAGGCAAAAGCTTCGAAACGTCCCATAATAATACAGTTTGTAATAATTAATCCTACAAAAACTGAAAGTGTTTTACTCAGTTCATATTGAAACGCTTTTAAGACTAAATCAACTATAATAACCAAGGTTGCAACCACAATAAGTTGCACAATAATTCTGATTTTTGAAGGTATGATATTTCTCATTAAAGAGATCACTACGTTTCCTAAACCTAATACAAACATTACAGAGACTGCCATTACAATAGAGGCTTTTAATTCTGCTGTAATTGCCAATGCTGAACAAATTCCCAATACTTGAATCGTAATTGGATTGTTATCTGCTAATGGGTCTGTAAGTAATACTGTGTCTTTTTTTGATAAAAGTCCCATAAATTATTTTTTTAAATTTTTAAAGTAAGGCACATACAATGCTAAATCTTTCTTTATCATAGCAGACACACCATCACCAGTAATTGTTGCACCGGCTATAGCATCTACTTCGTAATCTGTTTTATCTTTATTTACAGCATCATTATTACCTTTCTTTACGGTAATTCCTTTAAAATCTCCTGAAGCTGTCATTAAATGTTCTCCAATGAAATCATCCATAAAATAACGCTGTTTGATGTTTGCTCCTAAACCAGGCGTCTCTCCTTTATGATCAAAATAAGCTCCTTGGACAACCATGTTTTCATCCATAGAAATGTAACCCCAAATTGCATCCCAAAGACCTTTCCCTCTAATGGGCGCTACATAAAATATTTTCCCCTCTTTCTCTCCAACAAACAATGGCAACTTTCTTACTTTACCTTCTTTTGCGTTTGCTTGCTGTTTTTTAACATCAATTAAATATGCATCTTGACTTTCAGAAATCTTGTCTCCTTCGATAACCAGTTGTTTTTTGATGTATTTATTAAATTCTGCACCTGCAACTGTTGTAGAAACAAAATTTGCACTAGATGCATCATTTTCGTTAACACCCATCGCGTACAAAATATTTTGCTGCTTTTCTATTCTCTCATTTTCTTTGATTGCAGGCTTTAAAGACGATGCTAAAAAGGCCAACAAAGAACCAACAACAAATACCATTATTACGGCAAAAATCATTGTATAACCATTACTATCTGTTCTCTTACTCATAATTAGGCAGTTTTAACTTTAGTACGTTTTAATCTTTTCTTTACATTCCCTTGAACCACATAGTGGTCTATAGTTGGTGCGAATACATTCATCAATAAAATTGCTAAAAATACTCCTTCTGGATATGCAGGATTAAATACACGAATCATGATAGATAAAAAACCTATTAAGAAACCATACATCCACTTTCCTTTATTCGTTTGTGATCCTGTTACAGGATCTGTAGCCATAAATACAGCTCCAAAAGCCAAACCTCCAATAGTTAAATGCTCCCACCAAGCAGTATTCATTAAGCCGTAAAACTTACTAGATTCCGTTATAATATCTGCAGCAACAATTTGATTGAATATTAATCCCATTACTGCGGCTCCAATAAATGTTGAAAGAATAATTCTCCAACTTCCTATTTTTGTAAATACTAAAATTGCTGCCCCTATTAAGATTAAAAATGTTGATGTTTCTCCTACAGAACCTGGTATGAATCCCATAAACTTGTCAAATGTAGAATACAATTCATTTGCTCGTTCACCATATGTGGTTACTATATCTGAAGCACCATTTACACCTTTAACAGTTAATTCTTGACCAGCCTTAGCGTAATAACCTAACATTGTTTCTCCAGAAATTGCATCTGCTGTTCCTGTTCTATCTACAGCATCATATACCCAAACCTTATCTCCAGACATCCATGTTGGATATGCAAAGAATAAAAATGCTCTAATAGTTAAAGCAGGATTTAATATATTCATTCCTGTACCTCCAAATACTTCTTTACCGATAACAACTCCAAAAATAACTGCAACTGACAGCATCCAAAGTGGAGTATCTACAGGAACAATTAATGGAACTAACATACCCGTTACTAGATATCCTTCTTCTACTTCATGCCCTTTTATAACCGCAAAAATAAATTCTACCAAAAGACCAACACCATAGGAGACAATTACTAATGGTAATACTTTTATAATTCCGATCCAAAGATTATCCCATGTAAAAAAGTTTGCTAAAATATTTGATCTAATAGACCCATCTATTGCTGCATAATGCTGAAAACCAGCATTAAACATCCCAAACAATAAACATGGAATTAAAGCCATAATTACAATATTCATTGTTCGCTTTAAATCATCTGCTGCTTTTATATGAGTTCCTCCATGAGTAACTTCATTTGGTAAATACAAAAAGGTATGGATTGCATTAAATGCAGGTGCCATTTTGGTTCCTTTATATTTCTCTTTTAAATTATGTAAGTTTTCTTTTAAGCCCATAATCTTATCCTAATTCTTCTCTCATTAAATCTAAACCTTCTCTGATAATTTTTTGATGAGGCTGTTTAGAAACACAAATAAATTCTGTTAGCGCAAAATCTTCTGGAGATACTTCATAACCTCCCAAAGCTTCCATTTCATCTAAATCTTTATACATAAATGCTTTTAACAATTGCATTGGATAAATATCTAAAGGAAAAACATCTTCATAAGCACCTGTAACTACAAAGGCTCTATGTTCACCATTCGTATTGGTATTTAAGTCGTATTTTTTATTAGGTGTTAGCCAAGAAAAAGTTAATGCTCTTGAGGCAGAAATCTTATTAAAAATCGGCTTATTCCATCCAAAAAATTCATAGTCGTCTCCTTCTGGAATTGCCGTTATTTGGTTGTCATAGTATCCTAAAAAACCATCTTCCTTTACGTGTGTTCCAGATAGAACATTTCCACTAATCACTCTTGTATTATCATTGTCTAAATTACCGGTAACTAAATCACTAATATTTGCTCCTGCAATTGCACTTACATATTGTGGTGTATTAAATTTAGAACCAGTTAACGCAACTATCCTTTTAGCGTTAAACTTACCCGTTAAAAATAACTCTCCAATAACAACTAGATCTTGCGGAGTTACAACCCAGACAACTTCTCCTTTGTTAATAGGATCTATCATTGCAATTTGAGTACCAACATTCCCTGAAGGATGTGGTCCGGAAACTTTATGAATTTCTACACCTTTTATATTTGTTAGCGGTGAAGTAGAATTTGCACCTACAGAAAAGTGTACCTTACCTTCTGTAAGTTTAGAGATTGCTGTTATTGCTACCTGTATTTCTGCTTCTTTACCAGCTAAAGTGTATTCTAAATCTGAAGCTAAAGG
Source organism: uncultured Polaribacter sp. (assembly GCA_964275545.1). Classification (GTDB taxonomy): domain Bacteria; phylum Bacteroidota; class Bacteroidia; order Flavobacteriales; family Flavobacteriaceae; genus Polaribacter. Next base: position 34,303 of record CAXYCO010000022.1, read on the forward strand.
CGCACTTGCGTATGCAGAGACAAATATAGCTTTAGGAGCTTGACTTGGATTTGCAATAACGTCGTATGGACGTTGTTTTATAAATGGCCAGCAACCTGAAGAAAATAAAAAATTCTTTACCTCCTCTGCAGACATATTTGCTGCATCTTTGGTTCCAAAATCTTTATATTCTTGTTTTGCATCTGCTGCAATTTTCATTGCTAATACTTTTCTTCTTGCTCCACGAATTATCTCCACAACTTTACCAGAGACTGGGGTTGGAAATAAAATACGTTCGTCACTTTTTGAATAAAAAAGTGGGTCTCCCGCTTTTACAACTGCTCCTTCTTTGGCAACAAGTTTGGGTGTAATTCCATGGAAATCATCTGGTTTAATTGCATAAACACTACTTAAAGAGATGTCTTTTGTAGTTTCTTTTGCAACACCAACAAGCTTAATATCTAAGCCTTTTTTAATACGAATGTCCTTTGACATAGTAAATTTGGAATTTTAGTTATCTAAAAAAATCATGCAAATTTAACTATTTTGATACGTATGTTTAATATAAATCATACGATATCTTAGTTATTTATAACTATTCTAAATAATTGCTTTTCATTGCAATACCATTGAAAACAAAAAAACTTTTAAAAGTAAAACTAGGTGCTTAAAATTTTAAGAGCAATCATATTCTACAGAAGGTAAAGTATTGGTTAAAAGCAGCCTGACAGGATCTATCAGCATACATTATAGTTTTATTTTTTAACCCTTTTTATTTAATATTAATCATTTATTAATGTTTTTTTTTAATAAATTTTTTATTTTTATAATTGAAAATATTTTACTGAAAATTATTAAAAAAGGAATAATATTTACTTTTAATTGTTAAGTATAAAATTTACTACTTTTGATTAAGAATTTATACACAGAAATGCATCAAAAACTAACATGGATTTTATTATTTTTTTTTATTTATGCGAATGCACAAAGTATAAAATCTATTCAACTAAGACCTTTACAAGAAAACAACTATTCAGCAATTGTTCCTTTAGGAACTGTTTTGGAATTATCTTTTGATGATTTAGAAGCAGACAGTAAAGACTATCAATACAAAATAGAGCACATGACTAGTGACTGGAAATCTAGTAGATTATTATCTAGTCAATACATAGATGGTTTTGATCAAAACACGATAATTAACGTTAATAATTCTTTTAACACACTTCAAAATTACACTCATTATTCTGTAAAAATTCCGAATATAAATACTAAAATCACCAAGAGCGGAAACTATTTATTATCGGTTTTAGATGAGTATGATGAAATTGTTTTCACCAGGCGTTTTGTTTTGTATGAAAGAACAACAACTATTGGAGTTTCTGTAATTAGAAGCAGGATTACCAAAACTGTAAATCAGAAACAAACGGTTCAGTTTTCGGTAAATCATCCAAGATTACAAATTAATAATCCAGGTCAAGAAATAAAAGTTGTTATTTTAAAAAATAATAATTGGAATGAAATAATAACAGGTTTACAACCTCAGTTTTATAAAAAGGGTCAACTATTATATAATTACACAAACAAAACTAATTTTTGGGGAGGAAATGAATATTTAAATTTTGATAATAAAGTTATCAGAAACAAAAGTTTACATATAAATCGTATTGAAAAGAAAAAGGTATATAATCACTACTTATATCCTTTTGAAGTTGATAAATTTAGAGAATATAAATACAACCCAGATATTAATGGGCAATTTGTAATTAGAACTCTTGAAGCAGACGATGTTAATACTGAAGGTGATTATGCAATGATGCATTTTTCTTTATTAGTTGATAAGCCAATAAAAGAGAAAGAAATTTATGTTTATGGGGCATTTAACGGTTTTAGATTATTGGCAGAAAATCAAATGTTTTTTGATGAAAAAAGTGGTATGTACAAAGTCAACTTTTTATTAAAACAAGGTTTTTACAATTATAATTTTGCAACAGTAAATGTTGATGGAAAATTAGATTTATCTGAATTAAATGGCACTTTTTATGAAACAGAAAACCAATATACAGTGCTTGTTTACTACAAACGTTTTGGTGATTTTTACGAGAGAGTAATTGGCGTTGGAACAGGTTTTTTCAATCAAAATCGATAATGTTTTAAAAATCTTGCAGGTTTAAACAAAACTATTATATTTACCGTAATGGTTCAACAAATTACAAAAGGCATAAAAATCTCTGTAAAAACAGAGTATAACGGCTCGAATTATAGAAACAATACCTTGTATTATGCATTTGCATATTTTATTACCATAGAAAACAAATCTTCTCAAACTGTTAAGCTTACGGATAGGTTTTGGAGAATTTTCGATTCTTTAAATTATATAGAAGTTGTAAATGGGGAGGGTGTTGTAGGGCAAACTCCTATCTTAAAACCAAATGATAATTACAAGTACAGCTCTGGTTGTTTTTTAAAATCAAATTCTGGAGCCATGAAGGGTTTTTATACAATGATAAATCTTGATACTTATGAACAGTTTAAAGTAATAGTTCCAACATTTCAACTTACAACTCAACTACTATCAAACTAATAAAATCCAAACAAAAGAAGCTCAAAAAACCGAAAGACCTAGCGTGCCTTAATTGTGGTTATCCGTTTTCGAGGCAAGAAAGATTCTGTCCTGAGTGTGGGCAAGAAAATAAAGGAAACAACATTAGTTTTGGTAGTTTTGTTCATGATTTTTTTAACGGATTTCTCTCTTTTGACGCGAAATTCTGGCGGACAATAATTCCTCTCTTAATTAGACCTGGAAAAGTTTCTAAAAACTATGTAGCAGGAAAGAGAAACCGATATTCGAATCCGTTTCGTTTTTATTTAACGGTATCTATTTTATTTTTTTTAGTTGTTGGTTTTTCTATTAGTAAAAATAAATTCGAGAAACTCACTAAAGAAAGTAAATCTAATATTACAAAAGTTAAAAAAGAAAGCTATGAAACACAAAGAGATTCTTTACATACTAAAGAAGTTGATTCTTTAAAAAGAGAAGCTTTAGAAAAAATGAATACTTCCTTTATTCCAATCCCTGAGGCTAGAAAAAAAGAGGTTTTAAAAGAAATAGAAAAAGGAATACAAGATACTACAGCGCTTAAATTAGGCAATGGAAATAAAATTTCTTTTGGCAGAAATTCGCGATTAAATACATTTATAGCCTTTCAAAAAAAATATCCAGATTCAACAATAGATGATGCCCTAGATAGTTTAAGCTATGATAAAAATTTTACCAATAGATTTCTGTTCACAAGAGCAAAAGCAGCTAGTTCTTTAGTAAACAAAGATAATCGAGAGAATTATTTAACGGATCTTTTGTCCTATGCCTCGATATCTTTATTTATATTCTTACCTATTTTTACGTTATTTTTAAAGTTGTTATACATCAGAAAGAAATTCACATATATAGATCATTTGATATTTGTTTTTCATACGCAAACTGTCTTTTTTATGCTACTTACCCTACTCTATCTTATTTCATTCTTTACAACTGTAACCTCAGACAGTGCTTGGGTTTTTCTACTGCTCTTTTTAGTCTACCTTATTAAAGCAATGAAAACATTTTATGAACAAGGCTACTTCAAGACATTTGTAAAATTTTTAATACTCAACACAGTGTATCTCATTCTAGGAACTATTGGGGTAGTCATAGTGGGTCTGATTTCTTTTGCTTTTTATTAATTCCCCCCATGTCGTTTCAACGCTAATAGCCATCTCATTATCCAAACTCAAATGAATACAATTGCTAAATAATTCATACTTCTCTCATTTCTAAAATGAGAGTTTTGTTTAAACCTAAAGTTAGATTTCTGAGAAATTTTTTCAATTAAAAAACTCACAAATAAATCGTAACTTTGGATTTCAATTTCAATCTAAATTAACAAACAACATACAAATATGACAAGAGGATTTTTTAAAGTACCAGAAGCGGTAAATGAACCCGTAAAAGGGTATGCTCCGGGTTCTCCAGAAAGAGAAGAATTGTTAGCTACTTACAAGGCAATGTTTAACAGCAACACCGATGTGCCCATGCATATTAATGGTGAAGAAGTTAAAACAGGAAACACCAATAACATCACCCCACCCCACGATCACAAACACATTGTAGGGCAATATCATACCGCTGAAAAACTGCACGTAGAATCTGCAATTTCATCAGCATTGGCTGCTAAAGAAGCTTGGTCTAATGTAAGTTGGATGGAAAGAGCTTCTATTTTCTTAAAAGCGGCTGAATTATTAGCGGGTCCTTACAGAGCAAGAATGAATGCTGCAACCATGATTGCACAATCTAAAAACGTACATCAAGCAGAAATTGATGCTGCATGTGAAATGATTGATTTTTTCCGTTTCAATGTTCAATATATGACTGATATTTTCAAAGATCAGCCAGCATCTGCACCAGGCATATGGAACAGAGTTGAATACAGACCTTTAGAAGGGTTTGTATACGCTATAACTCCTTTTAATTTTACTTCCATCGCAGCTAATTTAGTTGCAGCACCAGCTTTAATGGGTAATGTTGTCGTTTGGAAACCATCTGATCATCAAGCGTATTCTGCACAAGTAATAGTTGACTTATTTAAAGAGGCTGGTTTACCAGACGGTGTTATTAATGTAGTTTATGGAGATCCTGTAATGATTACCAATACTGTTTTAGCTTCTCCAGACTTTTCTGGATTGCATTTTACAGGTTCGACACATGTTTTTAAGGACTTATGGAAACAAATTGGTAACAATATCCATAATTACAAAACATATCCAAGAATTGTTGGAGAAACCGGTGGAAAAGATTTTATCTGGGCACATAGTTCTGCTAATCCTCTTCAAGTCGCAACAGGAATTACAAGAGGTACTTTTGAATATCAAGGTCAAAAATGTTCTGCAGCTTCACGTGCTTTTATTCCAGCATCAATGTGGCAAGAAGTTAAAGGACATTTAATTTCACAAGCAAGTGAAATAAAAATGGGGTCACCAGAAGATCCATCCAACTATGTAAATGCGGTAATTCACGAAGATTCTTTTGATAAAATTGCCAGCTTTTTAGATGCTGCTAAAGTTGATGCTGATGCTGATATTATTATTGGTGGAGGTCATAATAAATCTGTTGGATATTTTATTGAACCAACTGTTATTGTTGCAAAAGATCCTATGTACAAAACAATGTGCACAGAGCTATTCGGACCTGTAATGACTGTTTATGTATACGAAGATGCTGAATGGGAAGCTTCATTAAAATTGGTTGATGAATCTACTGAATATGCTTTAACTGGAGCAATTTTCTCTACAGATAGATATATCGTTGAAAAAGCATCCAAAGCATTAGAAAATGCCGCTGGAAACTTTTATATTAATGACAAACCTACTGGCGCAGTAGTTGGGCAACAACCATTTGGAGGAGCTAGAGCTTCTGGAACAAATGATAAAGCTGGTTCTGCACAAAACTTATTACGATGGACATCTGTAAGATTAATTAAAGAGACATTTGTAACACCAACAGATTTTAAATATCCATACTTAGGATAAAATAAATTATTGATTAAAAGCCAGCCGTATCAATATTTGATACGGCTTTTTCATTGGCTTATTTCAAATATTTAACCTCTTTTGAATTTTCTAAAATAAAAAATCTGCTTCTTACAAAATAATATTATGATCAAAAAATATTAAACCAAAGTACAAGATTAACTCAAAAAAAGTCAAGTCTTTTAAAATCAGTATCATTGTTATATTTCATGTATTAATTTTTTATTGAAAGGATTGTCATTTTGTTGCAGGTAGAAAACTCATAATTAAAACTAAAATCAATAAGATTCCTTAATCGTTCATTCTTCTTTCATGTATAAATAATAATTATTTTGGTGCTCTGGAACAGAACCTCAAGAAATTCTTTCCTTTAAAATATATTATCTTTATTAGACAAGCTTTTTTTGGTACATTTGAAATTAAAAATTCTAGTTTTGGTAAAAAAAATCAGCCTTCTTTTTTGCTTCTTTTTAATTGTTGATGGCTTTTCTCAAACCAAGAATAAATCTGTTTTTGTTTCTTACACCAATAACCCTATAACATTAGATGCAGATTTAAAAGAAGCTGAATGGGCAAAAGCTAAAGGAGCAAGAGGTTTTTGGCAGTATTTCCCCTCAGACACCCTACAGGCAAAACAACAAGCAAATATTAAATTTCTTTTTGATGATGATAATCTGTATGTAGGCATTAAAGTAAATTCTTCTGGAGAAAATTACATTACACCTTCCTTAAGAAGAGACTTTAGGGCCGGTGGTAATGACAACATTACCTTACTTTTTGATACTTTTAATGATGGTACAAATGCATTTGTTTTTGGTACAAACCCCTATGGAGTTAAAAGAGAGATATTACTTTCAGGCGGAGGTTCTGAATTAAGAGGTTTTAACGGAGCCTGGGATACAAAATGGCAATGTAAAACTGTGATTAAAGAAAACTACTATATTGTGGAAATGATTATCCCTTTATCAGCTTTTAAGTATAGAAAAGGGGAAACAAAATGGCGTTTTAATAGTTATCATTTTGACACACAAGACAACGAAAGAAATACTTGGGTGCAAATTCCTCAAAATCAGTTCATTTTTAACTTGGCCTACATGGGCGATATGATTTTTGAAAAACCTTTGGGACAGTCAAAATCACCAATTTCAGTAATACCCTATGTAAATGCAATAACATCCAAAGATTTTGAAAACAAGAACGCTATTACGGATCTGAAATTTGGTGGTGATGCTAAATTCACCGTTGGAAATAGCTTAAATTTAGATTTGACATTTAATCCCGATTTTTCTCAAATAGAAGTAGATCAGCAAGTTACAAACCTTACACGTTTCGAAGTTTCTTTACCCGAAAGAAGACAATTTTTTATTGAAAATAGTGATCTTTTTGCTGATTTTGGAAACAATAGAGATGCAAATCCATTCTTCTCCAGAAGAATAGGCATTGCAAAAGACATAAATGATAATAATATTCAAAATGATATTATTGCTGGAATTCGTTTGAGCGGAAAAGTAAATAACGATTTAAGAATAGGATTATTATCCATGCAAACCGCAGAAGATATTGCTAATGAGATACCAACTGTAAATAATTCTGTTATCACATTACAACATAAATTATTTAGTAGATCTAATTTAAGTTTTATGTTTATTAATAAACAAGCAACAAAAGATTATAATTTTTCAAACAATGAAAACACCTATAATAGAGTTGTTGGTTTAGACTATCGTTTAGCATCTAAAGACAATGCTTGGGTTGGTAAATATTTTGTGCACAAATCATTTTCACCAAACATAAACGATAAAGATTATTCTGCTGGGTTTTCAACAGAATATTTTAGTAGAAAATTTAATTTTAGAGTAAGCGGTGTTTATGTTGGAGATAATTTTAGATCTGATTTGGGGTTTATAAGAAGAACTGATATTCTGAAAATTACACCAAAATTTGAAAGAACTTTTTGGCCAAAAGAAAGTAAAATTCAAAAACATAGTTTTTCTATAATTCCTATTTTTATTTGGAAACCTGATTTAAATTTTCAAAACTCAGATTATGTTGTAATTAGTAGGTGGCAAGCAAATTTAAAAAACAACTCCGAATTCTCTATAGAAATGAACAATAGGTTTACTTATTTGTACGATAATTTTGACCCAACAAGTACAGATGGAGCAATCTCTTTACCAGGAAATAATGGATATACCTACACTTCATTTAAAGGGAACTATAAATCGGATCAAAGAAAAAAAATATCTTATAGTATAAATCCCTCTTTTGGTCAATTTTTTAATGGTGAAAAATACTCGTTACAAGCAAACTTAAATTTGCGTATCCAACCTTATTTTACAGGTTCAATTCAGCTTAATTACGACAAAATAATTCTACCAAATCCTTATCCAGATGCGTCTATTTGGTTGGTTGGTCCAAAATTAGATCTAACTTTTAACAAGAGTGTATTCTGGTCAACCTTTATACAATATAGTAGTCAATTAGAGAACTTTAGTGTAAACACTCGTTTACAGTGGCGTTTTGCTCCTTTATCCGATTTATTTATTGTCTACAATGACAACTATTTTACAGAAAATTTTGGACCAAGATTTAGATCACTAAACCTAAAATTAACCTACTGGTTAAACATTTAATCCTACCTTCCTTTAACATTTCTTTAAGAACCGATAAAATTCTGATTCCGTAACTTGGAAGATTATTAAATCAAATAATTTATCAATGACTAAAAAAATACTTTCGCAACTACTTCTAGTTGCTTTTGTTTTTACTTACTCTATAGATGTTGAAGCACAACGTAGAAAGAAAAAAAACAAAAAAAATGAAAAAACTGTGGCTCCAAAACCGAAGCCAAAACCAAAAAAAGGAGCTATCCAACCATACGGAAAAATAGTTACCAAAGATCACAAAACCGATGAAGGTCTTTTTAAGATTCACAAAAAAGACGATTCTTATCTTTTTGAAATACCCGATTCTCTTTTAAACAAAGAGATGTTAATGGTTACAAGAATTGCTAAAACTGCAAGTGGAATAGGTTTTGGTGGAGGAAAAACAAATACTCAGGTTTTACGTTGGGAAAAAAAGAATAAAAAAATTCTATTAAGAGTTGTTTCTTATAATGTAGTTGCAGATACTATTTTACCTGTGCACGAAGCTGTTGTAAACTCTAATTTAGAACCAATTTTATTTTCGTTTCCAATAAAAGCATTTAGTAAAGACTCTACTGCTACTGTAATAGATGCAACAAGTTTATTTTCTACAGATGTAAAACCTTTGGGTTTTCCGAGTAGAAATAGAAAAAGATACCAAGCAACTAGAATGGATAAAACTCGTTCTTATATAGATAGAATTAGTAGCTACCCACTAAACATAGAAATACGTCATGTAAAAACATATTTTGCAAATAAGGCTCCGTCTAATAGTGCCTTAGGATCTATTACTTTAGAAATGAGTAACTCTCTAGTTCTGTTACCAAAAGTCCCTATGAAGCGTCGTTATTTTGACGAACGTGTTGGTTGGTTTGCACGCGGCCAGACAGATTATGGTTTAGACGCACAAAAAAGTAAAACAGTAACGTATTTAGATAGATATCGTTTAGAAGTAAAAGATGAAGATATAGAAAAATTTAAAAGAGGTGAATTGGTAGAGCCTAAAAAACAAATTGTATATTATGTAGATAGAGCCACTCCAAAAGAATGGGTTCCTTATATTATCCAGGGAGTTAATGATTGGCAAGTGGCTTTTGAAGCAGCAGGTTTTAAGAATGCTATTGTTGGTAAAATGGCTCCTACAGAAGAAGAAGATCCAGACTATAGTCCAGAAGATATTCGTTATTCTGTTATTAGATATTTAGCTTCTCCAATACCCAATGCAAATGGACCTCATGTAAGTGATCCTCGTTCAGGTGAAATTTTAGAATCTGATATTAATTGGTATCACAATGTAATGTCTTTATTACATAACTGGTATTTTATTCAAACAGCAGCTATAAACCCGGAAGCTAGAGGTAATAGTTTTAAAACAGAAACTATGGGTGAGTTGATTAAGTTTGTTTCTTCTCACGAGTTAGGACATACCTTAGGATTACCGCACAACATGGGGAGTTCTGCCGCTTTCCCAGTAGACTCATTACGTTCTGCAAGTTTTACTAAAAAATATGGAACAGCTCCTTCTATTATGGATTATGCCCGTTTTAATTATGTGGCACAACCAGAGGATAAAGGTGTTGCTTTAATGCCAAATATTGGTGTATATGATAAGTATGCAATTGCTTGGGGATACAGACCTATTTTAGACAAAGATGCCAAAGGTGAAAAGGAAACTTTAGATTCCTGGATTACTGCTCATGAAGGAGACCCAATGTATCGTTTTGGTCATCAACAAGCTGGTGGTGTTGTAGATCCTAGTTCTCAAACAGAAGACTTAGGAGATAACGCTATGAAAGCATCAATGTATGGGATTAAAAACTTAAAAAGAATTTTACCAAGATTAGAAGAATGGACCTCTGAAAAAGGACAAAATTACGAGAATTTATCTACCATGTATGGACAGGCTTTAGGTCAGTTTAACAGATATATGGGGCATGTAACTGCAAATATTGGTGGAGTATATGAAGAATACAAAACAACAGATCAAGAAGGTGCCGTTTATACTCATGTAGACAAAGCAACTCAAAAAGAAGCTTTAAAATTTGTTGTTGACGAGTTGTTTAAAACTCCTACATGGATGCTAGATAAAAATATTTTTAGCAAGACAGAGTTTTCTGGATCTGTTGAAAGAGTTCGTGGACTTCAAGCAAGAACTGTTAACAATATTTTGAACCCAGGAAGAATGGCTAGAATGATAGAAAACGAAACTATGAATGGTTCTAATGCTTACACATTAGTTAGTATGATGAGTGATTTACGAAGAGGTGTTTGGTCTGAATTATACAATGGTCGTTCTATAGATACTTACAGAAGAAACCTACAAAGAGCACATTTAGATCGATTAGATTATTTATTAAATAAAGCTAAAAATCAAAGAGGTGCAAATTTTGGATATTTTAAACAAAGTGGAATTAATATCAATCAATCTGATGTTAAATCTGTTGCAAGAGGAGAATTAAAGCGCCTTCAAAGAGATGCAAAAGCAGCTTCCTATAAAGGAAATACATTAACTCGCTATCACTTACAAGATGTTGTAGATAGAATTGATACGATTCTAGATCCTAAATAAGTTAGACGTATTTACGCTTCAAATACTTAAAACCTCATCTTCATTGATGAGGTTTTATTTTTAGAATAAGATATTATTTTTTAGCAATAAGAATCGATATGATTATAAATCTCTTCACAAGTCCATACAATCTAGACCACACAAAACTAATTCATATTATAGGAAAACTTTGACCAAGAGCTAAAAGAATAGATAGTTTGATCTCTAATTTTTATCGAAATACGTATAACTCGTCAATAAAAAGTTAGTTAAATAATTTTTTATCTGCCTTTCTAAATACGTAGAAATACAGATTACCAAATATAATTCCTGTAAGAATTCCTACACAGATATCAATAGGGAAGTGAACTGCTAAATACAATCTACTGTAGGCAAATACTAACGGGAATAATAAAATTAAATAAATTCGCTTATACTTTTCTCTTAGTAAAAGGATGGTGAAAACAGAGAAAAATGTTGATGTTGTTGCATGACCTGAGATAAAACTATGACTTTGTGGATTTATAAAAAGTCTTAATAAATGTTTAATTTCCGGGTCGTTATTAGGTCTTAATCTTGCAAATGTAGCCTTTATTAAATTTGTAAATTGATCTGAAAAGGCAACCAATAAGATCATAGAAAAAATCATAAAACCTCCACGTTTCCAACCAAAGGATTTTATGACTAGATAAAAAATAAAAATAAACAATGGAGTCCAATAAAATTGATTGGTAATTGCCAACCAAATAGAATCCCATTGTTCACTTCCTAAGTTATTTAAATAAATAAGTAGTTGTTTGTCTTTATGTATGATATATTCTAACAAATTACTTCCCTACTTTTATTAATTCTAAATCAAAAACGATATCAGATTTTTGTGGAAAAGGGCCGTATGTTTCTTCTCCATACCCTAAATAATAAGGTATAAAAAGTCTTTTCTTATCTCCTTCTCTCATTTCTAAAAGAGCTTCTGTAACACCAGCAATCATCGGTTGTTTGTCTAATGTAAATGCAAATGGCTCTTTACCCTCTGTAGATTGAATAAGTTTTCCGCTAGCTAGAGAAACACTGTAAATCATAGAGGCAACGATGGCTCTATTAAATTTCTTCCCAGTTCCTTTTTTCAATTCTAATACCTTTAACCCAGATGCAGTTTCTGTTGCTTTATCAATACCTTTATCTTTTAAATAAGCAACTTTAAGGGTTTCTAATTTCTTAAGATATTCTTTTTCTTTAAATGCTACATTCTCTAATTCAGTTTCAAAAACTTTAGGAGCGTTAAATTTTTTAGCAAACTTACCAACTCTAATAATTTCTATTGAATTTATAACATCATTTTGTTGAATACTGTCTACAATATCTAATCCTCTCTCGACTTTACCAAATACAGAATGTTTTCTATCTAACCAAGGGGTTGCTTTGTGCGTGATAAAAAACTGACTTGAATTGGTTTTGGGTCCAGAATTAGCCATCGATAAAACCCCCTTACTATCGTGCTTGTAAATTAAATTTCCAATAGAATCACTAGGAAACTCATCTGCAAATTTATACCCTGCATTTCCTTTTCCTGTTCCTGTTGGATCTCCACCTTGAATCATAAAATTAGGAATTACTCTATGAAATTTAATCCCATCAAAATAATTTTTTCCTCTTAAAGAATCTGTTACCTTTTTATTAGTTCCTTCTGACAGCGAAACAAAATTAGCAACGGTCATTGGAACTTCTTCAGCATGTAACTTTAATAGAATATCTCCTTTATTTGTTTGCACATCTGCATAAAGACCATCTTGTAAATCTTTGTATTTCGCAGCTTTACAGCTAGAAAAAAGAACTGCAGCTACTAATATATATTTAAAAAACTTCATTCTTTATTTTTTTATTTCTAATAATTCTACTTCAAATATTAATGCAGAAAAAGGTTTTATCAATTGACCTCTTTGTTGAACGCCATAGGCTAATTCTTGTGGAATAAAAAATCGATACTTAGATCCTTTTTTTAACAATGTTAATCCTTCATTAAACCCTTTAATGAAAGAATTTGCTTTAGATTCGTAAGGTTTATTTTTATCGACAGTACTATCAAAAACTTTACCATCTATCGTAGTTCCATGATAATGTATTTTAATATTATCTGTTGGCTTAACATTAGGTCCTTTTCCTTCTTTTAAGACCATATACTGCAAACCACTTGCCGTAGTTTTAACTCCTGCATTCCCTTTATTAGTCTTTAAAAATGCCACTCCTGCTTTTTTAACATCTGCGAATTTATCTTCTGCCTCTTTAGCCGCTTTTATTTGTGCTTCTATCCTTTTTGATGCTTGTTGTTTTTGAAAAAAAGTATTTAAAAAAGGGATCAAATCTTTTTGAGCTATTAACAAATTTGTAGAATCTATTCCGTTTCTGTATCCCTGAGCAAATAAATCTGTTTTTGCTTCATTAAAATTGGCTTTAATTTTTAAAGCCATATCCATTCCTAGCGCATAACTAACAGAATCTATTTCTGTATCTAAAGATTTAACGTCTGATTTTTGATTTCCACATGAAAACATTGATAATAAAACTGTTACAGCTACTAAACTTTTAATAATCTTCATTTTTTATATTTATTTAATATTTAATAATGTTATTGTACTCTTAATTGATTGATTAACTCCTATTTTATTTCCATCTCCACTAATTCCATATGCATTATAAAAAGGAATTACAAATGTAATAGTTTCTCCAATTTTCATCAACTTTATTCCTTTTTGAATTGCTGAAATAAAATCTTCTTTATCTACCTTATAGTTTATAATGCCTAATTCTTCTTTACTGTAAATAATTGAATCATTTAAATCTGTTATCCCATATTCGAAACTCACTTCATTTCCTAATTGTGGGGTTGGTAAGTTTCCTTCTTTTTTGTGATTGTATGTATACCAAAATCCGTTTTTAGAAACATAATATAAAGCTAATGAATCATTTAAAATTAGCTGTTCAATTTTCTTATCCTCAATCGTATTTAAAGCTTTTGTTTGTTGTGCAGTTGCTTTTAGTAAAGTTGTAGAAGGTTTTTTATTGATGGGTTTTCTGGGCTGAACATTATTACAGCTAAAACATAGGAATACAAGAAGTAGAAATATATTAATTTTCATAAGATGATTCTAATTCCTTTTTATAGGTTGCCACTAAATCTTTAAACTTAGTTACAGTTTCATCCATAGAGAGCATCGATTTCCCACCTGCAGCATTGTCATGCCCTCCGCCTTCAAAATGATTTCTAGCAAATTGATTTACCGAAAACGTCCCTTTAGAACGCAAAGACATTTTTATAATATTTTGTTCTTTATCTTCAATGAAAATTGCAGCAAAGATGATGCCTTTTAAAGAAAGTGCATAGTTTACAACACCTTCAGTATCTCCTTTCTGGAAATCAAATTGTTTCTTTTCTTCATCTGTTAAAGTAATAAAAGCCGTTTTATATTCTGGTAATATTTGTAAATTACTTAGTGATTGTCCTAATAACAAAAGTCTTCCGTAAGAATTTGCATCGTATACATTATTATGTATTCTATCATTTTGTGCACCTTTATCAATTAAATCTGCAATAATTCTATGTGTCTTACTGGTGGTAGATCTAAAGCGAAAAGAACCCGTATCTGTCATAATTCCTGTATATAAACACGTAGCTATGTCTGCATCAATTAAAGCTACATCATGCATCATTTCAATAAATTGATATACCATTTGACAGGTTGAACAAATCTCGGTATCAGAATACATATAGGTGACATCATCTGGTTGTTGATGATGATCTATCATTGCAAAATCGTTTGGATATTTTTCTAAAGTCTGTTGCATATCGAAACCTACTCTATGCAAAGCATTAAAGTCTAATAGAAATATAATGTCAGAATTTTGAATCGCTCTTTGCGATTGAGAATTTTGCCAATCAAAACGATAGGTAGCATCTGAGCCTGGCAACCAATGTAAAAATTCTGGATATTCATTAGGCACAACAACAGTTGCCGTATGACCTTTTTTTTGTAAATATTTAGACAAGGCTATTGTAGAACCCATCGCATCTCCGTCTGGATTCCTATGACCAACTACCACAATATTTCTTGGTTTTTCAAGAAATGTTTTTAAATCTTCAATTCCTTTTAAAATCATAAGTGGCGAAGATACAATTTAATTAAAAATTTTATGTAATTTCGCGCCGATTTTGTAGAATGCTTAACAATTAGTTATTGTTAAGTTATTTGATTTAAAAAATAATTAAAATCAAGAAATTATGGCAACAAATAGAACATTTACAATGATTAAACCAGATGGTGTAGAGAATGGACACACTGGTGCTATTTTAGAAAAAATTAACGCAGCTGGATTTAGAATTGTAGCGTTAAAGAAGACACAAATGACAAAAGCTGATGCTGAAACTTTTTATGCTGTGCATAATGAGCGTCCGTTTTTCGGAGAATTGGTAGAATTTATGACGCGTGGTCCTATTGTAGCTGCGATCTTAGAAAAAGACAATGCTGTTGAAGATTTTAGAACTTTAATTGGTGCTACAAACCCTGCTGATGCTGCTGAAGGAACCATTAGAAAATTATATGCAACTTCTATGGGAGAAAATGCTGTGCATGGTTCTGATTCTGATGAAAATGCTACAATTGAAGGAAACTTTCATTTTTCTGGAAGAGAGCAATTTTAAGGAATACAACAAAACGAAATAGTAAAGGCCTCATCTTAATTGATGAGGCCTTTTTTACAATAATTTGGTTTGTTTATAAATTTAAAAAAACTAAAAACTCTTCATCATCGAACATTGAATTTAAAACTCACTTTGTGAAACCTTTTAAAAAGTACTCTATCTTTGCCTAATTAAATTTTCATGAGCCAAACATTACTATCTTCTCCTTTACAAGGTTTTACAGATTATAAATTTAGAAATGCGTTCAACCATTTCTTTGGTGGAGTAGACACTTTTTATTCACCATACATTAGACTTAACGGAAAACATATTATTAAAAATTCATATCAGAGAGATCTTCTACGAGAAAATAACAGCGAATTAGAAGTAATTCCACAAATTATTACAAATGATGCAGACGAATTTTTATTTGTTTCTAAATATGTACAAGAGTTAGGGTACAAAGAGTTAAATTGGAATTTAGGCTGTCCTTATCCGATGGTTACAAAACGAGGAATGGGTTCTGGATTAATTAGCAATTCAGAAAAAATAAATACTATTCTTCACAAACTACACAATGAATCTGATATTATTGTTTCTATGAAAATGAGAATGGGGTATGAAACTCCTGAAGAGATTTTAGATGTTTTACCCATTCTAGACAACTATCCTCTAAAAAACATTGCAATTCATGCAAGAATTGGAAAACAATTATACAAAGGAGGTACTAATTTAGAAGCATTTCAAAAATGTTTAGACAATAGTAAACACAAAATGTATTACAATGGAGATATTACTTCTGTTGCAGCATATAAAAAACTAAAGGAACGCTTTCCTTCAATAGATCATTGGATGATTGGAAGAGGCTTAATTGCTGATCCTTTTTTACCAAGTATGATTCAGAGTGATACAACTGAGTATCCAAAAAATAGGTTTGAGATATTTAATGAATTTCACGATCGTATTTATCAAGAATATGACGCAGCTCTTTCTGGGCCAACCCCTATTAAGATGAAAATGCTTGGCTTCTGGGAATATTTCTCTCAAAGCTTTTCAAACCCACAGAAAACATATAAAAAAATTAAAAAAGCGCAAAATGCAAAAGTGTATGCGCTTGCTGTTCGCGAAATTTTTAAGGAGGCAAAAAATAGTTGATTCTAACCCCTAAAACCAATTGAAAACAACCTAATTGGCGTGATTTTTGATTGAAATAATTGATTAAAATATTATGTGTTGAAAAAATCCTATTGCTATTTTTTACTCTTTTGTTTTGTTTCAAATTTTTTATATTCTCAAGCAAGTGCTACAAAAATATCTTGTAAAGTATTAGATCTTAAAACAAAACAACCCATTGTGTATGCAACAGTAATGTTAAAAAAAATTAATAGAGGCACACATGCAGACCATAATGGAAATTTTGAAATCCCTATCAAATATCAACAAAAAGGAATGATACGAATATCCTCTATTGGCTATACAACCAAAGAGGTAAAATTATCTGAGCTACAAAAAATAGCGTTCATATAATCTACTTATCCAAATCGAATAACGTTTTGGATGAAGTTATTGTAAAAACTTCAAAAAAGAAAAAAAGAAGGCTTTTAGCCAAGCAAATTGTAAAAAGAGCTATTGATAATATTCTAGAGAATTATGCCACAGAACCACATGCGTATATTGGCTATTACAGAGATTATCAACAACCAGCAGACAATAGCTATCAAAAAAACACAAACGCTAAAGAACCCATTCAATATATTAATGTTCATGAAGCAATTATTGAGTCGTTCGATGCTGGCTTCGATAGCAACAAACTAACGAGTAAAAAAAATCAAACACTCTTATATAAATATAAAGCCAATAAAAAATTTATTCAAGACACTACACTCACAATTCCATACGACAATTCAAGTAAAAAATATTCTGAAAGTGTCTATATAACTCCTTTGGGAGGAAACGAATTAAATATCCTAAATCTTACAAATCCCATTAGAAATCATGCTAAAATGTCTTTTTCCTATGTGAATGTATTGGAAAAAGACTTTTTAAAAAACCATCGATTTAAAGTAAAAAAGGTTGTTTTTACGGACGATATCCCATTATATGAAATTTCATTTTTTTCCATAAAAGATCAAACCAGCTATGACTATTCAGCAGATGGCAGTATTTTCATATCTAAAAAAGACTTTGCTATTCATAAATTGAATTACAACCTTTATTACATAAGGGATACAAATCCTCAATACTCTGTAACTATAGAATACAAACCCCAGAACGATAAAATGTATTTAAACTATATTACATTTAATAATTTTTTTGAAGCGACCAATGGCAATTATTTTAAAATTGATAAAACAATATTTAACTCCAAACGAAATATTTTCAAAATTTATTTTAGTAAAACCATAGACGTAAGTAGCTTAGAGCCTATTCGTAGAAATTTTAAAATATATTATAAAGGTGAAAAACTAAGAATCATTGATGTTATCCCTTCAGAAACAGACAAAAGAAGCGTAACGGTATCTATTGACAAAAAATCGATTGCTAAAATACATTTTGAAAAAGGAAAAGAGAACCCCAATTATGGTGCTTATTTTAGATTCGACATCACCAATATTAAAGACTTAAATGGATTTAAAATTGATAAAAGACCCAGTATTAAAATGAATCAATATCGAGAGTTCTTTGTACAAGAAGTTTTCGAGAACAAAAAACTTCCAGTTCAAAAAACATTTATAAATAAAAGCTTACCGCTTCATAAATCTGAAATAACCCCTTTAGAACTAGAAAATAACTATTGGATGAACTCTCCTTTAAAAACTTCAAAAGAAGAACGCTAAATTATTGCAATCTAAAACGCATTTCAAGGGGTAAATGATCGGAAGCTTGCCCAAATTCAATACATACTTTTCCATCTATATATGCTATTGAATTTTTAGTGTAAAAAATATAATCAATTCGTTCGAAAGGATCTTTAGAATTAAACGTGTTTGATGGATCTACTGAATTAAATGCTGCACTTCCAACATCATTCATTGCAAATAATTTTTGAATAATCGCTTCTTCATCTCTTGCTCTAGAATTAAAATCGCCCAATAAAATTGTTGGATATTGTTCTTTGTACCGATTAAAAATCTCTAAAACTTCTCTCAAATTGCCTACCTCTTGTTTGTTTATCAAAGGCTTCTAAATGTACATTTATAAGCACCACTTCTTTACCATTTAAGTCTACTTTTACAACTTGTGCCAATCGTTCTAAATACAAGGCATCTCTATAGAAAGGAGCCTCTGGAACACGTTCTAAAACAATTCTTTGATGAGCTGATAAGGGGTATTTACTAAGAATAGATTGCCCAGAAATTACCTTTCCAAAATGCATTGTTGGTGGCCAATACGGAAAAGGAACATAGGTTTCATCCCAATTCACAGCTTTTGCAACAAAATTGTACCCTAATTTTGCAATTTCGTTTTGTTGATTCACATTATAACTGCGCGACGCTTTGTAATCTATTTCTTGAAAGGCAATAATATCTGGGTTTACAGCTTTAACTTCATGAATAACTGTTTGCATATTATTTTCAAATAGCTCCTTTGGTTTTGCAATGGCAAGGTTATTGGTCATTCCACTTAAATACCCAATATTATAGGTTACAATGCTAAAAATGGAATCTGTGTCAGTAGTGACTTTCATAGGGAGTGACCTAATAGCTTAGCATACTCTTTTTCATGCAAGTTTGGTGATGATGCCCAAAAAAAGAAAACTGTAAAGGCGATTATCAACAATAAAAAAATACCTGAAAAATACTTTAAAAATCGTTTCATGCTGTTCTTATGGATTTTCTTTTGAAAATTCAGACACTACTTTCTCTATGGTAGCGGCTGTTTTTTCTTGATTAATGTCATACTTTAAATTTAGTGCTTTTTTTTCTGGAAATTGCTCAATGCTTACTGTTGTTGACGGGAAAGGCAAAATCTACACCCAATTCTTTTGCCAATTTTAAAATAGCAATATGAAAACGATGTTTTGAAGATTGCTCTGTCTCCCCACTCTAGAGATTTAAAATAGACATTAACCATGATTAAAAGGGCAGAATCTCCAAAACCTGTAAATTCTACATTATAAGATTCAGACCTAGTTTCTGGATGTGCTATAATAATTTTACGAACTCCCTTCTACAAAAGCTTCAATCAATTCAGGTGGCGTATCATAGCGTAAGCCTAATTTTGTATTGTATCTTCTGTACAAACGCAACCCTTTGTTGTTAATAACAATTTCTGCCAATTTACTATTCGGTATTTGATATACAGAGGTATCTGCAGCTCGCACTCTTGTAGATCTAAAACCCACTTGCTCTACAGTTCCCACAACCTCTCCTGCTTCGATCCAATCGTCTATGTGAAAAGGTTTATCGATAAAAATCATTATGGTCCCTATCAAGTTTTTTACGGTGTCTTGAGATGCCAATGCAAATGCTAAACCTCCTATTGTTGCTCCAGCAATAAGCGTTGTTGTATCTATACCAAATAACGTTAGCAATCTAAAAGCACCACCAATAATAACCACACCATTTAAAAAATTATACAGAATGGGTACTAATTGATCATCTAACCTGCTGTGAGTTCTTTCTGTAAATTCTGAATAAATTCTCATTACAACTTGAACAAGTTTAAAGAAAACGTAAATCCAGAAAACAGTTTTAGCTATATTAAGTGTTAAGAACACCCAAGTATTCGTGATTAAGCCAAACTGTAATGAAGGGAAAATAGTATCAATAAAAGCAACAGATACTAACAAACTTATAGGATGTGCTAGTTTTTTTAATACTTTATTAAATTCTAAATTTTTATTATGAGTAATTTGGAGCTGTATCTTTTGTAACACAAAAAAAGAAACCTTTTTAGTCACTAAAAAAATAATAAAACCCAGTAATACCATTAAAAATAATGCAATAAATTGCCAAAGCTCTATGTTTACTATTTTGGTATGACCAGAAACGGGTATTATTTTTTGAAGGCTGTGAACATACCAAGGAAAAACTTCTTTGTATAGACCCTCTATTTTAGCTATAGTTTCTGACGAATAATACCACTTACCTTTTATTTTTTCTACATAAATTTGAGGCATTCTTTGAGGAAATAAAGTGTATCTAGAATATGATGAATACCCTATTGAGTCTTTATGATTAGGATCTTTAGGGATTTTACTTATATCTACAAATAAGCCTTTACCATCTAATACTTTTTTTATTTTTATGGCTTTATCTATTGCTATAGCTTCCTCTA
>CAXYCO010000023.1:0-60031 GCA_964275545.1 uncultured Polaribacter sp.
CATTTAAAATATCGCCTATTGTCCAGATTCCTGAACCACTATTATAGGCCCCTGATGAATTATCACTTACATAAGTTACTCCACTTGGTAAGTTATCAACCAAACTTACATTGGTCGCATTGTTAGGTCCGTTGTTTGTTACCGTGATCGTGTAAGAAACTGTGTCTCCCTCACTTGGTGTAGCCGTGTCAACACTCTTTACGGTTATTAAATCAGAAGAAGATACCGTAATCGTTTCTTCTAAATCATCTAAAGTTACATTCGTATCCAACTGATCTTGGCTATTGCTTATCGTGTTGGTTAGAACCTGACCCGATGTGCCTGAATCTACCGATACTCGTAGTAGTAAAGTCTCTGTTACTCCAACTCCTAAGCTACCCACATTCCATTGCGGTGCTGTCCAAATTCCTTCGGTGGGAACTCCTTGAACATAGCTCAATCCTGATGGCAATACATCCTCAATTACTAAGTTTGTAGCTACTACTCCTCCATTGTTCGTTACTATAATGGTATACACAATCTCATCACCCTCATCTGGTAGGTTGTTACTCACTGTTTTGGTTAAAACAATGTCTGTTTCATTCTCGATATAGATCGAAGCATCCAATACATCTCCTGCAATTGTAGGATCCGTCTGGTCTCCAGTAGCAGCTGTGGTGTTATTGATCACCGTTGTACCTGCTGTACCAACATCAACTAAGGCATCGATAATTAAACTAGCGCTACCGCCATTTAAAATATCGCCTATAGTCCAGATTCCTGAACCACTATTATAGGCCCCTGATGAATTATCACTTACATAAGTTACTCCACTTGGTAAGATATCAACCAAACTTACATTAGTCGCATTGTTAGGTCCATTGTTTGTTACCGTAATCGTGTAAGAAACTGTGTCTCCCTCACTTGGTGTAGCTGTGTCAACACTCTTTATTGTCACTAAATCAGAAGAAGATACCGTAATCGTTTCTTCTAAATCATCTAAGGTTACATTCGTATCCAACTGATCTTGACTATTGCTTATCGTGTTGGTTAGAACCTGACCCGATGTGCCTGAATCTACCGATACTCGTAGTAGTAAAGTCTCACTAACTCCAACTCCTAAACTACCCACATTCCATTGCGGTGCTGTCCAAATTCCTTCGGTGGGAACTCCTTGCACATAGCTCAATCCTGATGGCAATACATCCTCAATTACCAAGTTTGTTGCAGCTACTCCTCCATTGTTCGTTACCGTAATGGTATACACAATCTCGTCGCCCTCATCTGGTAGGTTGTTACTCACCGTTTTGGTTAAAACAATATCTGTTTCATTCTCGATATAGATCGGAGCATCCAATATATCTCCTGCTGTCGTAGAATCTGCTTGATCTCCAGTAGCAGCTGTGGTGCTATTGATCACTGTTGTGCCTGCTGTACCAACATCAACTAAGGCATCGATAATTAAACTAGCGCTGCCACCATTTAAAATATCGCCTATAGTCCAGATTCCTGAACCACTATTATAGGCCCCTGATGAATTATCACTTACATAAGTTACTCCATTTGGTAAGATATCAACCAAACTTACATTGGTCGCATTGTTAGGTCCCTTGTTTGTTACCGTAAGCGTATAGGAAATTATATCTCCCTCACTTGGTGTAGCCGTGTCAACGCTCTTTACGGTCACTAAATCAGAAGAAGATACCGTAATCGTTTCTTCTAAATCATCTAAGGTCACATTCGTATCCAACTGATCTTGACTATTGCTTATCGTGTTGGTTAGAACCTGACCCGCTGTGCCTGAATCTACTAAAGCAGTTACTAATAAAGTATGTGTTGCTCCAATATCAAGGTTACTTAGTGTCCAGTCTGGAAAGGACCAAACACCAAAACTAGCTACTCCAGAGACATAAGTCAATCCTAATGGCAATACATCCTCAATTACCAAGTTTGTAGCAGCAATACCTCCATTATTCGTTACCGTAATGGTATACACAATCTCATCGCCCTCATCTGGTAGGTTGTTACTCACCGTTTTGGTTAAAATAATGTCTGTGCTATTATCTATTATTATTGATGCATCTAGAACATCTCCTGCTGTCGTAGAATCTGCTTGATCTCCACTAGCAGCTGTGGTGCTATTGATCACTGTTGTGCCTGCTGTACCAACATCAACTAAGGCATCGATAATTAAACTAGCGCTACCACCATTTAAAATATCGCCTATTGTCCAGATTCCTGAACCACTATTATAGGCCCCTGATGAATTATCACTTACATAAGTTACTCCACTTGGTAAGTTATCAACCAAACTTACATTGGTCGCATTGTTAGGTCCGTTGTTTGTTACCGTGATCGTGTAAGAAACTGTGTCTCCCTCACTTGGTGTAGCCATATCAACACTCTTTACGGTTATTAAATCAGAAGAAGATACCGTAATCGTTTCTTCTAAATCATCTAAAGTTACATTCGTATCCAACTGATCTTGACTATTGCTTATCGTGTTGGTTAGAACCTGACCCGCTGTGCCTGAATCTACCGATACTCGTAGTAGTAAAGTCTCTGTTACTCCGACTCCTAAGCTACCCACATTCCATTGCGGTGCTGTCCAAATTCCTTCGGTGGGAACTCCTTGAACATAGGTCAATCCTGATGGCAATACATCCTCAATTACTAAGTTTGTAGCTACTACTCCTCCATTGTTCGTTACTGTAATGGTATACACAATCTCATCGCCCTCATCTGGTAGGTTGTTACTCACCGTTTTGGTTAAAATAATGTCTGTGCTATTGTCTATAAGTATTGATGCATCCAATACATCTCCTGCAATTGTAGGATCCGTCTGGTCTCCAGTAGCAGCTGTGGTGTTATTGATCACCGTTGTGCCTGCTGTACCAATATCAACTAAGGCATCGATAATTAAACTAGCGCTGCCGCCATTTAAAATATCGCCTATTGTCCAGATTCCTGAACCACTATTATAGGCCCCTGATGAATTATCACTTACATAAGTTACTCCACTTGGTAAGTTATCAACCAAACTTACATTGGTCGCATTGTTAGGTCCATTGTTTGTTACCGTAATCGTGTAAGAAATTGTGTCTCCCTCACTTGGTGTAGCCGTATCAACACTCTTTACGGTTACTAAATCAGAAGAAGATACCGTAATCGTTTCTTCTAAATCATCTAAGGTTACATTCGTATCCAACTGATCTTGACTATTGCTTATCGTGTTGGTTAGAACCTGACCCGCTGTGCCTGAATCTACTAAAACAGTTAACAATAAAGTATGTGTTACTCCAACTCCTAAGCTACCCACATTCCATTGCGGTGCTGTCCAAATTCCTTCGGTAGGAACACCTTGAACATAGCTCAATCCTGATGGCAATACATCCTCAATTACCAAGTTTGTAGCAGCTACTACCTCCATTGTTCGTTACCGTAATGGTATACACAATCTCATCGCCCTCATCTGGTAGGTTGTTACTCACCGTTTTGGTTAAAACAATATCTGTTTCATTCTCGATATAGATCGGAGCATCCAATACATCTCCTGCTGTCGTAGAATCTGCTTGATCTCCAGTAGCAGCTGTGGTGCTATTGATCACTGTTGTGCCTGCTGTACCAACATCAACTAAGGCATCGATAATTAAACTAGCGCTGCCACCATTTAAAATATCGCCTATTGTCCAGATTCCTGAACCACTATTATAGGCCCCTGATGAATTATCACTTACATAAGTTACTCCACTTGGTAAGTTATCAACCAAACTTACATTGGTCGCATTGTTAGGTCCGTTGTTTGTTACCGTGATCGTGTAAGAAACTGTGTCTCCCTCACTTGGTGTAGCCATATCAACACTCTTTACGGTTATTAAATCAGAAGAAGATACCGTAATCGTTTCTTCTAAATCATCTAAAGTTACATTCGTATCCAACTGATCTTGACTATTGCTTATCGTGTTGGTTAGAACCTGACCCGATGTGCCTGAATCTACCGATACTCGTAGTAGTAAAGTCTCTGTTACTCCGACTCCTAAGCTACCCACATTCCATTGCGGTGCTGTCCAAATTCCTTCGGTGGGAACTCCTTGAACATAGCTCAATCCTGATGGCAATACATCCTCAATTACTAAGTTTGTAGCTACTACTCCTCCATTGTTCGTTACTGTAATGGTATACACAATCTCATCACCCTCATCTGGTAGGTTGTTACTCACTGTTTTGGTTAAAACAATGTCTGTTCTCATTCTCGATATAGATCGAAGCATCCAATACATCTCCTGCAATTGTAGGATCCGTCTGGTCTCCAGTAGCAGCTGTGGTGTTATTGATCACCGTTGTACCTGCTGTACCAACATCAACTAAGGCATCGATAATTAAACTAGCGCTACCGCCATTTAAAATATCGCCTATTGTCCAGATTCCTGAACCACTATTATAGGCCCCTGATGAATTATCACTTACATAAGTTACTCCACTTGGTAAGATATCAACCAAACTTACATTGGTCGCATTGTTAGGTCCATTGTTTGTTACCGTAATCGTGTAAGAAACTGTGTCTCCCTCACTTGGTGTAGCCGTGTCAACACTCTTTATTGTCACTAAATCAGAAGAAGATACCGTAATCGTTTCTTCTAAATCATCTAAGGTTACATTCGTATCCAACTGATCTTGACTATTGCTTATCGTGTTGGTTAGAACCTGACCCGCTGTGCCTGAATCTACTGATACTCGTAGTAGTAAAGTCTCACTAACTCCAACTCCTAAACTACCCACATTCCATTCCGGTGCTGTCCAAATTCCTTCGGTGGGAACTCCTTGAACATAGCTCAATCCTGATGGCAATACATCCTCAATTACCAAGTTTGTCGTTTCAATTGGTCCGTTATTTGTAACAATTATTGTATACAATAGTCTCTTCGCCTTCACTCTGGGAATCTATTGTTCACAGTTTTTGAAAGTATAATATCAGTTTCATTATCGATGAGAATTGTTACATCTAAAACATCTCCTGCTGTCGTAGAATCTGCTTGATCTCCACTAGCAGCTGTGGTGCTATTGGTTACTGTTGTACCTGCTGTACCAACATCAACTAAGGCATCGATAATTAAACTAGCGCTACCGCCATTTAAAATATCGCCTATAGTCCAGATTCCTGAACCACTATTATAGGCCCCTGATGAATTATCACTTACATAAGTTACTCCACTTGGTAGGTTATCAACCAAACTTACATTGGTCGCATTGTTAGGTCCGTTGTTTGTTACCGTAATCGTGTAAGAAATTGTGTCTCCCTCACTTGGTGTAGCCGTGTCAACACTCTTTACGGTCACTAAATCAGAAGAAGATACCGTAATCGTTTCTTCTAAATCATCTAAGGTTACATTCGTATCCAACTGATCTTGACTATTGCTTATCGTGTTGGTATATGAACTTCCTGAAGTACCTAGTTCTACCTTAACTCGAAGCAACAAGGTCTCTGTTACTCCAACTCCTAAGGTTCCCATTTTCCATTGCGGTGCTGTCCAAATCCCTTCGGTAGGAACACCTTGAACATAGCTCAATCCTGATGGCAATACATCCTCAATTACCAAGTTTGTAGCAGCTACTCCTCCATTGTTCGTTACCGTAATGGTATACACAATCTCATCGCCCTCATCTGGTAGGTTGTTACTCACCGTTTTGGTTAAAACAATATCTGTTTCATTGTCAATAAAGATCGGAGCATCCAATACATCTCCTGATTTCGTAGAATCTGCTTGATCTCCACTAGCAGCTGTGGTGCTATTGATCACTGTTGTGCCTGCTGTACCAACATCAACTAAGGCATCGATAATTAAACTAGCGCTGCCACCATTTAAAATATCGCCTATTGTCCAGATTCCTGAACCACTATTATAGGCCCCTGATGAATTATCACTTACATAAGTTACTCCATTTGGTAAGATATCAACCAAACTTACATTGGTCGCATTGTTAGGTCCGTTGTTTGTTACCGTAATCGTGTAAGAAACTGTGTCTCCCTCACTTGGTGTAGCCGTGTCAACACTCTTTACGGTTACTAAATCAGAAGAAGATACCGTAATCGTTTCTTCTAAATCATCTAAAGTTACATTCGTATCCAACTGATCTTGACTATTGCTTATCGTGTTGGTTAAAACCTGACCAGATGTGCCTGAATCTACTAAAGCAGTTACTAATAAAGTTTCTGTTGCTCCAATATCAAGATTACTTAATGTCCAGTCTGGAAAGGACCAAACACCAAAACTAGCTACACCAGAGACATACGTTAAACCTGAAGGTAAAACATCTGATATCGAAACATTTGTGGCTCTTATAGGTCCATTATTTGTCACTGTAATAGTATACACAATCTCATCACCCTCATCTGGAAGGTTGTTACTCACTGTTTTGGTTAAAAAGATGTCTGTTTCATTGTCTATGTATATAGAGGCATCCAAAACATCTCCAGCAATTGTAGGATCTGTTTGATCTCCACTTGCAGCTGTGGTAATGTTTGTTATAGTTGTTCCTGCTGTACCAAGATCAACTTGAGCTTCAATTTTGAGTGTTTTTGTTGAATTGCTTTGAATATCACCTACATTCCATATTCCTGATCCAAAGTTATAGTTTCCAAGAGCATCATCATTAATGTAAGTTAATCCATTTGGCAAATGATCTTCTAAACTTACATTGGTTGCATTATTAGGCCCATTATTTGTCACTTCTATTGAATAAACTACTACTTCTCCTTCTGATGGAGTTGTATTATTAACAGTCTTTACCGTTACTAAGTCTGATAATGTTACATTTATAGTTTCATCATCATCATCAATTGTTATGTTGGCATCAAATTGATCTTGAGAATTACTAATTGAATTTATTATTGAGTTCCCTGATGTTCCAGAATCAACTAAAACCTTCAGTAATAATGTTTCGGCAACTCCTACATCTAATCTTTGTAAATCCCATTGAGGATATGTCCAAATACCCTCTGAAGCTATACCTGACACATAGGTTAAACCTGGTGGAAGGACATCTTCAATTATTACATTAGAAGCATCAATCGGCCCTTTATTTTCTACTGTTATGGTAAAATAAATTTCATCACCTTCATTTGGTGTTGCGTTATCCACTACTTTCGTTAATACAATATCAGTGGTATTATTTACAAATATGGATGCTTCTAAAATATCTCCAACACTAGATGGATCTGATTCTAAACCTTTTGCTGAACTTGTTTTATTGGTTATGGTAGTTGCTGAAGTCCCAGAATCTACAGTTGCCTGAATTTGTATGTTAGTGGAAGCTCCATTAGCAATATTTCCTAGAGACCATATTCCTGATCCACTATTATAAGCTCCTCCTGAGTTATCGCTGATATAAGTAACTCCGTTTGGTAAATTATCTACTAAACTAATATTGGTTGCATCACTAGGTCCGTTATTAGAAACTGTAATTGAATATGTTACAGTATCTCCTTCAGTTGGTGTTGAATTATCTACCGATTTTATTGTAACTAAATTTGCTGCTTTTACTACAATTGATTCCTCTAAATCATCTAAAGTAATATTTGTATCAAGCTGATCTTGTGAATTGCTAATTGTATTTCTCAAAATCTGACCCGCTGTTCCAAAATCAACAGTTACTGTTATAAAAATTCTCTCTGTTTGACCAGAAATCAAATTTGGCATAGACCATATAGATCCATTCCAATTACCGGTAGTTGGTAGTGCAGATACATAAGTTAAACCTGCTGGTAAAACATCCTTTATTTCCAGATTCGTTGCTGTACTTGGTCCTTTATTCTCAACAGTAACGTTATACACAACAGTATCTCCCTCATTGGGTGTTAGATTGTTTGCAACTTTAGTTAAAGCAATATCTGTTTCATTATTAATAAAAATTGAAGCACTTAGAATATCTCCTAAGGTCGACGAATCTGCTTGATCCGCTATTGCAGTACTTGTGGTATTGGTAATGGTTTTACCACTTGTATTTGCATTAACTGTAGCTTGAATCTTAAGTATTCTTGTAATTCCGTTAAGCAGACCACCTATATTCCAAAGACCTGTGTTTGAATTATAATCGCCACCAGCATCATCAGAAACATAAGTAACTCCTGTAGGAAGTTTATCAATTAAAGATACACTTGTTGCGTTGCTTTTTCCATTGTTTGTGACAGCAATTGAATATATTATAATGTCTCCTTCATTAGGTGTTGAAATATCTACAGATTTCACAGTGACTAAATCTGATGAAGAAATAACAATTGTCTCGTCAGGGTCGTCTGCCGTTGCATTAGAATCTAATTGATCTTGAGTATTACTGATCGTATTCGTTAAGCTCTGACCAGCAGTTCCATAATCTACTTTTGCAGTTAGTAATAAAGTTGATGTAACACCAGAATTTAAGGAGTTTATAGTCCAATTAGGGTTGTTCCAGATTCCTTTTGAAGGTGTTCCAGATATGTATGTAAGTCCTGATGGAAGTAGGTCTTGTATTGTTAAATTTGTAGCTGTTATATTACTATTATTAGTCACTTGGATGGTGTAAATAACATTTTCACCTTCATTTGGAGTTAAGCTATTGGCTACTTTACTTATAACAATATCAGTTTTGTTATCTACAAAAATAACTGCATCTAGCTGGTCTCCAGTTGCACTAGGATCTGCCTGATCTGCATTGGCCGCTGTTGTAGTATTCGTAATTGTCTTTCCAGCGCTAAAGCCATCAATTGATGCTGTAATATTTAAGGAAACAACATCTTGATTTGCCAAATCTCCTATGTTCCAGATTCCTGAAGATTGATTAAAATCTCCAGCGCTATCGTCACTAACATATGTAACGCCAAATGGTAAATTATCTATTAATGACACTCCAGTTGCATCACTTAATCCATTATTTGATACAGTGATTGTATAAACAATTGTGTCTCCTACTGAGGGTGCCGAATTATTTACAGTTTTAACGGTTCTCAAATCTGAAGAGCTAACTGTGATTGTTTCTTCAAGATCGTCAAGAGTTTGATTTGTATCGAGCTGATCTTGAGTATTACTTATTGTATTTATCAAAGTTTGTCCAGCAGTTCCATTATCTACTTTAGCAACAACAACAAGAGATTCTGAATCACCCGCTGGTAGAGAGTTTATTGCCCATGAAGGTGAAATCCATAATCCTGTTGAAGGTAAACCAGATATATATGTTAATCCAGAAGGCAATAGGTCTGAAACAACTAAATTCGTGGCTGAAATGTTTCCTCTGTTGGAGACTGTAATTGTATAAATTACCTCATCGCCTTCATTTGGATTTGCATTATTAGCAGTTTTTGAAAGTACAATATCCGTAGAGTTGTCAACAAAAATTTGTGCTTCTAAAACATTCCCATTAGTTGTTATATCTGTTTGGTCTCCAACAGCAGCTGTTGTAGTATTTGTTATTGTAGTCCCTGCAGTTCCAGAATTCACAGTAGCTTGTATTACTAAAGATGCTACTGCTCCGTTACTTAGATTCCCCAAATTCCATTCACCTGATCCATTGTTGTATGCTCCTGATGAGTTGTCACTCAAATAAGTAACACCATTGGGTAAATTATCAATTAATGAAACTGCTGTTGCATCGTTTGGCCCATTGTTGCTTATTGTAATTGTATAAGAAACTGTATCTCCTTCATTTGGTGTTGCATTATCTACAGACTTTTGTGTTATTAAGTCTAGTGAAGCTACAGTAACTGTTTCGCTATCATCATCGGGTGTTCTATTGGAATCTAATTGATCTTGTGAATTGCTAATTGTATTGGTTAAACTCATTCCTGCAGTGCCTTGATCTACAGAAACGCTTAATGAGAGTGAGGCACTAGCTCCACTGAGTAATCTACCAATATTCCAAACAGAATTATTCCAAAAACCAACCGATGGAGTTGCTGATATTTCTGTTAATCCAGTTGGTAAAATATCTGTAATTTTTAAACTTGTCGCTTCATCAGGACCATTATTTGATACAGATATCGTAAATACTATGGTTTCATTTTCAATAGGATTTGAGTTATCAACCGTTTTTGTTAAAATTATATCTGTTTGATTATCTATATGAATTGTTGCTTCAAGAATATCACCATTAGTAGAATTATCAGATTGATCAGATTGTGCGGCAGTAGTAAAATTTGTAATAAAAGTACCTGATGTACCAGCATTAACAGTTGCTGTGATATTTAATAATACATTACTACCACTTTTTATAGAAGATAGTTGCCATTCTCCAGTAGCAGTATTGTAATTTCCTGAAGAATCATCACTGACATAAGTAACGCCTGCGGGTAAATTATCTACAAGTGTGACATTCGTTGCTTGGTCTGGCCCTGTGTTAGTTACTGATAATGTATATACAATAGTCTCACCCTCTGCTGGATCTGAATTATTGACAGTTTTTACCGTAACTAAATCAACGGATGTTACTCGAATCGTTTCATCATTGTCATCTGCTGTTATATTATTATCAAACTGATCTTGGGTATTTGTAATTGTATTTGTAAGGCTTTGTCCTGCTGTACCCCCTAGCACGAGAACATTCAAAGAAAGAGTTTCAGTAGTCCCTACTGGCAAGGAACTTATGTTCCAATTCGGATTGGAATACGTTCCATTTGTGGTAAAACTTGACAAATAAGACAATCCTGTTGGAATCAAATCTTCTATCAAAACATTTGTGGCTTCAATAGGCCCATTATTAGTAACTGTAATGGTGTAAGTTATGCGATCTCCTTCATTAGGAGTTGAATTGTCGACTGTTTTTGACAAGACTATATCAGTTGCATTATCTACAAATATGGGAGCTTCTAATATGTCTCCATTTCCTGAGGGATCTGTTTGGTCTGATACAGCAATTGTTGTTGTATTTATAATTGTAGAACCTGCTGAGCCATTATTAACGCTAGCTACAATATTTAGAGTTTCTGTTGCTCCATTGGCTAGATTACCAATGAACCAAATACCTGATCCAGAATTATAAAATCCTCCAGAGTCGTCACTTAAATAGGTAACACCAACTGGTAATTGATCTATCAATGAGACCCTTGTGGCATCATTAGGACCATTGTTTGTCACCGAAATTGAATAGGTAACAGTATCTCCTTCACTTGGAGTGCTATTATCAACCGTCTTTACAGTGACTAAATCTGATGAATTTACTGTTACTGATTCTGTTAAATCATCTGTGATTATATTTTGATCGAATTGATCTTGCCTGTTGCTAATTGTATTAACAAGTGTTTGACCCGCTGTTCCATTCGCTACATAAACTTGTAAAAGCAAATTTTCAGTTACTCCAGGATTTAATGAACCTATAGTCCAATTAGGGTAGGCCCAAACACCCTCTGAAGGAACCCCTCCTATATGGACTAAACCAGGGTCTAAAACGTCAGTAATAACAAGATTTGTAGCATTAATTGATCCATTATTTGTAACAGATATTTCATAGAGAATTGCGTCTCCTTCGTTTGGAGTACTATCATTTACAAGTTTTCTCAAAACAATATCAGTTCCATTACTTATGTAAAGATCTGCACTTAAAATATCACCTGTACTACCAGGATCAGATTGATCACCAGTTGCTGCTGTTGTTGTATTCGTAATTTTTGTCCCCGAGGTTCCTACATTAACTTGCGCAGTAATATTCAAAATTGCCTTTGCACCAGAGAGGATAC
Source organism: uncultured Polaribacter sp. (assembly GCA_964275545.1). Taxonomy (GTDB): domain Bacteria; phylum Bacteroidota; class Bacteroidia; order Flavobacteriales; family Flavobacteriaceae; genus Polaribacter. The sequence continues at coordinate 11,681 of CAXYCO010000023.1, forward strand.
TTCCTATACTCCAAATACCTGAACCATTATTATAAAGTCCTCCAGCATCATCACTTACATAGGATATTCCATTTGGTAAATTATCGACTAAACTAACATTTGTGGCATCACTTGTTCCGTTATTTGTTACTGTAATTGTATAAATAATGGTGTCTCCCTCAATTGATAAATTATTGTCAACAGTCTTCACCGTTATCAAATCAGACAAGGTAACATTGACTGTTTCTTCCAAATCATCAGCTATTTGATTTAAATCAAATTGATCTTGTTGGTGTGTAACGGTATTTGTTAATGCTTGGCCTTCTGTTCCGGGGCCAACTTGAGTTTTTAAGGTTAAAACCTCGGTAACTCCAGGCTGAATAACTGCTACAAACCAGTTAGGATCTGTCCAAGTTCCTACAGAAGTAGTTCCTGAAATATGAGTTAACCCAGAAGGTAAATTATCGGTTAATGTAAGATTTGTTACGTCTATACTTCCTGCATTTTTCACAGAAATCGTATACGTAACAATATCACCAACATTAGGAGTGAGATTATCGGCAACTTTAGTGACAACAATATCTGTAAATGAATTTACATAAACACTTGCTTTCAGATCATCTCCGTCTGTGATAAGGTCTGTTTGATCTCCAGTTGCTGCAGTAGTTATATTTGTTATTTTTTGTCCTTGAGTTCCAGAATCAACTTTTGCAAATAATCTAAGAGAAGCTTCATCTCCTTTTCGTATATCACCAATACTCCATTCACCACTACCACTATTGTAAATACCTTGACTAACAACATCTACTACATAAGTTAAGCCTGATGGTAAATTATCAATTAAAGAAACATTTGTAGCCAGACCAGGCCCCTCGTTCTTAACATTAATAGTAAACCAAATGGTTTCACCTTCAGCAACTAGCTGTTTTTGAACTATTTTCTTAGTCACTAAATTTGTATTGGTAACAACAATTGTTTCATTATCGTCGTCCAATGTTAAGTTCTTATCTTCCTGATCCTGAGAATTGGTGATGACATTCGTAATGGTTTGACCTGCTGTACCTTGATCTACGGAAGCTTCTAAAATTAACTCTTCCTTTTCTCCTGGAAGCATCGTTCCAATCTCCCAATTAGGGTAATTCCAACTTGGTTTCGTAGCGGTAGCGTTTACATACGTCAAACCAGCTGGTAGTAGATCTGTTATTATGGTATTGGTAATTGAACTGAGTGAGTTATTTTTAACAGTAATTTTAAAGAAAATATTTTCACCCTCATTAGGGGATGAGTCATTAACCTGTTTCGTTAATACTACATCCACTACTGATATTGGAGTTAGAATAACAGTATCTTCATCATTATTTGGGTTATCATCAATCTCATTCAATGATTTTAAATCAGCAGTATTTGTATATTCGTTTGCAACACCTGTAGGATCGAGAACTGTAGCTTGGTAGGTCAGACTAATTGAACTGGAGGTATTAATGTCTAGATTTGACCATTCAATAGTTCTGTTTCCTGGATTAAGTACTCCATTATTACTTACAGAGCCTGAAACAACAGAAATTCCAACAGGCAATTGATCTGATATTACAACACCTGTAGCGTTATTAATTCCTGAATTTTCAACCAAAATAGTATATGTCACATCAGAACCTACAATAGGACTTGTAATATTGACAGACTTATTAACGGAAATATCAGTAACTCCCACTACGTTAATAATGACAGTATCTTCCTTTGGAGGACATACGCCAAAAGCAACATTCCAAGTAAATTCATAAGCCCCAGGTATTACTCCTGTAATCTGAGTATTTGGATCATTTTCATCTATGATAACTGGTGTAGAAGGACCATTTTTAAATATCCATTGTCCAACTTGAGGGGCTACATCTGTCCCATCCATTAATATGTTATCAAACTGACCTACAGTCTGATCAGGTCCTGCATTAATAGTTGATATTGAAGAATCGTCATAAATTTCTATTTGCACCGTATCTGTAGTACTACAACCTCCACTATCAATAGTCCAGCGAAAAACATAAGTCCCAGCGATCAAGCCTGAAATTGGTGTTTCAGCAGAAAATTGATTCGCAATTGCCGCTGTATTAGGGCCAGATTCTTGAGTCCAAGTTCCTGTTCCAACGCTCACTGTATTTCCAAATAAGGTCGATGAATCTGTATCACAAAGTTCTTGATCTGGTCCAGCATTTGAATCTGTAGCTGGAGGTTCATTAAATTCTAAAATAACAGTATCTACCGAATCGGAACATACAGGGTTACCGTTAGAAACTGTCCAAGTGAATTCGTAACTCCCTAAAGGAAGTGTAAAAGGACTATTTACTGTTAAAGTAGACTTAGGATCATTTGGACTGTCAATTATAATTCCAGTTCCTCCTGATGGATCTGAAGTTAATGTCCAAGTCCCAATACCTGTTGTGGGTGCTACAGCATCTAACTGAGGTAGAACCTGACATGCGGCAGTTCCTCCAGATTGATCAGGTCCCGCATCGGCAGTAGATGGGGTGTCGTAAACATTAATTCTAACAACATCTTTAATTTCTGTACAAGGCGCTGAACCCACATTCCACTCATAGATATACAATCCTTGTATCAAATTTGAAATGGTTGCATTTTTATCATTTGCATTAGAAATTATGGGTGTGTTTGGTCCACTCGCTAAAATCCATTTCCCTGGCTCGCCGGTGGCTGCCATCACCACACTTGTAGTGGTGTCCGTACAAATTTCTTGATCAGGTCCTGCGTAGGGCGTATCTGGTAATTTTGAATTCTTTATCTCCAGAGAATCTGAACTCGTACAAGTGGTTCCTGCAGTGAATGTAAAAGTATACCTACTGGTAACCGTTGGGTCAAGCTCGGCAATTGCTGTATTGTCTGAAGTGGTGGTTAGAGAGACAATAGCAGTATTTATAGGTGCTGTTTGCGTCCAAACCCCAATAGATCCTGGATTTGCTTCTAATAAAACTTGAGAAGCAGCACATAAATCTTGGTCTTTACCATTTAAATTAATTTGGGCAACCACTTCGGCAGTGGTTGTAGCTTCAGAATTTGGACAATTAAATCCATTTCTACTGGTCCATTTAAATTCATAGCGACCACTTACTAAATTTGTCACTTCGGAAGTAGGGTCGTTTATATCAACAATAGTTGGATTGTTAGGTCCAGAAACTACGGTCCATGTTCCAACTCCTTGAGTAATTGTATTTCCTGAAAGGGTTAAGGTAGAGGCATTACAAATATCGGCTATAGGTCCTGCGGTAGCGGAAGTAGGGCCCTCGCTTATCGAAAAATCTATCTGGTCTTCTGAAGATTCACAGCTTCCTTTGGAAACGACCCATTTAAAACTATAATTTCCATCAATTAAATTAGTAAAGGTCGCTTTAGGATTGTTAATATTATCGACAGTCCATCCTGCATTTCCTGCAACTTGCTCCCATTTCCCTGTAAGTCCTGCCGCTGGTACATTGGCATCCATCACAACTCTATCGGAACACACGGTTTGATCTGGCCCTGCATCAATACCTGTACTGGTATCTGGACCTATATAAATAACCACATTATCCTCGGTGGAGGCGGAACAAAACAATGCATTCACAGTCCACTTAAATTCATAATCTCCATCTGAGGTAATATTCGTTACTTCCGCGGTAAAATCTCCTGTTGGAGTTATTACGGGTGTTGTTGGACCTGAAACAAAAGTCCATTCTCCCGAACCACGAAAAGGTGTTTCTGTTTCTGAGGCTGTCAAAGTGAGTGAAGAAGCTCCGGTATTTAAACAGATATCTGCACCTGCATCTGCTCTGGAAGGAGCTTCCACGACTTTTGTATCAATGACTACGTCATCAGCGTCATCGCCACATTTTACAGTACTAATTGTCCAAGTAAATGTGTATGATTGAATTTTTTGTAATCCAGACACTGAGGTATTGTAAAGAGTATCGTCAAGAAAAACAACTCCAGTATCTGGACTTACCGTCCATTTGCCAGATTGACCCGGAGTGAGGGAATTTCCTTGCAGTTGATAAGTTCCTGCACATATGGATTCGTCTGGCCCTGCATCTGCCACTGGTGGTGTGGCATAAGTTACTTTGGTATCTGAGGAAGATGGAGGAGAATTTGGCCCCGCAAAAACGACGTATCTAAATACATATTCTCCTGGGATTAACCCAGTAACAGTTGGGTTGGGGCTATTAATATCCGATATAATAGCATTGTTTGGACCACTAACCTGAGACCAAGTAGCTACACCCACGCTTACGGCATTACCGGCAAGTGAAGTTGAAGTCTGCCCACAATCTAGGACCGAATCTGACCCTGCATTTGCGTCTGTTGGCGATAAGGAAACTGTTATATTTATTTCATCGGAAGCTAGATTACAACCTGTAAGCACATCGCCTTGGGAATCTCTAATAACTCTTAAGGTATAAACACCAGGGCCCGCATTTAAATCTAACCTTAAAGGGGATTGCCCAGCATTTCTAAGAGATACAAGTCCAGAGGGAGTGGGCGCTGAAATAATTTCATAACGAGTTCTATTTCCTCCTGATATACTATACGGAACATTGACAACCGTTTGATCTAAATTTAAAATCATGTCATTCCCTGCATTAACCTCAATAGTAACCGATGGTTTATTGAAATGAATTTTTGTTTCACTTCGAGAGATACAGTTCGTATTCGAAGACCCTCCAATAATACTGTATCTAAATGTATAGACCTTAGGAGATGATCCATCTAAATTAATTACCTGTGTTGTAGGGCTATTTGGGCTTACAATAGAGCCTGCAGGTAAAGTAGGACCTCCTATCTGTGTCCATTGAACAGTTTCACCTGCAAATTGAGGCACATTTCCTTTTAAAACAGCTGTTGTAACTGAAGGATCACAAAACCGTATATTTCTTCTATTAACAATGGCCTCTGTAATGTCTTGGGTTGCTGGAGGCACTGTAATGGTTACTTCATCTTTTCCAGTAGCACAGGGACCTGTAACGGTCCAGCGAAAAACATACACCCCTTCAACTAAACCATTTACGCGAGTATTTTCGTCATTTACGTCTACAATATTAGGTACATTTGGACCAGAAACAAAAGACCAAGTACCTATTTGAGAACCTGTTCCATCTCCTCCAATAGAAGCAGATAATTCTAAACCTGTTGTGGTGGTGTAACAATTGGATAATGTTCGGTCATTTCCTGCAATGGCAATGGGTTCTCCTCCAAAATTCGTAACCGTCATGTCATCTTCTGTAATACAATTGGTTTTTGTATTTTCTATGGTCCATCTAAGTGCTGTTGTTCCTAAGGCAGAATCGGAAAGAGTAATGGTTGATGTTGGAGAACTTTTATCACTGAAAGAAACTCCTGCTTGATTACTTCCAAGAAGCGACCAATAGCCTATAACATCTCCAGAACTGTTATCAAAAGAATTGGCTTGTAAATTATAGACACCTGGACAACCATCTATATCTGCTCCTGCATCCGCAACTGTAATCGAATTGACTGTGATTGAAACCGATTGTGAATTAGCATCTACCGTATCTGCACAAACAGCAGTTAACATAAATGTGTAGGTGTTGCCTCCTAGTATACCCGTTACATCTGAAACTGGATTTGAAGGGTTCTGTATAATTACCGATGGCCCTCCAGTTTGAACCCAAAGAGAAGAAGAAATTTGCCCTCCCAGCACACCATTTAATGATAAGGTTTCAGTTTCGCAAATTGTTGAATCGACCCCTGCATTGACAGTACAATTCTGAGCGGAAATATTGTTTATGTAAAAAAATAGTATAAATGAAGTGATTAATAGTATTCTATTATTCATAAAATTTTAGTTGGGAATTTATTTAAATAATAAAATTACAAAAAAAACAATAGATAATTAAACTTTACAAATAAAAAAAAGACCTTGCTTTTAGCAAGGTCTTTTTTTTATTTGTAAAGTTTAATATTAATATCTATAATGCTCAGGCTTAAAAGGTCCTGATTGTTCAACACCAATATAATCTGCTTGATCTTGACGTAATTCTGTTAGCTCAACTCCAATTTTAGCTAAATGTAATTTTGCTACTTTTTCATCTAAATGTTTGGGCAACATATATACTTCATTTTTATAAGCATCTCTGTTATTCCATAATTCTAATTGCGCCAAGGTTTGGTTTGTAAATGAATTAGACATTACAAAACTTGGGTGCCCCGTTGCACATCCTAAATTAACCAAACGACCTTCTGCTAGAAGAATAATGTCATTTCCAGCTATGTTATACCTATCAACTTGAGGTTTGATTGTATCTTTGGTATGTCCATGGTTTTTGTTTAACCAAGCCATGTCTATTTCGTTATCAAAATGTCCAATATTACAAACGATTACTTTATCCTTCATTTCTTCAAAATGACGACCTTGAATAATATCTTTATTTCCGGTAGTTGTAATAATTATATCAGAATTCCCAATAACGGTTTCTAATCTCTTTACTTCAAACCCATCCATTGCAGCTTGCAAAGCACAAATAGGATCAATTTCTGTAACAGTAACGATAGACCCTGCACCTTTAAAAGAAGCAGCGGTTCCTTTCCCAACATCACCGTAGCCACATACAGTTACACGTTTTCCTGCTAACATAATATCTGTTGCTCTTCGAATCGCATCTACGGCAGATTCTTTACAACCATATTTATTGTCAAATTTAGATTTGGTAACAGAATCGTTTACATTAATTGCTGGCATTGGTAAGGTACCTGCTTTAACTCTGTCATACAATCTATGAACTCCTGTTGTAGTTTCCTCAGACAAGCCATTGATTCCATCTGCTAATTCTGGATAACGATCTAAAACCATATTTGTTAGATCTCCACCATCGTCTAAAATTAAATTTAATGGTTTTTTATCTTCTCCAAAAAATAATGTTTGCTCAATACACCAGTCAAATTCTTCTTCTGTCATGTCTTTCCATGCATACACAGGTGTTCCAGCAGCAGCAACTGCAGCGGCAGCTTGATCTTGTGTAGAAAAAATATTACATGAACTCCAAGTAACTTCTGCACCCAAAGCCTGTAAAGTTTCAATTAAGACGGCCGTTTGAATAGTCATGTGTAAACATCCTGCAATTCTTGCTCCTTTTAATGGTTGAGAATCGCCATATTCTTCTCTTAAACTCATTAATCCTGGCATCTCAGCTTCTGCTAAGTTAATTTCTTTTCTTCCCCAATCAGCTAAAGAAATATCTTTTACTTTAAATGGTATATAATTAGCGGTTTTAGTACTCATATTTCGTATATTTATGTTCTAATTTTCGAGCTGCAAAGTTACGACATCCATTTTTAAAAAGTATGCCTCTTTACAAAAGTTTAACGATTAACAATAAAACTAAAGTTCTAATTTGGAAGATTGAAGAATCATTTAATGAATTAGATGCGAACGTTCTACTTACCAATAAAAATAAATCTCGTTTGGATGGAATGAAATCTGAATTGCATAAAAAAGGGTTTTTAAGTGTACGTCTTTTATTGAAAGAAGTTGGTTATTCTGATAATGATTTACTGTATGATGAATATGGAAAACCCTACTTAAAAGATGGTAAGTACATTTCTATCACACATTCTTTTACCTTTTCCGGAATTATAGTTTCTGAAGATGTTCCTGTTGGAATTGACATTGAAAAACAACGTGATAAAATTACAAAAATAGCTCATAAATTCACTCCTTTTGAAGAATACAAAACCATTGCAAATCATGATGCTCTGGTAAGTAAACTCACTATTGTTTGGGGGGCAAAAGAGAGTTTATATAAAGTTTACGGAAAGAAAAAATTACTTTTTTTACATCATATTTATATTGAAGATTTTATGTTTTCTGATCACAAAACAACGGGTGAAATTAGATATGAAGGAGAAAACTCAAAGTACGCTATTCACTTTTTAGAATTTGAAGGTTTTACATGTGTCTATGCACTCTAAAAAAAGATACAAGCCTTCAATTTTTATTCGCATCAATGAAATTATATTCAAAGTGTAAATTTGTAAAAGGAACTTCTTATTTTCGCAATTGTGAATATTCATCAAAAAATATTATCAACAAAAGCAAAAGGCAAAAAACTACTTGCCGTTCTGATTGATCCAGAAAAAATGGAACTAAAAAATATTTCCTCTTTTTTTGAAAAAGTTCGACAATCTATTACCACCCATATTTTTGTTGGAGGAAGTACAGTAGATAATCATCTTACAGAAAGAGTTGTTCTTGAGATAAAAAAGCACACTAAATTACCCGTAGTTTTATTCCCAGGAGATGTGACTCAAATTTCAGATAAAGCAGATGCAATATTATTTTTATCTTTGATTTCTGGAAATAATCCAGAGTATTTAATTGGGAAACATGTGCAAGCAGTTTCTACATTGAGAACCTCTTATTTAGAAGTGATTCCTACAGGATATATATTAATAGAGAACGGAAAGCAAACTGCTGTTGAAAGAGTTACGAAAACCAAACCATTGCCTAGAGGCAATACGCAACAAATTGTAGATACAGCAAAAGCAGGAGAACTTTTAGGAATGAAACTTCTATATCTTGAAGCTGGAAGTGGTGCTTTAGATCCTGTACCATATAAAGTTATTGATCTTGTTAAGAAAGATAGTAATCTACCTCTTATTGTTGGAGGCGGAATTAGATCCGTAAAACAAATAGAAATGACCTATGCGTCTGGTGCAGATATGGTGGTTATTGGAACTGCTTTTGAAGAGGATGAAAATTTTTTTAATGAATTAAAAAAATAACAATGAAAATATCAGTAGAACTAACCTTAACGCCTTTACACGACGATTACGAACCTTCAATAATTCATTTTATACAACAATTACGAGCTTCAACTTTAAAAGTTATAGAGAACCCTTTAAGTACCCAAGTATATGGAGATTATGATGAAGTTATGAAAATCTTAACCATAGAAATTAAAGAAGCGTTCGAACTTATAGAAAGAGGGTTGTTGCATATGAAAATAGTAAAATCTGATAGATATAATTATGAGCCACATTTTTGATTTTTTTTTCGAAACCTATCAAAGTAGAGCAACACATTTAATTGTTTTAGAAGCCATTGCTTTTGTTTTTGGTATCGCAAGTGTTGTATATGCAAAAAAAGAAAACATCTTAGTGTATCCAATTGGCTTAGTTGCCACTATAATTACTGTATATCTATTTTTACATGACGAATTAATGGGTGATATGATGATGAATTTTTATTACTCAGTGGTGAGTATTTACGGGTGGTGGAATTGGTCAAGAAAAAAGGGTAATGATTATATTGTCCCTATTTCAAGAACAACTACTAAAGAAAAATGGATTGGATTTGTAATGTTTATTTTAACTATGATAGTTACATACTTGGTTTATAAAGCATATGGAACAGAAATAAATTCTTCTAATTATATCGACATTTTTACCTCTGGAGTATTTTTTACGGCCATGTGGTTTATGGCTAATAAAAAAATAGAAAACTGGACACTTTGGATTTTTGCAGATCTCATTACAGTTCCTCTTTATGCATCTAGAGGATGGGGTATGTTTTCCTTACAGTATTTAATTTTTACATTTTTAGCAATACAAGGATATATTCAATGGAAAAAAAGCTTAGTCAAAAGTCCATCAATCTAATAAAGGTTGTTTTATTCGGGCCAGAATCTACAGGAAAAACAACACTTTCTCGTCAGTTAGCAGGTCATTATAATACCGTTTGGACTCCAGAATTTGCAAGAGAATATCTACAAAAAAAATGGAATAACGAACGTAAAACTTGTGAAAAAGAAGACATTATTCCGATTGCAATTGGGCAAATGAAATTGGAAAATAAATTGGCAAAAAAAGCTGATAAAATTTTAATTTGTGATACCGATTTATTAGAAACCAAAGTGTATTCAGAAGAGTATTACGGTGGATTCGTAGAAACAATGTTAGATGAAGCTGCAAATAAAAATCAATACGATTTATACTTACTAACTTATATCGACACCCCTTGGGAAGAAGATGATTTACGTGATAGACCAGAGTTACGATTAGAAATGTTTAGAGCTTTTGAAGCTACTTTGAAAAAGTATAAAAAAAACTACATACTTTTAAAAGGCAATAAAGAAACTCGCTTTACTAAAGCAATAAAAGCTATTGACAAGATTATTTCTGAAAAAGATAATTTACATTCTTTTTCAGATTCATTAATAGATTAAAATATGTGAATTTCACATCAAAATTTTGATGATTTTAGTATTTCTTATAAAGAATAAAAAGACCTAGTTACTATTCTGAAAACATTGGAATTAATTGATACAAAAAACACTTTCGATTCGACTAATTTTCGAAATAAAACACAGAAAGTTATACCGAAGGCAAACTAAAAATGGATATAGAAAATATTTTAAAAGAACTTAATTTTAAGGCAATCAGAAGCTCTGGCCCTGGCGGACAGCATGCAAATAAAGTGTCTTCTAAAATTGAATTAACCTTCGATTTAGAAAACTCAAACTCTTTATCAGATGACGAAAAAAGCCTTTTAAAATCTAAAATTTCTTCAAAACTTACAAAAGAAAATGGTCTTATTTTATTTTGTGATGAATCTCGTTCTCAGCATAGAAATAAAGAAATTGCTACCAAACGATTTTTAAAATTATTGGCTGGGGGCCTAACTCGCCAAAAAAAAAGAAAACCAACAAAACCCAGCAAGTCTTCAATAAGAAAGAGGCTCGAGGGAAAACAAAGAACCTCTATAAAGAAAGCATTGCGAAAAAAGCCAAAACCTAACTAATCACCACCTTTTTATTCGGTCTTAACTATTTAAAAATCAACTAAATTCCCACTATTTTTTTTGGCTCTTTTTTCCATTAGGAACTGTAGGCGAGTGTAATTAATTAGTACAATGTTTTCTTTTTTTAAGAAGGCTTTCATTTCTTTACTAGACCAAACGTGAGCGTCTGACAACCGCACAATCTTATCCAATCCTACGGCATGATTTAGCCCACTTGGCAATTCCTGGCCATTCTTAGATACGGCATGAGCTGCATGCATATAAAAGTGATTTAATCCTGGTTTCACAATTTTTGCTACGGCAGTTTTAATGATATCCATCCGAACAGGAATATCATCTTCAACACTGCTTTTATTAGTATAAGGAATCTTGAAATTAAATACAAAGTTGACAATAAGCGCTGTCATCCATTTTTTTAATGAAGAACCTTTGTAAGACATGTGAGAATTCATTTCTTCCAACTCATAAAACCCAAAAAAAGTATCGGGACGAATCATTTGATTGTCATCCATAAATTGAATTGATTTGACTGCATTTTTGTCAAAAGTATTCACCGTCATTGGTAAATTATACTTCATAGCAACTTTTACAGCTGCCATTCTTAAGTCATCAATATTTGCACCAGGGTAATATGAATTTCTATACATAGTTCCCATATGAGAATCTAGATGGCTTATGCTAATACCTAAGGTTATTGCTTTTTGTATCTGGGCCTCAAATTCTAAATATACCTCTTTAGGGTTCGCATACAATTCAACCTCTTCAATAGTGGCCCAAGCCAAGCCCATTGAATTGTATAAGGAGGGCACAATTTCTTTAGGTAAGACAGGCTTCCATGGATACCTATTTTGATATTCATTGGTGAGCATTAAGTGAACACCAATTCCCCATTCTGGTTTTTTTTTGAAAGTGTTGCGATTCTTTTAAGAGCTACTTCGTTATGATTATGAACAATAACACTAGTAGATTTAACGATACCAGCGTCCATGGTTTCAAAAACCCCCTCCATAAAACTAGGGTGTGCGGCTGTATCATCACTATTTACAACCAACAACTTTGTGTTTTTTGTATATCCTAATTCTTCAGCAAGACTTATTCCTTGAGAATTTAAAGGAGCATTTGGTATTTTAAAAACCAGCAACTTCGTGAAATCTAAAATATTTAGTAAAAATCCGATTACGATTAGTATTAAAAAAAAGTAGAGCCGTTTAAATTTCAAAATTTGGTTTTTTAAATAGTTAAGCTAATGTATTATTTTTTTTAATAAAATTACTTTTCTGTTTCATATTAAAATATTCCAACTTAACTTTGCACCGTTCTCATAAAGGGGTGCTTTAAAAAGCTGAGATCATACCCAATGAACCTAGAACAGGTAATGCTGTTTAGGGAGGCGAAAATCGCCATTTTACAAACGCGTCATTGCGAATGAAAAACGAATACTTAGTTCTTTTTTAATAATAAGAACTTATTATTTTTTACTCGTAAAGACAACAAACTAATTATTCAATAATCACAAGAATAATTACCTCTTTTTATTCGTTTTAAATTTTTTAAAATGAAAAAAATTACCATTTTTTTATTCTTGTTTGCAAGTATACTTGTAAACGCCCAATCATTTACAGTCAAAGGAACTGTATATGATGAAAACAAAAAGCCCTTATTAGGGGCATCTGTATCAGTTATTGGCTCTAAGGTGGGCTCTATTACAAATCAAAAAGGACAATATGAACTTTCATTAACTCCTGGAGAATATGTAATAAAAGCAAGTTTTTTAGGCTACGGAAATAAGAAGCTAGGAGTTTCTGTAATCAATGAAAACATCGCTACAGATTTTTATCTTTATCCTAAATCGACTGTCCTAGAAGAAGTTTTAGTATCTGCAGTTCGAGCAAACACAAAGGTACCTGTAACATTTTCTAACTTATCAAAAAAGGAAATTGCAAAACGTAATCTCGGACAAGACATTCCAATTCTCTTAAATTATTTGCCTTCGGTAGTTTCATCTTCGGATGCGGGAGCAGGAGTTGGGTATACCTATATGAGTGTTCGTGGTTCTAATGGCGAAAGAATTAATGTAACCATAAATGGTATTCCATACAACGATGCAGAAAGCCATGGTACTTTTTGGGTAAATTTAAGTGATTTTGCGTCCTCTACTCAAAATTTACAATTACAACGAGGTGTTGGAACGTCTACAAATGGTTCAGGTGCATTTGGAGCAAGTTTAAATATTTTAACAGATGCAGTTTCCGATGAGGCTTATGGAGAAATTTCGAATTCATTTGGTTCTTTCAATACTCGAAAACATACTGTAAAGTTTAGTACAGGTATAATTAATGATCATATAGAGATTGCAGGTCGTCTATCTAATATTTATTCAGATGGATATGTAGATAGAGCATTTGCTGATTTAAAATCTTATTATTTACAAGGAAGTTATACGGATGAAAACACCTTGATAAAAGCGGTTACTTTTGGTGGAAAAGAAAAGACATATCAATCTTGGGAAGGCTTAACTGCAGATCAATTAAGTGAAAACCGAAGACAAAATCCATATACCTATGACAACCAGGTAGATGATTATAATCAGAATCATTATCAATTACATTGGAATGAAAAATGGAGCGACAAATGGTCTTCAAATCTAGGACTAAACTATACCAAAGGAGCTGGATTCTTTGAGCAGTTTAAAGAGGGTGAAGATGCTGCAGATTTTAACAACCTAATCGCTGATGGAAGTGATGTAATTGTAAGACGCTGGTTAGATAATGATTTTTATGTTTTCAATTTTAATACAAACTATACAACAGAAAAACTAAATTTAATTACAGGTATTTCTTATTCTAATTATACTGGAGATCATTTTGGTGAAGTAATTTGGGGATCTGATTTGTCTGCAAATACAAACATTAGAGATCGTTATTATTTTTCAGATGCACAAAAAACCGATTTTTCTGTATTTGCTAAAGCGACCTTTGACATCACTGAAAAACTTTCTGGTTATGCCGATTTACAAGGAAGGTTTGTAGGTTACAAAACCAAAGGTATTACCAGTGATATTGAATCTATTAATGTGGATGAAAACTTTTCATTTTTCAATCCTAAATTAGGGTTTACATTTAACGTAAACAGTAAAAACAATATCTATGCTTCTTTTGCTGTTGCAAATAGAGAACCAAATAGAAATGATTTTGAAGGTGGAGTCTCTACTCCCGAAACTTTATTTGATTACGAACTTGGTTGGCGTTTAAAAAGTGAAAATGTTAAATTAAATACCAATATTTATTTTATGGATTACGACAATCAGTTGGTTTTAACAGGAGCACTAGATGATGTTGGAGCCCCTATTAGAGCAACCTCTGGAAGTAGCTATCGATTTGGTTTAGAAATTGATGCAGATATTCGTTTAAGCGATCAATTCTCTATAAAACCAAATGCTGCATTTAGTGCAAATAAAAATAGGGATTTTTATATTACTAGAGACGGAATTACCGTACCTCAAGCCTTAGGAAGAACAGATTTGTCTTTTTCTCCAAACGTAATTATTGGAAATATTTTCACCTATCAACCTCTAGAAAACTTACAAGTTTCCTTTTTATCAAAATATGTAGGAAAACAATTTATGAGTAATTTTAATAGTGCGATTTCTACCAATGATGTTTTGGATAGTTTCTTCACTTCTGACTTAAATATTGTGTATGAAATAAAACCGAAATCAGTAATAAAATCGGTGACGTTTTCAGCGTTAGTAAATAATATATTCAATAAAAAATATGTAGACAGAGGTTATTATTACACATTTGACGACACTTGGTCTTCACCTGGTGTTACAACCACGGTAGACGGTGCAGGTTATTACCCTCAAGCTACTCGAAACTTTTTAATTGGAGCAACATTGCGTTTTTAACAGTTACGTATTCTAAGTATAGAAATTTATAAAACCCAAGTAAAAACTTGGGTTTTATTTTGAATCTAGTTTTTGTACTTATCCTTATACTAATGTATACATACTTCAAATTCAATTTATAATGTAGTTTCAATTTCTTTGTTGTGGTTGTATTTACTTCTTATTTATTGACACAATTGACAAGAAAGAATCTTAATATACAGAACTAAAATATTACTTTTATTTTCAGTCATTTATATTCTCTCTAGACTAGTGGTTGCCAAAGCCTCATATCCTCCAGAAACATCTTTCACATTGTGAAACCCACGCGCTTTTAAAATAGAAGCAGCAATTACGGAGCGATAACCGCTTGCACAGTGAACAAAAAAAGGTTTCTCTTTTGGAAAATCCTTTAGGTGGTTGTTTAAAAACTCTAAAGGAGTACTTTTTGCCATTTTAATATGACTCGCTTTGTATTCTCCAGGTTTTCTAACATCAAAAAGAATATTTGATCCAGAGTTCACTCTAATTTTTTGAGTTTTTTGAACAAAAAACTCACTAGAAACAGATTCTAATGTGTCTATTTGTTTCTGCGAATTTTGCCAAGTTAAAAAGCCTCCTTCTAGAAAACCGAGTACATTATCAAAACCAACTCTAGACAAACGCATAATGGTATTTTTTTCTTCTCCAACTGGAGTAACCAACAATATAGGCTGGTCAATATCTTTAATTAAGGCACCCACCCAAGGAGCAAAAGTTCCTTCTAAACCAATAAAAATAGCCTTTGGAATAAATCCTTTTATAAATTCTTTCTTATGGCGAACATCCAAAATTAGAGCCTCTTTTTGATTCGCAATCAATTCAAAATCTTTGACAGACAAGGGTCTTGCATTCTTTTTTATGACTTCGTCTGTCGATTTGTATCCTTGCTTGTTTAGCTTCACATTAAAAGGGAAGTATGCTGGCGGTGGCATTAATCCATCTGTTACTTCTTTAATAAACTCTTCTTTTGTCATATCTTTCCTCAAAGCATAATTGGTTTCCTTTTGGTTTCCAATGGTCCCAATAGTCTCTGTACTTAAATTTTTTCCACATGCGGATCCTGCACCGTGAGCAGGATATACTATAACATCATTCCCCAAAGGCATTACTTTATTTCTAAGACTATCGAACAAAAACCCTGCTAAATCTTTTTCGGTAATACTGCTCATTTGAGCCAAATCTGGTCTACCTACATCTCCCAAAAACAAGGTATCTCCTGTAAAAATAGCGTGGTCTTTTCCGTTCTCGTCTTTTAATAAATAACAGGTACTTTCCATGGTATGTCCTGGAGTATGAATGGCTGTTATGGTAATATCACCTATTTTAAAAATTTCATTATCTTTTGCTATAGTGGCATTAAAAGTAGTTTTTGCAGTAGGTCCGTAGACAATTTTTGCTGCAGTTTTTTCCGCTAAGGTCACATGACCACTTACAAAATCTGCATGAAAGTGTGTTTCAAAAATAAATTTGATCTTTGCATTATTCTGTAAAGATTTGTTTATGTATTCTTGAACTTCTCTAAGTGGATCTATAATTGCTACTTCCCCAGCACTTTCAATATAATATGCACCTTGTGCTAAGCAACTTGTATATATTTGTTCTATTATCATAACTCCTCTCCTATTATTCGTATGCTTGATGTATATATTTTGCATACTTTTCTTGATGTTCTCTATTTCCTGTTTTATAAAACTCTACAGCATCATTAGCTCTCATAAAAAAATGATTGATGTCTATCACTTTTAGAAGCCCTCCTCTAAAAAGTAAATCTCTAACAGGTCCTTTTACACCAGCAAAATAAAAAATTACTCCTCTTTTTTGATAGAATTTAATTCGTTCTTTTAACATTTCTACTCCAGTACTATCAATTCTATTAATACTCTCAGAATCTAAAACAATCAATTTTAACATCGTTCCTTTATTTGATGCCATATCATCTAAATTATCTCTAAAATAACTAGAATTAGCGTAAAATAATTGAGCATCGAATCTAAAAACTAAAATATCTTTTTCAAGAATTACTTCCTCAAATCTATTTTTATTTCTATAAAAATTCGACTCCGGAACTTTACCTAGTTCCGCAACATAAGGTCTTGAAGTCCTAAAAATTAAAATAATTAATGACAACCCAACACCTACAATAATTCCGTACTCAATTCCAAAAATAAGAGTCGATATAAAGGTAGCAATCATTAGCCAAAAGTCTAGAATATTGGCTTTCCATAAAAATGTAGCTTCTTTAAAATTTATCAGACCAAAAACAGAAACAATAATAATTGCAGCCAATACCGCTTTCGGTAAATAATAAAACAATGGCGTTAGATATAACAACGTGATTACAACCATTATTACAGAAATAAGAGCAGCCATTCCCGTTTTTCCACCACTTTCACTATTAATTGCTGAACGAGAAAAGCTAGAGGTAGATGGATATGCTTTAAATAAAGAACCAACCATATTACTTATCCCTAGAGCTATTAACTCTTGATTAGGTCTAATTCTATATGCATCTTGTTTCGCTTCTAATGATTTCCCTATTGAAATGGTTTCTAAGTATCCAACCATTACTAACGTTAATGCTATGGGTAATAATTCTCTTATCTGGTCGATGTCAAAAACAGGAATTCCAAATTTTGGTAATCCTGATGGAACCTCTTTAACAATAGCAACATCAGAAAAATTATGATTAAAATATTTCATCACTATAATACCTAGGATAACTACAATTAGTGCATTTGGAATTTTCTTATTTATCCTTCTAAAAATTATAATTATTATAGCTGCTGTAATCCCTATGGTTGATGTATGTAGATTAAAGTTAGAAATTTGCATCCAAATATCCACAGTTATTAAATGAATTTGATCGCTTTGAATAAAGTCAACCCCTAGTAAGTTTCTAAATTGATTAAACCCTATAATTAAAGCTACTGCAGATGTAAATCCAGTTATTACTGGTTTTGATAAAAAGTTTACAATAAAACCTAAACTAAAAATACCCATTAAAAATTGAATTGCTCCAACCATTAATGCTAATAAAATAGCGATAGAAATATAACTTTCAGAACCAGCTAACGCCAAGGTAGAAACACCAGTTGCAACGATTAAAGAGTCCATCGCAACAGGTCCAATTGCTACTTGCCTTGAAGACCCAAAAATAGCGTACATCAGTTGTGGAACTAGGGCACAATACAAACCGTAAATTGGGGGTAAACCTGCTATTAAAGCATATGCAATTCCTTGCGGAATTAAAATAATACCAACGGTTATTCCAGCAATTAAATCTCCGCGAAAAAGGGACTTATTGTACTTTGGTAACCACTCAAGAATTGGTATGATTTTTTTTATATCCATCAATTAGAATAATTCTCCTAAATTCTTACCTTTTATTCTTCCGAGATGTTTGTACGCTAATTCTGTTACTTCTCTTCCTCTTGGTGTTCTCATTATAAAACCTTGTTGAATTAAAAAAGGTTCGTAGACCTCTTCAATAGTTTCTGTATTTTCAGATACTGCAGTTGCAATGGTACTTATTCCTACAGGACCTCCTTTAAATTTGTCTATAATGGTTGTTAAAATCTTATTATCCATTTCATCTAAACCATGTGCATCTACATTTAGAGCTTTTAAGGCATATTTTGCAATTTCTATAGTAATGTTACCATCTCCTTTAATTTGTGCAAAATCGCGTACTCTTCGTAGCAGTGCATTCGCTATTCTTGGTGTTCCTCTACTTCTACCTGCAATTTCTATTGCAGCTTCCATAGAAATTGGAACTTTTAAGATAGTTGCACTTCTTTGAATGATCGTAGTTAATAGTTCTGTCGAATAATAATGCAACCTACTATTAATCCCAAAACGAGCTCGCATAGGAGCTGTTAACAATCCGGAACGAGTAGTTGCACCGATTAGAGTGAAAGGTTCTAAATTAATTTGAACTGTTCTGGCATTGGGGCCAGATTCAATCATTATATCAATTTTAAAATCTTCCATTGCAGAATATAAATATTCTTCTACGATTGGACTTAATCTGTGTATTTCATCAATAAACAAAACGTCACGTTCATCAAGGTTTGTCAATAAACCAGCAAGATCTCCAGGTTTGTCTAAAACTGGGCCTGAAGTAACTTTTATTCCAACTTGTAATTCATTAGCTAAAATATGGGCTAACGTTGTTTTTCCCAGACCCGGAGGTCCATGAAAAAGAGTATGATCTAAAGATTCACCTCTTTGATTTGCAGCTTCAACAAATATTTTTAGGTTTTCTATTGCTTGATCTTGTCCTGAAAAATCATCAAAAGAAAGTGGGCGTAATTTTTTTTCTGCATCTAAATCTTCGTTTGATAAATTTTCGTTTTCAGGGTTTAAGTTCTCATTCATAAATACAAAGATAACAGAATTTCAGACGATACAACAATCTTCTTATACAGCAAAAAACCTTTCCGATTTGGAAAGGTTTTTTATAATTTTATGCTATCATTATGATGATTCTTCACCCTCTAATAAAGGTGTCGTTTGTAACACGAAGTCTTTACCATGTAGATAATCACTATCATCATCTTTTGGATCTACTCGTTTGCTATAATCATATGCCCATCGGTGAACTTCTGGTATTTTCCCAGGCCAATTACCATGAATATGCTCAACAGGAGTTGTCCATTCTAAAGTGTTTGAGTTCCAAGGATTTTGAGTTGCTTTTTGTCCTCTGTAAATAGAGATAAAGAAGTTTGCTAAAAATATAATTTGAGCAACACCACCTACTAAAGCAAATATTGTGATTACTACATTTATTTGTAACAAATCATCAAACATTGGAAAATTTGTGTTTGTATAATATCTTCTTGGTAAACCAGCTAAACCTATAAAGTGCATTGGCCAGAAAACGCCATAAGCACAAATAATTGTTATCCAAAAATGCCAATAACCTAGCGTTTTATTCATCATTCTACCATACATTTTTGGAAACCAATGATAAACACCTGCGTACATTCCAAAAATTGCAGAAACTCCCATTACCAAGTGGAAATGCGCTACTACAAAATACGTATCATGAATATTAATATCTAAAGCAGAATCTCCTAAAACTAATCCTGTTAATCCCCCTGTAACAAATGTAGAAACTAATCCAATTGAGAATAACATGGCAGGATTTAATTGAAGATTTCCTTTCCATAGGGTCGTTATATAGTTAAATGCTTTTACCGCCGAAGGTATAGCAATTAATAAAGTTGTAAATGTAAAAACAGATCCTAAAAATGGATTCATTCCTGAAATAAACATATGATGCCCCCATACAATGGTAGATAAAAATGCAATTGCCATAATAGAGCCTATCATTGCTCTGTAGCCAAAAATTGGTTTTCTAGAGTGTGTAGAAATTATTTCTGATGTAATTCCTAATGCTGGTAATAAAACAATATACACTTCTGGGTGTCCTAAAAACCAGAATAAATGTTCAAATAAAACGGGTGACCCTCCTTGATAATGAAGGACTTCTCCAGAAATAAATATATCTGATAAAAAGAATGATGTTCCAAAGCTTCTATCGAAAATTAATAATAAAGCTGCTGACAATAAAACAGGAAAAGATACTACTCCGATAATTGCAGTAATGAAAAATGCCCACATTGTTAATGGCAATCTTGTCATTTTCATTCCTTTTGTTCGTAAATTAAATATCGTTACAATATAATTTAATGACCCAATTAAAGATGATGCAATAAATATTGCCATAGATACCAACCACAATGTCATACCAGCTCCAGAACCTGGAATTGCTTGTGGTAGCGCACTTAATGGTGGGTATATTGTCCACCCTGCAGATGCGGGTCCAGCTTCAACAAATAATGAAATTACCATGACAACACTTGACAAGAAGAACAGCCAATAAGAAACCATATTTAAAAACCCTGAAGCCATATCTCTTGCTCCAATTTGTAATGGAATTAATAAATTAGAAAATGTACCACTAAGACCTGCTGTTAAAACGAAGAATACCATTATGGTACCATGAATTGTTACCAAAGCAAGGTACATATCTGGATCCATTACTCCGTCTGTTTGATGAGATCCTAAAAACGCTTCAAAAAGTGAAAACGATTGTTCTGGCCAAGCAATTTGCATACGAAATAGCATAGACATAAAGACTCCAATGATCCCCATAAACATACCTGTTACTAGGAACTGTTTAGAAATCATTTTATGATCTTGACTAAAAATATATTTTGTTACAAATGTTTCTTTATGATGATGATCTGACATAATCTTTTTATTTGTACTAACTTAATTTAATTATTTAATAATTGAGGCTAACGTTGGTTGTTTTGCAATCCATCTGTCGTATTCGTCTTGTTCAACAACAGTAATTTTCATTTGCATATTATAGTGAGAAGCACCACAAATTTTATTACAAAGTAATAAGTAGTTGAACTCATACATTTCTTCCTCTCCTTTTGCTCTTCTAATTTTGTTTATTCCGTTTGTTTTTTCTATGACTTCTTCCTTTAACCTCATTTCTTCGGTAGTGTATTTAGGCGTGAACCCAAATTCTGTTACCATACCAGGTACACAATTCATTTGTGCTCTAAAGTGGGGCATGTAGGCAGAGTGTAAAACGTCTTGAGAACGAAACTTAAAGTGAATTTTTTTACCTTTAGGTAGATATAATTCTGTGACTTGCTTATCGTCTAAAGAGTTTTTATCTGTCATATCAACACCCATTGTATTGATTCCTTTTATATAGTTTACATTTCCTAGCCCAAGTGTATTATCTTCTCCTGCATAGCGAGCATCCCATCTAAATTGCTGAGAATAAACCTCTATAACTACAGCATCTTTTTCATCGGACAAATCCATTATATTGTTCCATTGCCATAAACCATAACTAATTAATACCACAAGAACTAAAGCTGGCGTAATGGTCCAAATTAATTCTAAAAAATGGCTATCAGCGAAATATTTAGCTTTTTTATCTTTGCTTCCACGGTATTTAAAAGTGAAATAAAAGATTAAAAATTGCATTATGAATTGTACAATACCAATTAACCAAAAAGAAATATCAAAAAGGTTATCGTCATGTTCTCCTTCAAAAGAAGCAGATTCTGGTAACATTAATACATTCATAAAGATTAAACAATAAATCATCATTGCATAAAAGAATACCATAAAAAATATAGCATACTTACCTTGATTGGAATTGTCTTTATCTGTGGCAATTACCTCTCTAAGGTTCAATACTCTTGTAATTTGCCAAAAACTTACTCCGATTGCAACACCTATAAAAATATAAAATAAAGCTAACATACTTATTATTTTTTCTTATTTTAATTATAACTATTTATTAATGATGATCCGTAGATTCTTCTCCTGTGTGTTCTATATTATAGTAGTGAAAATGTTCACTTTCCTCTAAAAAGGGATTGGCTTGTGGCAGCACTTTTGCCTTTTCGAACGAGCTAAATACCGTATATATAAATATTCCTAAGAAAAATAATATTGAACTTATTTCTGGAATTCCAAAAAACCATTGTGAGCCAACTGTTGATGGCATTACCATTACAAAGATATCTATATAGTGACCTAAAAGAATTACAATACCTCCAATAACTACAAGCCATGGTTTACTTTTAAAATCACTGTTAAGTAATAATAAAACAGGAAACACAAAGTTCATAACTACCATTGTAATAAAAGGTAATTTATATTCATTAAACCTTGCAACAAAGTAGGTTGTTTCTTCAGGAATATCAGCATACCATATCAGCATAAACTGTGCAAACCATAAATAAGTCCAGAATACAGAAAAACCAAACATAAACTTTGTTAAATCATGAATATGACTATCATTTACAAATGGTAAAGCACCTTTAGATCTTAGGTATATTGTTACAAATGCAATTACTGTAAGTGCACTAACTAATAAACTTGCCAATACATACCAAGCAAATAATGTAGAGAACCAGTGTGGGTCTAACCCCATAATCCAATCCCAAGACATCATTGATTCTGAAATCATAAATAAGAAAAGAAATACTACAGAGATATTATAATTTAATTTATATGTTTTACCTCCATCATTTGCGGTGTCTTCTTTTATAGAATTTCTACGAATAAACCATCTGTAAGCGTTCCAAATTAATAAATACACAACACTTCTAATTGCCCAACCTGGTAAATTCATCCACCAAGATTTTCCGTCTACAATTGGATCATAGTTTTCATGTCCTGGTATAAAAACACCTTCTGCCATCCAAGGAAACATATGGTTAACATGAAATACAGCTGCTACAATAACGATTAGCATACAAATTGAAGTAGGTACTAAATTGGCCGTAATTGCTTCCATAACTCTAAACAGAACAATTGACCATCCTGCCTGAGCTACTCTTTGTATTGCATAGAAAGCTAATACAAGAAGGGTAATTCCTAAAAAGAAAAACAATGCTACATAAAATGCAGACCATGGTCTATTTTGTAATTGATGAAAAACATGTTCGTCATGTGCTGCATCATGAGAGTTTGTATGTGTGTCTCCATGGGTGTCTCCGTGCGTTTCTGCTGAAACATGATTTTCTTTTGTGTCATGATGAGAATTTTCATCATTCAAATGAGTTTCACCTTCAACCTCACTCTGGTGCTTATCATTTCCAACATCTCCATGAGAAGTTCCATGACCATCTCCATGAGAAGAAGTTTGATGCGCTATACTGTCTTTTGCCTCTTCTACTGATGTTGGTGCAGTATAAAAGCTATAAGCAATTCCTACTAAGCCTAAAAATATTAGAGCTATTGAGAAAGTTTTTAATTTACCTGAGAATTGATACATATCTTTTCGTATTCTTTCTTATTGTAATTTATTTTAACAAATCTGCACGTAAAACTTCTACGTATTGCACTATTTGCCAACGTTCGTTATATGTTAATTGAGATGAATGTGAACCCATTAAGTTTTTACCATGAATTAAAACGTGGTAAATACTACCTTCAGTAATATCTCTATCTTTATAATTTGGTATTCCTAGAAACTTTTCAGTTTTTGACAAATGACCATTCCCATCTCCCTTTGCACCGTGACATGATACACAGTAAATGGTATACATTTTTTTTCCGTTTTTTAAATTTTTGTCTACTTTTTTCAACGGATTTTTTAATTCTATTTTAGCTTTTTCATATCCTTCATTAGTATCTGGAATATCATAAGCTGGATGTCCTCCCCTTGGAATAGATCCTGCAACTGGCTTCAAGTTTACTGGTTTACCATTTAAACCATTTGCGGCATCTGTTTTGTAAGGTACAGATTCATACATATCTGGCATATATTGTACCTGACGTGTTCTTTTGTTGTTACAAGACATAAGACTTGCAACAACTACTAAAGCGATAATTAATTTAAAATTCTTCATTACCTATTTTTTAGTGCTTATCTACTACATTAATTTCTACAGCTCCTGTTTTTTCTAATAGTGCCCTTAATTCTTCCGCATTATTATTTACAGGTATTTCCATTAAAAAGTGATCATCAGTTGTTCTAGGGTCTGGGTTTTCTGACTCCTTAAATGGCCATATTCTACTTCTCATGTAAAATGTGATTACCATTAAATGGGCTGCAAAAAACACAGTTAATTCAAACATAATTGGCACAAATGCTGGCATGTTTTCTATCCATGAAAAACTTGGTTTACCACCAATATCTTGTGGCCAATCATCAATCATCATGTAATTTGTCATCCAAATAGCAAAAGCTAAGCCTGTAATTCCATAAAAGAAAGCAGTAATAGCTAATCTTGTTGGCGCTAGACCCATAGCTTTATCTAGCCCATGAACTGGGAACGGACAAAATACTTCTTCGATATGATGATGTTTTGCTTTTACTTCTTTTACTGCATCTAGCAAAATTTCGTCATCATTGTAAAACGCGTAAATAACTTTTGATGATTCCATTATTATTCGTTTAAATTGTTATCAGAATCTTCCTTTTTACTTTCTGCATTCAAAACTACGATTGCAGGTTTTGTAGGAATTCCTTGTTCTCTTCTCTTCTTGTAAAACTCACCAGAAGATTTTAATATTGTTTTTACTTCCGCTTGAGCAATTACAGGAAATGTTCTTGCATATAATAAGAATAATACAAAGAAAAATCCTATGGTTCCAATAAAGATCCCTACGTCAACAAAAGTAGGTTCAAAACGCCACCATGTAGATGGTAAGTGACCTTTACTTAATACGATTGCAATAATATCAAAACGTTCAAACCACATACCAATATTAATCGCAATAGAAATAATAAAGGTGATGATAAAACTTCTTCTAAATTTTTTAATCCATAATAATTGTGGCGTAATGATATTGAAAATAATCAATGACCAAAAAGCCCAAGCATAAGGTCCTGTTGCAGCACCTACAGATAAATATGTATAGTTTTCATAAGGGGAACCTGTATACCACGCAATAAAGAACTCTGTTGCATAGGCTACAGCCACAATACCACCTGTTAAGATAATTACGATATTCATATACTCTATGTGCATACGTGTAATATAGTCTTCCAAGTTTGTAACCTTTCTCATAATACCCAATAAGGTTTGTACCATAGCAAATCCTGAAAAGATAGCTCCAGCTACAAAATAGGGTGGAAATATGGTTGAGTGCCATCCAGGGTTGATAGATGTCGCAAAATCCATTGATACAATTGTATGTACAGATAGTACTAGAGGTGTTGCTAAACCAGCAAGTACCAAAGAAACTTCTTCAAAACGTTGCCAATCTTTAGCTCTACCTGACCAACCAAAACTTAATAATGCATATATTTTCTTTTGAAAAGGCTTTACAGCTCTATCTCTAATCATTGCAAAATCTGGTAGTAAACCTGTCCACCAAAACACTAAGGATACAGATAGGTATGTTGAAATTGCAAATACATCCCATAATAATGGTGAATTAAAATTTACCCACAATGATCCAAATTGATTTGGAATTGGTAATACCCAAAATGCATTCCATGGACGCCCCATGTGAATAATTGGAAATAATCCTGCTTGAAAAACAGCAAAAATTGTCATTGCTTCTGCAGAACGGTTTATAGCCATCCTCCATTTTTGACGGAATAATAAGAGGACAGCAGAAATTAATGTTCCTGCGTGACCAATACCAACCCACCATACAAAATTAGTGATATCCCAAGCCCAACCAATGTTCTTGCTTAATCCCCAAACTCCAATACCCGTTCCTACGGTATAAAAGATACAACCAAAACCCCATAGCATTGCGGCTAAAGAAATGTAAAATGCGATGTACCAGTTCTTATTTGCAACACCCTCTATTGGTTTTGCAATGTCTTCGGTAATATCGTGGTAACTTTTATCACCTAATACTAAAGGTTCCCTTATGGGTGCTTCGTAATGAGACATATGTATTACTTATTTTTATTCTTTATTTATTTACACTTAACTATTTAAATTAAATAGTTACTTAAGCTTCGTTTGTATTTTTAATTTTTACTTGATAAATTACATTTGGTTTTGTCTGTAAATAATCTAAAACACCGTAAGCTCTTTTATCTTTTATCAATGGCGTTACTGGGTCTTCTTCATTATTAATATCACCAAACACCATCGCACCAGATGAACATGCTGCTGAACAAGCACAAGCATCATCAAACTCGTCGTTAGCAACTGCTCTGCCTTCTCTTTTAGCTTTCAAAATTACTGCTTGAGTAGATTGTATACAGAAAGAACATTTTTCCATAACTCCTCTAGAACGAACTACTACATCTGGGTTTAAAACCATTTTCCCATATTCATTATTCATATTGAAATCAAATTCGTTGTTGTTTGAATAATTAAACCAATTAAAACGACGAACTCTATATGGACAGTTGTTTGCACAATATCTTGTACCTACACATCTGTTATATGTCATTTGATTTTGACCTTGACGGCCATGAGTGGTTGCAGCAACAGGACATACAGTCTCACAAGGAGCATGGTTACAGTGCTGACACATCATAGGCTGAAAAGTAACTTCTGGATTTAAAGCTTCCGTCTCCAAAGCCCTGTAAGTATCTGCAATACTTAAACCTAAATCTTTTGCTTCTTTTCTAGTTTCTACTTCTGAAGAATAATATCTATCGATACGCAACCAGTGCATATCTCTACCCATTCTAACCTCAGACTTACCTACTACTGGTACATTGTTTTCTGCATGACAAGCAATTACACAGGCACCACAACCAGTACAAGAAGTTAAATCTATAGATAGGTTAAAGTGATGACCAATTTCTCTATTGTGTTCTTCCCATAAATCAATTGTATTGGCCTCTACTTCTTGATGATCGTATGAAACCATAGATGGCTTATTCCACCCATGATGATGATCTTTTGGAGCAACAGTATTGTATTCTTTTAAGGATGCTACTTTTAAGATATCATGTCGACCTGCAATTGTTTTTTGTACTTGTGTACAAGCAAATTTATGAGTACCAATTGTTTTCTCTATAGTAACATTGTATTGTATATTATTAGCGTTTGCGTATAATGGATATGCATTTACACCAACTTTCATTTCGTCTTTTAATCCAAATTCTCTACCGTAACCCAATGCCAAACCTATAGAACCATTGGCTTGTCCAGGCTGGATTAATACGGGTATATTTTTAACCGTAACTCCATTTACAGTAATATTTGCATAATCACCATCTATAGCTCCATTATCTTTTACAGGGTTGTCAAAACCTAAGGCTCTAGCATCAGCTATTGACATCGTTACATAGTTATCCCAAGAAGCTCTAGTAATTGGATCAGGAAACTCCTGTAACCAAGGATTATTTGCATGTTTACCATCTCCTAAACCAGTAGTGGTATATAAATTTAATTCAAAATCGGATGCTTTTGTTGACTTTACTAGCTGTTTAATAACCTCTGAAATTACTACGGTCGCTTCTAAGTTTTCATCAATTTCTATAACCTCTTTTTTATAAAAACCATTATGCAAAGCTTTATTCCATGAACCTCCATTTAAGATATTTGTTGAAGCAAATTCTTTTAAATAATCATAGTAAGAAACTGAACTACCAGACCATGTTAATAAAACGTCTTGTATTTGACGTGTATTGAACAATGGCTGAATGGTTGGTTGCATTAAACCATAGGTTGCCTCATCAAACTGAGCATCACCCCATGACTCTAAATAATGTGGAGTTGGTAACACAAAGTTTGAAAGGTTTGTAGTTTCATTATTTTCCAATGATAAAGCTACAGAAACCTCTACTTTTTTCAATCCTTCAGAAAAGTCTGAGGAATTAGATAAAGAATAAATTGGATCTACATTGTAAGAAATTAAACCCGCTACTTTGCCAGAATTCATATCTGAAACTAATTGAGCAACTTCTGCATCATTTCCTTGACGGATATTTAATGTGTTGTTCGTATCAATTATTTCACTATTTAATACTTTGTTAATTTCTAGTGCAACTAATTGTGCATTTTTATCATTCATTCCTGCAAGCACAACTGCTTTAGAGCCTGCTTTTCGAAGAGCTTTTGCTGCTTCTTTAACAACTGCATCTGCGGGAGTTGGTTTGGAAGGAATATTAGCACCTGTAATTGCGTTGTATAAATTTAACATCGCAAATACCTGATCAGATGGCTTTACAGTCACACGCTTATCTGCGTTGGCACCTGTTAAAGACATGTTGCTTTCAAAATGAATGTGGTAAGACATCTCACCCGTTTCAGGTTTTCTACCTTGTATGTATTTTTTTTCAAATCCTCCGTGAAAATCTCCAAGAAAATCTGCACCAAAAGAAACAATTGTTTTTGCTTTGTCTAGATGATAGTTTGGCAATACACGTTTGCCATACATTGCCAACATTGCATCTGCAGCACCCGATTCTGAAACAGCATCATATACTACGTGTTTTACATTTGGATATGCAACAATAAATTCTTTAATAATTTTATCTGTTGAAGGACTTGCCATTGTTCCTGTTAGTAAAACAACAGGCTTATTTTCTTCTTTTAACTTATTTAATTTTATTCCAATTTCCTTATCTGCATCAGCCCAAGAAATTGCATCATTTCCTTTAGAAGGTTCTTTTACACGAAGCTTTTCATCATATAAAGATAAAATTGAAGCTATAACCCTTCCATTAATATCAGATTCTGATTCTTTATTTGGCATCACTAAAATAGGACGACCTTCTCTGGTTTTAACTAAAACATTCGCAAAATCATACCCATCTGCCATAGAAGTTGCATACCAATCTGCAACACCTGCAATAACATCATCAGGCTTTACAACATAAGGAATCGATTTCACTACAGGTCCTTCACAAGCAGCCAAAGAAGCAGCAGCAGTTGTAAAACCAACATATTTTAAGAAGTCTCTACGAGAAGTAGAAGAATTCTCTAACGTTTCTTTATCACCTAAAAAATCATCTGTAGGAATTTCTTCCACAAATTCATTTTTACTTAACGTTTCAACAATAGAACTATCTTTAAGTTCTTCAACACTTTGCCAGTATTTTTTGTTTGAAGCCATTTATACTTTTTATTTAATGATTGAAAGATTTAAAAATTGAAAACAACAATTCTTATGGATCTTTTAATTTTTGAATCTTTTATTTAATAATGACATTTACCACATTCCAATCCACCTAATTGTGCAGCAGTTACTTTTTCTACACCATACTTCTCTGCTAATTGTTTGTGAATTTTATCGTAATATTCGTTACTTTTTAAATTTACATTTGTTTCTCTGTGGCAATTAATACACCAACCCATTGTTAATGGAGAATATTGATACATTTCTTCCATTTCCTCTACAGGACCATGACATTTTTGACATTTTAAACCTGCAACTGTTACGTGTTGCGAGTGATTGAAATAAACAAAATCTGGAAGGTTATGAATTCTAATCCATTTGATTGGTTTTTCTATACCAGTATATTCTAAATTTTCAGCATCCCAACCTGCAGCTTTGTATACTTTTGCTATTTCTTTGTCTAGGTACTCTTTTCCATAAACAGTACCATCTTCCAACTCAACTACAGTATTTTCAGAAACTTCAGCAATACTTTTGTGACAATTCATACAAACATTTACGGAGGGTATACCAGAATGTTTGCTATGTTTTGCAGAGGAATGACAATATTGACAGTCTACTTTATTTGCACCTGCATGAATTTTATGTGAAAATAAAATAGGTTGTATAGGCTGGTAGTCTTGATCCACACCAACTTTATATAGATTTCCAAAAACAACATAAGCACCCATTAACAGAACAAAAATTGTTCCTAATACTTTTAAAAATGTATTGTTTTTTAACCCAATCCATAATTCCTCTAGGTCTCTTTTTAAGTTTGATTGTGATTTGGGTTTTTTAATTCCTTTTAACTCACTTACTTGTTTTAGTAAGTTTGCAATCATAATAAATGCAATTACTATTGCAGCACCAAGTAGGTATATAACCCATCCTGCAGCGGTTCCATTGTTTGAATCACCTGAAGTCCCATTACCTGCAACAGCCTCAACTACTTTCTTAGGCAACTCACCTACCGTTGTGTAGTATAAAATATCATCTATATTTTTGTCTGTTAGCTGTGGAAATGCATTCATTGCAGAACTTGCATACAAAGCTGCCTCTGCTGCTTCTGCATTTACTTTTTGAAATTCTGCATTGTTTTTTATCCAAGATTTTAACCAAGAATTCTCTCTACGCTCCTCTACATTACCTAGAGCAGGACCAACTAACTTCTTATCTAACTTGTGACAAGAAGCACATTGAGATCTAAATATTTTTTTTCCTTCTTTTTGACGAGCTTCGTCTATTTCTTGGGAATAAGAAGATGCGCTAGAAGCGAAAAATAAAATTAACGTAAAACTTGTGAGAAAAACTGACGTTAGCTTATTGTGTAGTGCTACACTTTTCATATTACAAACTATTATTTTACTAATGTGTATAAAATTGCTCAAAAAAACATGTTCTGAACAGTTGCACAAAAGTACTACTTATTGCTAAATTTTGAAAAGCTAAAAGAGTGTTAAATTTAATTTATAATAATTCTAAATAATATATATTTTCAATTTATTCTGAAACAAGTCGTTACTTTTGTAGAAACAAAAAATAACATAAAATGAAGTCCTTTTTTTTATCATGCTTACTCGTATTTCTTATTGGTTCCATAGACAGTTATGCTCAGAATGAGAATAATGATAGTGAAAAAATTAGAGAATTAATATCTAAAAAAAGAGCTTACAATAAAAGTTTTGGATTTGGGTATCGAATTCAACTTTACAATGGAAATGAAAAAATTGCAAAAAGCATAAGAAGTCGTTTTAGAATTGAATTTCCTGAAGTGTTTTCTCGATTAAAATATACTGCTCCTGAATGGAAAGTTCAAGTTGGAAATTACAAAACAAAATTAGAAGCAGACAAAGCATTAATCTTGTTTCAAAAAGAATTCTCTGGGATTATTGTAGTTCCCATGGGAAAATAATCTACCCACAGAGAAGAACATGATGTAAATCTTAAGACCAAAAAAAATGCCGCAAATTGCGGCATTTTTTTTGGTCTTAAGATTTATTTATTTTAATTTCTTTTTAACTGCTACTTCTTCATAGGCTTCAATAACATCACCTTGCTTAATATCATTGTATCCTTTTATTTGAACCCCACAATCGAATCCTTTTGTAACTTCCTTTACATCATCTTTAAAACGCTTTAGAGCCGTTAAAGTACCTGTATGAACTACAATTCCTTCTCTAATAATTCGAATCAAGGAGTTTCTTAATATTTTACCTGACATTACCATACACCCTGCAATATTACCAATTTTAGAAATCTTATAAACCTCTCTAATCTCAATATTACCAGTAACTTCTTCTTTAATATCTGGAGATAACATTCCCTCCATTGCATCTTTTAGATCGTTAATAGCGTCATAAATAATTGAATACATTCTAATATCAACTTCTTCTTTATCAGCTATAATTCTTGCACTCCCTTGCGGACGAACATTAAAACCTATTACAATTGCATCTGAGGCGGTAGCTAATAAGACATCACTTTCTGTAATTGCCCCAACTCCTTTATGCAAAATATTAACCTGGATTTCTTCAGTTGATAATTTCTGAAATGAATCTGTTAATGCTTCTACAGAACCATCTACATCTCCTTTTAAAATGATGTTTAATTCTTTAAAGTCTCCTAGTGCAATTCTACGTCCAATTTCATCTAAGGTTAATGTTTTCTGAGTTCTTACAGATTGTTCTCGCTGTAATTGTGAACGCTTAGATGCGATTTGTTTTGCTTCTCTTTCGTCATCAAACACATTAAACTTATCTCCTGCTTGAGGAGCACCATCTAAACCTAAAATAGATACTGGAGTTGATGGTCCAGCAGTTTTTAACTGCTCTCCTTTATCATTAAACATGGCTCTAACTTTACCACTATGCTTACCTGCAAGTAAATAATCTCCAATTTTTAAAGTTCCTGCTTGCACTAAAATCGTAGAAACATACCCTCTACCTTTATCTAATAAAGCTTCAACAACTGCACCAACTGCATTTTTATTAGGATTGGCCTTTAATTCTAAAATTTCAGCTTCTAATAAAACTTTTTCTAACAATTCAGGAATACCTTCTCCTGTTTTTGCTGAAATGTCTTGCGATTGTATACTTCCACCCCATTCTTCAATCAACAAATTCATTGAAGATAATTGAGTTTTTACATTATCTGGATTTGCATTTGGTTTGTCAATCTTATTGATTGCAAATATAATAGGAACCCCTGCCGCTTGTGCATGAGAAATTGCCTCTTTTGTTTGTGGCATTACATCGTCATCCGCTGCAACCACTATGATTACTAAATCTGTTACTTGAGCTCCACGTGCACGCATTGCTGTAAAAGCCTCGTGACCCGGTGTATCTAAAAATGCAATTTTCTGGTCGCCAACATTAACTGAATATGCTCCAATGTGCTGAGTAATACCTCCACTTTCACCTTCAATTACATTTGCTTTTCTGATGTAATCCAATAAAGAGGTTTTACCATGATCTACGTGACCCATTACCGTAATAATTGGAGCCCTATTTAATAAATCTTCTGGTTTATCTTCTACCTCTTCAATAGATTCTTCTACTTCAGCTCCGATGAACTCAACTTGATGATTAAATTCTTCTGCAACAATAACTAAAGTCTCAGCATCTAAACGCTGATTCATTGTTACCATCATCCCTAACATCATACAAGATGAAATAATGTTAGTTACTGGCACATCCATCATTGTAGCAACTTCACTAACTGTAACAAATTCTGTTACTTTTAATGTTTTGTTCCCTAATGCTTGTGCTTCTAATTCTGCTTCAGAGTGCTCTCTTCTAGCATCTCTCTTATTTCTTCTGTACTTTGCTCCTTTACCTTTAGAAGACTTTCCTTGAAGCTTTTCTAAGGTTTCCCTAACTTGCTTCTGAATATCTGCTTCTGTTGGTTCTTCTTTTTTAACCGCTGCTGGTCTTTGATTTCCTCTTCCTCCTTTAAAGCCTGGTCTGTTATTTCCAGGACCTCTATTATTACCAACTGCTCTTCTGACTGGTCCTCTTGGAGTAGAGGTATTACCTGCTGGTTTTGTAATTCTTTTACGTTTCTTTCTAGGGTCTGAGCTTGTTGCCGTTTTTGGATCTGGCTTCTTCTTTTTTGGTTTTTCAAATTGTTTTAAATCAATTGTCTTTCCCGTAATTTTAGGCCCATCTAATTTTTTATACTTCGTTTTAATAGCTTCAGCATTTTCTGAAGTTATTTCTACTGGAGTTTCTTCTAATTTAGCACTTCCTACTTTTTTGGAAACTGGCTTTTCTGTTATTTTGGAAGCTTCTTTTTCTATCTTAGAAACAGGAGCCTCAACTTTTGGCTTTTCAACCTTTAAAGCAATCTCTTCTTTTACTTCTTTTTCTACTGTTACAGGAGTTTCAATTTTTAATTCTTCAACAACTTCTGCAATCTTTTCCTCCTTTTTTTCTTCTTCTTTTGTAATTGAAGCTTTTTTGCCACCTAAATTGTCAATATCAATTTTACCAACAGTTTTAAATTCTAATTTTTCAGCCTTGGCTTTTAGAATTTCTTCTTTCTTAGACTCTTCTTCAGCTCTTTTCTTTTCTAATTTAGCCTCTGCTTCTAAACGAATAGCTTCTTTTTCTTTTCGTTTTTCTTCACCAACTTCTTTGGATGCTGCTTTCTTACTTGCATCTGTTTGGAAGCCGTCTAATAAAACTTGATAAACGTCACCAGAAATTTTAGTAGTAGGTCTTGCTTCAATTTCATGACCATTACTTGCTAAATATTCTACTGCTCTATCTAGAGAAATATTTAATTCTCTTAAAACTTTATTAAGCCTCATTGTTTTGCCTTCAGACATATATTATTTTTTAACCTTTAATTCTGTAAATATATTCTTTTACCTTAATTTATTATTGGTTATTGCTCGAATTCTTCTTTTAAGATTCGTTGAACATCCACAATAGTTTCTTCTTCTAAATCTGTTCTCTTTACTAATTCTGCAACACTAGCATCTAAAACACCTCTTGCTGTATCTAATCCAATCTTTTTAAACTCTGTAATAACCCAATCTTCTATTTCGTCTATAAATTCTGTTAACTCTACATCTTCTTCCTCTAAACCTTCTCTTTGAACATCTATTTCATACCCCGTTAACTCACTTGCTAAACGAATGTTTACACCGCCTCTACCAATAGCTTTAGAAACTTCTTCTGGCCTTAGAAGCACATTTACACGTCCTTTTTTACCATTTTTTTCTTCTTCAAACATTTCAATTTCCATTGACGTCACTTTTGCAGGACTTAATGCTCTTGAAATAAATAGTTGTTCGTTTTTTGTGTAGTTAATAACATCTATATTCTCATTTCCTAACTCACGAACTATTCCATGTATTCTAGATCCCTTTACTCCAACACAGGCTCCAACAGGATCTATTCTATCATCATAAGAATCTACCGCTACTTTTGCTTTTTCACCAGGTATTCTTGCAACACCCTCAACAGTAATTAAACCATCAAAAACCTCAGGAATCTCTTGCTCAAACAATTTATTTAAGAATAACGGTGATGTTCTCGATAAGATAATCGCCGGTTTATTTCCACGTAATTCAACTGTTTTTATAACTCCTCTAACAGAATCACCTTTTCTGAAAAAATCTGATTTTATTTGCTCACTTTTTGGCAATACCAATTCATTTCCATCGTCATCTAATAAAATAATAGCATTGTGACGTATGTGATGAACTTCTGCTGAATACAACTCGCCTTCTAGCTCTTTAAATTGCTTAAAGATATTGGTGCTATCGTGTTCATAAATTTTAGAAATTAAATTTTGGCGAAGTGCTAAAATTGCTCTTCTTCCTAGGTCTATTAGCTTTACCTCTTCAGAAACATCTTCACCAATTTCAAAATCTGGCTCAATCAATTTAGCTTCAGCCAATTCTATTTCTTCGTTATCATCTTCCGAAAAACCATCTGCAACCACAACTCTATTTCTCCAAATCTCTAAATCTCCTTTATCTGGATTGATAATAATGTCAAAATTATCATCTGATCCAAACTTTCTTTTTAAGGCAGCTCTAAACACTTCTTCTAAAATAGACATTAAGGTTACCCTGTCTATACTTTTATTATCTTTAAATTCTGAAAACGAATCAATTAACGCTATATTTTCCATTATATATTTTGCTTAAAATAGAATCTTCACTTTTGCTTCTTTAATATCTTTATACTCTATGGTTGCTGTTTTTTCTACAGTTACCTTTCCTTTACCTATTGGTTTTGGCTCTCTTGCTTTCCAATTTAAAACAATGTTGTTATCATCTGCTTTGGATAAAGTTCCTTCAAATTCTTCTGTAGCTGTTTTTACTTTGAGAATTCTGTTGATGTTTTTTTTATACTGTCTCTTCAATTTTAGTGGATGAGCAATATCTGGTGTTGAAACCTCTAGAGAAAAATCTTCTTCTTCTCTGTCAAAACTATCATTTATACTTCTACTTATTCTTACACACTCGCTTAATGGAACTCCATTATCTCCGTCTACTACTATTTGTATTTTGTTGTTTGATGATATTGCTAAATCAACTAAATACAATGATTTATCGAGTTCTAACGCCTCGTTAACTAAATCTTTAACCTTGGTTTCATTCATCTTAAAATATAAAAAGAGGGGACTTTTCGTCCCCTACTTCTCCTCATTTATTGTGATTTTCGCTGCAAAGATACTAAATGTTTATGATTTACCAAACAGCAACCAATTCAATTATTTTTTGTAACTTTATAAAGACCCCATTTTGTTTCATTCAAACCCAAAAATCATGAAAAAAATATTAGTTCCCATCGATTTTTCAAAACAATCTGAATACGCTTCTAAAATGGCAAATAGAATTGCTAAAAAATCCAAAAGCTCCGTTTATCTATTACACTTAATAGAACTACCTTCAGGAATCGTTGATATGGGAGCTGGCAGCAACTTTAGCATTCCGGAAAGCATGTTATATCTAAGAAAAGTAAAAGAACAAATAATTAGTTTCAAAGATACTTTTTTTGATAAAGATTTGGACATAAAATATGCCATAAAGTTTCAAAACCCCTATGAGGGAATTCAGAAATATGGAGACAAAATTGGTGCAGATTTAATAGTAATGGGATCTAAGGGACTTTCAGATTTTGAAGAAATCTTAATTGGTTCTAATACAGAAAAGGTAGTAAGAACATCCAAAAGACCTGTAATCGTTGTAAAAAAAGATGAAAAAAAGTTCAAAGCAAACGATTTGGTTTTTGCTTCTAGCTTTAAAAACGAAAATAACGAAGCCTTTAAAAAATTTTTAGAGTTTGCAAATCAATTTAAAAGCAAGATTCATTTATTAAAGGTGAATACTCCTAATAAATTTGAAAGCACGCAGACAGCGAGAGAAAATATAAAAAACTTTATCGCGGGCTACGAACTACCAAAACACTCTATAAATATCTACAGTGACACCACTATTGAAAATGGAATTTTAAATTTTTCGAGAGATATAAATGCCGATCTAATTGCGCTAAGTACCCACGGTAGAAGTGGCTTATCTCATCTTTTTAGTGGAAGTGTTGCTAAAAACTTATCAAAAAACGCAATAAAACCCATGCTAACATTTAAAATTTAACTTTTTTAAATTAAAAAAGCTCTAAATCAAATGATTTAGAGCTTCTCTGTTGGCCTACAAGGACTCGAACCTTGAATGTCGGTACCAAAAACCGGTGTGTTACCAATTACACCATAGGCCAATTATGCGTTAGCGGATGCAAATTTAATCCAAAGTTTCAATTCTACAAACATTTTTTAATAATTTTTAACTTTAACAAATTTTTATGAGCCATTTTATCTCGTAAATATTCTTCAACAGTACTTTTTATTGGGATTAATTAGTAAATTCGCCCACACATTAAATGAACTTATGACAGCATTAAACTTTAAAAAATGGAACGTCATCCTCGGATGGGTAACTTTTGCAATTGCTTTAATAACATATACCTTAACCTTAGAACCAACTGTTAGTTCTTGGGATTGTGGAGAATACATTGCGACTTCTGTTAAGTTACAAGTTGGTCACCCACCAGGAGCACCATTGTTTCAAATGCTGGGAGCCTTTTTTGCAATGTTTACCGGCGATCTAAGTCAGATTGCAAAAATGGTAAACTTTATGTCTGCTTTGGCCAGTGCATTTACTATTTTGTTTATGTTTTGGACCATTACCAATTTGGCTAAAAAACTAGCTTTAAAATCTGGGGAAATTTCTGAAGGAAAATACATCGCTATTTTAGGAAGCAGCATCGTTGGTTCTTTAGCCTATACTTTTTCTGATAGCTTTTGGTTTAGTGCTGTTGAAGGAGAAGTTTATGCAATGTCTTCATTTTTAATGGCATTACTATTCTGGTTAGGCTTAAAATGGGAAAATGAAATTAATACGCCCAGAGGAAACAAATGGTTGGTTTTAATCAGTTTTGTAGTTGGGTTGTCTTTTGGTGTACACATATTATCACTATTGGTAATTCCATCTATTGTATTGTTGTATTTCTTTAAAACTTACAAAGTAATAAACCTAAAAACAACTGCAATTGCAACGATAATTTCTGTTGTCGTTTTAATGTTTGTTTTTAAATTTTTATTTCCTTTTACACTAAAATTCTTTAGTGCCTCTGAATTATTTTTTATCAACTCCATTGGTTTACCCTATAATTCTGGAAGTATTATTTCGGGAATTCTTCTAATTGCGTTGTTTTACTTCGGATTAAATTATACCCGTAAGAATAAAAAAGTAATGGCAAACACGTTAATCCTATCTGTCCTTTTTATAATGATTGGTTTTTCTTCTTGGATGATGTTACCCATTAGAGCAAACGCAAACACAACGGTTAACGAGAATAATCCGTCAAGTGCGCGAGAATTATTAGCCTATTACGAGCGTGAACAATATGGTGATGCCAATGTTTTTTATGACACATATTATTCTAATTCTTTTTCTAGAGAACAAGATGCTAGCGAACCTTATAGAGATGATAAACCTAAATATGAAAAAGTAAATGGTAAATACGAAATTGTAAATAAGTACAAAAACGTACTACCAAATTGGTCTGATAAGCACAAAGGTTTTATCCCAAGAATGGTAGATCCATCTAAAGAAAAAATGTACAAAGCCATTGCAGGGATTCCTGCTAACAGCAAACGCAGACCCACTTTTTCTGAAAACGTAAAGTTTATGATGAGTTTTCAGTTTGGCTATATGTACGGCCGTTATTTTATGTGGAATTTTGTTGGAAAACAGAACGACACACAAGGTAATTTAGATATTGAAAACGGAAATTGGATTAGTGGAATTGACCTTGTAGATGAAGCAAGACTAGGCTCGCAGCAAGCATTGCCAGATGATGTAAAAAACAATAAAGGACGAAATAAATACTACTTTTTACCGCTAATTTTAGGGTTACTTGGTTTGTTTTATCAAATAAAATGGGACAAAGAAAACTTCTTTACCCTACTCCTTTTCTTTGCTTTTACTGGTCTAGCCATTATATTTTATACAAATCCAAAACCTTTTGAACCCAGAGAACGAGATTATGCTGTTGTTGGTAGCTTCTACATTTTTGCCATTTGGATTGGTTTCGGAGTGCTGGCATTGTATGAATATTTAAAAAACTTTGCCAATAAAAAAACAATCGCAATTGCCGTTTCTGTTATTTCTTTATTTGCTGTACCAACACTAATGGCCTCTCAAAACTGGGATGATCATGATCGAAGCGGTAGACACACAACCTTGTTAAATGCGCAAGCCTATTTAGAAAGTTGCGATCAAAATGCAATCATCTTTACCATTGGAGATAATGATACTTTTCCGCTATGGTACATGCAAGAAGTAGAAGGAATTAGAACCGATTTAAAGTTGGTAAATACAAGTCTTTTTGCAACAGATTGGTATATAGATCAGATGAAAAGAGCTTCTTATAAAGCTGCTCCAATTCCGTCGCAATTAACACACGATCAATATAAATATGGGACATTAGATGTTGCATACCACGTTCCACACCCACAATTTAAAGACTCTGTTATCAACATAAAAGACTTCATGCGATGGATTGCTAGCAGCAATAAAGGCACCTATTATATTGATGAAGAAAACGATGTAAAAGAAAAAACATACCCAACCAATAGAATTCGAATTCCTGTAAACAAAGAAAATGCCTTAAAATATGGAATTGTTGCAGCAAAAGATGCTGATAAAATGGTAGAGTATATAGACATAACTGTAGATAGACAAGGATTGACTAAAAACAGAATTTTAATGTTGGATATTTTAGCGAATTTTAATTGGGAACGACCTCTTTATTTTACAGGAGGTGCCAATGCCGCTGAAGAATACATTTGGCTAAAAGATTACTTACAGTTAGACGGAATGTCTTTTAAACTAGTTCCAATTAAAACTCCTATTGGAGAAAAAAGTATGTTTGATATGGGAAGAATAGATCCAGAAAAAATGTACGCAAACATTAAAAAATTAGATTGGAAAAATATCAACGATGGTAAAATATATTTAGACGAACAAACCAAACGGAATGCCATTTCTTTACGTAATAATTTAATGCGTTTGTCTGAAGAGTTTTTAACCCAAAAAGACACTGCTACTGCCAAGGAAGTGTTAGATTTATCTTTATACAAAATGCCTATTGAAGACTTTGGACATTATAGTTTAGCTCTTGGGTACCCAGAGATTTATTACAAAATTGGCGATGAAGAAAGTGCTAGAAAAACTGCTGAAACTTTAATAAATATCTTTCAACAAAAATTAAGGCACTATAGCACCTATAAAGATTTGGATTTAGTTTTTGACAATATTGATACCAATTTATACATGTACAGAAACATACTAGGTCAAATAGAACAGTACGATATAGACGTTGAATATCTTCAAAAATTACAAAACGAGTTTATAGATAATGTAAAATTATTTAAAAGCCTGATGCCAGAAGAGGAGCCAGAAGCTGAACTTTTTGACAATATTAAAGATTAAAAAAATATAGTGAAACCTTATTTTATAAAAACGCCACGTATTTTAGAAAGACTTTTTTCTAGTTATACGTGGCGTTTTGATACTGATAGAAAAGAAATTTTTTTAACTTTTGATGACGGCCCAACTCCGGAAATAACCCCCTTTGTTTTAAAGCAATTGAAGCAATACAATGCAAAAGCTACCTTTTTCTGTATTGGGAAAAACATTGAAAACCATCCAGAAATATTCCATCAAATACTTTCTGAAAAACATTCTGTAGGAAATCATACACAAAACCACTTAAATGGTTGGAAAACTAAAAACATTAATTATTTAAATAGTGTTTTAAAATGTGAGGATGTTATTTCTAATCTAGCTGACAAAACTAAAGAGTCAAAATTATTTCGACCTCCATATGGAAGAATTAAAAAAAGTCAAGCAAAAGAAATTTTAAAAAGAGGATACAGAATAATTATGTGGAATGTTTTATCTGCAGATTTTGATAAGTCTATTTCTAAGGAAAAGTGCTTAGAAAATGTTTTAAAAAACACCAAAAAAGGAGGTGTTATTGTTTTTCATGACAGCCTTAAAGCTTCAGAGAAATTACAATTTGTGTTGCCTAAAGTTTTAGAAGAATTCTCTAAAAAAGGATTTAGCTTTAAGGGAATACATTGAGTTTATAAAAAGTTTAGCCCTGGTTGAGCGGTTTGTTTGAGCTCTTTTGAGGCATGAAAAAAGCGAGTAGCGAAAACAGGAAACAGCTTCTAAAATTAAACGTACTGCTGCACCAAATCAATTAAGGTATTCGCATCTTGAAAACCCGTTTGACGCCATTTCATTTTCCCATTTTTATAGATGATAAAAGTTGGATTTCCTTTAACACGAAGTGCATCTGCAAGATTTTCGTTTTTCTTAATATCTATCTTAATAACTTTGGCA
The DNA here is from genome assembly GCA_964275545.1 of uncultured Polaribacter sp. Taxonomy (GTDB): domain Bacteria; phylum Bacteroidota; class Bacteroidia; order Flavobacteriales; family Flavobacteriaceae; genus Polaribacter. The sequence goes on from CAXYCO010000023.1 coordinate 52,895, forward strand.
CTATCCCCCAAAGCAGCAGCAACATCTCTTAATGTTTGTAAGTTGTTTTCTACACCATCCCAATCTGTATAAAAATCAATTAGAACCGGTTTTTTAACACTAATTAATTCGCCAAATTTTGTCATACTATATATTTTTTATTGGAAAAGGTATAAAAATTATACTATCGTTACATAACAAATATAATAATTCTATTTATAAACGTATGATTATCAGCCTTTTTTAAGTTCTATGACTGTTATCTCTGGCCAAATACCAACACGCCCAGGAAATGCATGATACCCAAAACCTCTGTTCACATTTACAAACCTGCCAGCTTCTTCATACAAACCAGCCCATTGTTTGTATACATATTTAGAGGGACTCCATTTAAACCAACCAGGAATTTCGATACCCATTTGCAAACCATGTGTATGACCACTTAAGGTAAGTTGGTAATTAAAGGGATCTTCTTTTACTTTGTATTCCCAATGGCTAGGATCATGAGTCATAAGAATCTTAAAATCTTCTTTTTTAATATGCGCAGCCGCTTTTTGTAAATCTCCTGCTTGGTTAAATCCTTTTCCCCAATTCTCTACTCCAAGAAGAGCAATTTTTTCTCCATTTTTTTCTAAATAACGATGTTCATCTAACAGTAAATCAAATCCAATTTTTTTGTGAATGTCTTTTACTTTTTGAAAATTATCGACTTTGTCTTGTGGGCTTTTCCAATCCATATAATCGCCATAATCATGATTTCCTAGAATAGCATATTTTCCTTCTTTAGCTTCTAGTTTATCAAAAACATCTATCCAGTCATCCATTTCGTCTGCTTTATTATTTACAATATCACCTGTAAATAGCATGATGTCTGATTTTTGCTCATTAATTAGATCAACTCCATATTGTATTTTTTCTTTATTAGTGAAACTTCCTGAATGGATATCTGATATTTGGGTAATGGTAAAACCATCGAAAGCCTCTGGTAAATCTTTAAACGTTAGTTGGTATTTTAAAACTTTGTAATTGTATTTCCCTTGAATAATTCCATAAATAAATGATGCAAAAGGAATTGCCGCTATGCCTAAAGCTAGTTGCGAAATAAATTTTCTTCTTCCTACCAAAGATTTAGTTTCTCCAGAAGAAAGTGCAGAAATTACTTTTAATATCCATCTGTAAACATCTTCGCCAAAAAGCACAAAAATAACAATCAATTTTGGAATTAAAACTGTTAGCAGCATTCCAGACGCCATCTGAAACTGGGGAGTTTGACCATCACTTCTAGAATAGGTTAAAACCGTAACAAGGAAATTAATATAGGCTGCAATGCTTAAAAATAAAAAAGAATAGCGTACAAATTTATTTTTAGAAATTGTTTTAAAAGCTTGAAACGTATAAATTTCTATAAGTACTATTAAAACTATTGAAATGATTAGAGGAAAAACCCAACGTGGCATAAAAATATAATTTTCACAAATTTACCGCTTTTAAAAATTGAACTATTTATTTTTTAGAAGACTTTAACAAAAAACTCTCCTAATTAAGCATTTTAAATTTTTGTGAGTGCTCATTGGTCACTTTTAAGCCAAAAAAAGGAATGCTGTTTGTTAAGTTGCTGAAAATAAATAGCAATCATTTGCTGTTATTTAAATTTTGATAGACCGTAATTTATAAAAAAACATCATTTCATATGATGGATATTTTAAGTTTGTTATAATGATATCCTTCTTCTAAGGTCATTAAAAAAAAATCGAAATTATCAGATGCTTCTTATTTCTTATATCATTATTAACTTATTAAATAGAGTGTAAAAACGATCTTCAGATTTCATTTTATAATTTGTTATTTACACAAATTGCATTTTAAATAATTCAAATTAAATGCATAAGTTTTTGTAGTTTTATACATTCAATAATATGTACTATGTCAGATCAAAAAAGAGTTTTTTTAGTGGATGCTTTCGCATTAATTTTTCGTGGATATTATGCATTTATTAAAAACCCTCGAATTAATTCTAAAGGGTTAGATACCTCTGCAATTATGGGTTTTATGAATTCACTTTTAGATGTAATTAAGCGTGAAAGACCCGATTATTTGGCCGTTTGTTTTGATAAAGGCGGAAGTGCAGACAGAGTAGAAATGTTTGAAGCTTACAAAGCAAATAGAGATGAAACTCCAGAAGCAATAAAAATTGCGGTTCCTTACATTCAGGATATTTTAAAAGCTATGCAAATACCAATTATGGTAAAATCTGGTTTTGAAGCTGATGATATCATTGGAACTTTAGCCAAGCAAGCAGAAAAAGATGGGTATACAACATTTATGGTTACGCCTGATAAAGATTTTGCACAATTGGTTTCTGAAAATATTTTTATGTACAAACCTCGTTTTGGAGGTGGTTATGATATTTGGGGAGTGCCAGAAGTACAAGAAAAATTTGGTGTTAAAGACCCATTACAAGTGATCGATTTTTTAGGTATGATGGGAGATTCTGCAGACAATATTCCAGGCTTACCCGGTGTTGGAGAAAAAACTGCAAAGAAGTTTTTAACTGCTTATGGCTCTATGGAAAATCTATTAGAGAACACACATGAGTTAAAAGGAAAAATGAAAGAAAAAGTTGAAAACGCTAAAGAATTAGGGTTGCTTTCGAAAAAACTAGCAACTATAATGCTAGATGTTCCTGTTACTTTTGACGCAAAAGATTTTGAATTAGAGCAACCAAATATCGAAAAAGTAACACAGCTTTTTAATGAATTAGAATTTCGGAATTTATTAACCAACTTTACTTAGAAACTTTTGCGATTGAACACTGATGGCAGTAAAAGCAACTATTAGCGAGCTATCTCGTCAGAAGAGCCCTTAACAATCAGGTAGCCTCTAAGAAAGGCCAGCTCTCAAGTCCAGATGGTCAATTCGGTTTGTTTGCAGTCTCCGGGAGCCGGGAGCATTTCCTAGAAGCTGAAGTGGCATCAGGATATAAAACAATAAAAAATACCGATCATTTTTATCAACACATAAACACCCCTTTATCAAGAAAATTATTACTAACTAAGTTAATGCAACAAACGTCGGTTTGTTTTGATACTGAAACTACTGGCTTAAAAGCACTGGAAGTAGCTCTTATTGGAATTGCTTTTTCTTGGGAAATTGGCAAAGGGTATTATGTTTCATTTCCTGAAAACCACTCTGAAACAAAAACTATTCTAGAAGAGTTTCGTCCGTTTTTTACTTCGGAGGGAATTGAAAAAGTTGGCCATAATTTAAAATACGATATTAAGGTTTTATCAAATTATGAAATGCCTGTAAAAGGGAGCTTGTTTGATACCATGATTGCGCATTATTTGATAAACCCAGACATGCGCCATAATATGGATATTTTGGCAGAAACATATTTAAATTACCAGCCTGTTTCTATCACAGAATTGATTGGAAAAAAAGGAAAAAATCAGCTTTCCATGCGCGTAATTCCCATTAAAGAACAAACGGAATATGCTGTGGAGGATGCCGATATTACGTTTCAATTAAAGGAGCATTTCACCAAAGAATTGTCTGAAGGAAACCTAACAAAATTATTTAATGACATAGAGTTGCCACTGGTTTCGGTTTTAACCGCCATGGAAATAGAGGGAGTAAATGTAAACGTAGGTTTCTTAAATGAGCTTTCTGTTGCTTTAACGGATGATATTTCTCGTTTAGAAAAAGGAATTTACGAACAAGCTGGCGAAGAATTTAATATTGCCTCTCCAAAGCAATTGGGCATTGTTTTGTTTGAGAATATGAAATTAATAGACAAACCAAAAAAGACAAAAACGGGGCAATACAAAACAGGTGAAGACATTTTATCTTACCTATCAAAAGATCATAAAATTATTAGAGATATTCAAGAGTATCGTCAATATAAAAAATTACAAAGCACCTATGTAGACGCGTTGCCCAACGAAGTGAACCCGAAAACAGGGAGAATTCACACGCAATATATGCAGGCTGTTGCTGCCACTGGAAGGTTAAGTTCTAACAACCCTAATTTACAAAATATACCTATTAGAACAGAACGAGGAAGAGAAGTTAGAAAAGCGTTCATTCCAAGAGATGAAAATTATGTATTATTAGCAGCAGATTATAGTCAAATTGAATTGCGAATTATTGCTGCATTGAGTGAAGAAGAAACAATGATTAATGCCTTTAAAAACGGAGAAGATATTCATGCTTCTACCGCGGCAAAAGTATTTAATGTTCCTAAGAAGAGGTGACACGTGAACAACGTAGCAATGCAAAAACCGTGAATTTCGGGATTATTTATGGTGTTTCTGCCTTTGGTTTAAGCAATCAAACAGATTTATCAAGAAGTGACGCTAAAGAATTGATTGACACTTATTATGAAACGTATCCAAAGCTAAAGGCCTATATGTCATCTCAAGTAGATTTTGCAAGAGAACATGGCTATGTAGAAACCGTTTTAAATAGGCGTAGATATTTAAAAGATATCAACTCTAGAAATGCAATGATAAGAAGTGGTGCTGAAAGAAATGCAGTAAATGCTCCTATACAAGGTTCTGCTGCAGATATTATAAAGTTAGCAATGATTCATATTAATAGTCGTTTAGAGAAAGAGCATTTTAAGACAAAAATGTTATTGCAAGTTCATGATGAATTGGTGTTCGATGTTCATAAAGATGAGTTAGAACGTGTAAAGCCAATGATAAAATACGAAATGGAAAATGCCTTTAAAATGCAAGTTCCTTTGGATGTAGAAGTTGGTTTAGGTAATAATTGGCTTGAAGCACACTAAACGTATTTTTTTTACTATATTGACGTTCATTTAAAAAAAATAGTTCCTATGAAAAATCTAGTTTTACCCCTATTACTTTTATTAAATTCTTTTCTTTTTATAGCCCAAGACAAAAATGAATGGCAAGCTTTAGCAAAAAAAACTGTTAGCTATAAAGCAGATAAAGATGTTATTAATTTATTAGGAAACAAAAGAAATTTAAAAAAAATAAAGATAAAATGCAACCAAGGTTCTATCAAGCTAAAAAAGATTATTTTTTATTATGATGCTTCAGAAAAAACAGAACACAAGCCAAAAGGGTCTGGCATATTAACCAAAGGAATGTCTTCAGTACCTATAAAAGTTACGAAAAAAAAACCTGTTAAAAAAGTTGAAATACAATACGAGGCTTATGGAAATATACTCCTAACTAAAATAGCGAAAGTAGAAGTATTAGGCTTAATAAATAACGATTAACACAATGAAAAATCACACAAAAAACAAGTCTTTATATACTCCGATTAACAATCAAAAATATTTTTGTTTATTATTTTTTACACTTTTAATTATGTCTTGTAACACACCGGTTAACGAACAAGTATTATGGATTAATAGCTCTAAAGTAGATTGCGTTGGCGTTGGGCCAATGAAATGCATGCAAGTTAAAAATACCGAAAGTGAGGCATGGTCTAACTTTTACCAAGGAATTAAAGGCTTTGAATTTGAACCTGGCTTCCGCTATAAACTAAAGGTTACTGTAACTCAACTCGATAAAAGTAGTTTGCCTGCCGACACCTCTTCTTTGTCATATGAACTAATTGAAATTCTATCTAAAGAAAAAGATCCTCTTTTACTTCTGAATGACATTTGGGTGGTAGCTACCTTAACAGGTGTTGATAATTTAAAAGAATACCAGTTAAAATCTCTACCGGTGCTAGAAATTAACACCAGAACAATGAGTATAATGGGTACTGATGGTTGTAACCGTTATAGGGGGAAATTAGAAACTTTAGAAGAAGGAAGTATTGGTTTTGGCCCAATTATGGGAACAAAAAGGCTATGCCCAGAAATGACTGTTGCGAACCAATATACTTTAGCATTGAGTCAAGTAAAACACTTTAAACGTGAGGGATTAACATTGTCATTTTTAGATGACCAAAATAATTTACTGATTGGTTTTAAAAAAATAGATTAAGGCTTTGCGTCTCTTTTTATTGAAAAACAGCATAGTATATGAACCGTATTGAAATTAAAACCACGTGCTTAAAAACAGATAAACAAGCACTTTACAAAGATATTTTTGTAGACAATACGCCTTTTCAGGATTTGTTAAGAGAAAACCACTTAAAAGAGTTCTCTGAAGGCCGTTTTAAAGAAGTGTTTACGCCTTATTTAATTGACTCAAGACAAAACTCAATGGATATTGATGCCTTGAGACTGGAAAAATTTATACCTACAAATAGCGAGAAACATATTTTACCCATTTATGGGTGCCAAGACGGATGCTGTATGTATGTTTATATCTTAATTTCCAGAAAAAACAATCATATAGTTTGGGAAAAAGTGGGAAGAAACAACGCGTATGTTAGAGACCAAAAAAACTCCAAAGAAAAAATTGAATGGTTGACTAATTTTAAGAGCCTTCATTTTAATGATATCGATTATAAAAATGCAGTACACCAATTAAAATAAAAAAAATGATTTTAAAAAACACCTTTAAACTTGGTCTTTACGCACTTATATTTACATTTATTTTTTGTAAAAAACAAGAGTCTACGAACAATACAAAAACAGAAAACACCATGAAAACGAATCAAACTAATCGTGTAGGTGGTTTTAAATCTATTGAAGTTTCTGATGAAATAATTGCCCTTTCAACATTTGTTTTGTCTGAAAAAAACATCACTAGCTCAGTAAAAGAAATTACCAATTGCGCCACGCAAGTAGTTAGTGGAAGAAACTATCGATTTGATATTCTCTTGGAAAATAATGAGAGTTGGAGCACACAAGTTTACATTGATTTACAAAAAAATAAAACCATCACTCGTTTCGAGCTTTTGAAATAAACAGTGCTTTAAATTTTAACAAATAATTTTTGTCTTCTGTCTTCTGTATCCAATACCAGAAAAAAAATACAGACGGCTTTTTTTTATTATATTTACCTTATCGTCTAAATAGATATACCGTGAATCACTTGCCTTCCATATATCTTGAAAAGAAGTTTCACAGGAAAGAAAATAGAATAATTCTACATTTTCCTTTTGACAACACTTTGATAGATCATGTAAGAACTATAAAGGGTGCTACCTGGAGCAAAACCTTAAAAGCTTGGTATGTAAAAGATTCAAAAAAAAATTTAGATACCATTAGTGTACTTTTTAAAAATA
>CAXYCO010000024.1:0-70997 GCA_964275545.1 uncultured Polaribacter sp.
TATTTATTTTTGGAGATAAAGAAAAAATGAATCCTGAGTTTTATTATGGTGCTTTTATTGTTTTGTTTGTGGTATTATTGAACGGAATTATAAAAAATAAAGCAATTATAAAAAAGAAAATTTCAGAAAAAGCCGTTAGAAAAAAGTAACTTCTTTTTATTAAAAAAATCAAATTTTATGTTATGTTTGTTCTTACAAAGAATTAAAATCAAATCACTATACTATGGAATATTTAGATTTTGAATTGCCAATTAAAGATTTAAAAGATCAGCTAGTTAAGTGTCATGAAATTGGTGCAGATAACGAGGTAGACGTAACAGCTACATGTAAAAAAATAGAGAAAAAGTTAGAAAAAGTTAGAAAAGATATTTACAAAAACCTTACAGCTTGGCAAAGAGTTCAACTTTCTAGACATCCCAATAGGCCTTATACCTTAGATTATATCAATGCAATTTGTGGTGATACATTTATGGAGTTACATGGCGATAGAAATGTAAAAGATGATAAAGCAATGATTGGTGGTTTGGGTAAAATTGGCAATCAGTCATTCATGTTCATTGGTCAGCAGAAAGGATATAACACCAAGACGCGTCAATACAGAAATTTTGGAATGGCAAATCCAGAGGGATATAGAAAAGCATTGCGTTTAATGAAAATGGCAGAGAAATTTAAAATTCCTGTTGTTACTTTGTTAGACACACCTGGTGCTTACCCTGGTTTAGAAGCAGAAGAACGCGGACAAGGAGAAGCAATTGCAAGAAATATTCTTGAAATGACTCGTTTAAAAACACCTATCATAACGATTGTAATTGGTGAGGGAGCTTCTGGTGGAGCATTAGGCATTGGTGTAGGAGATCGCGTATATATGATGGAAAACACTTGGTATACCGTAATTTCTCCAGAATCTTGTTCTTCTATTTTATGGAGAAGTTGGGAGTACAAAGAACAAGCTGCAGAAGCATTAAAATTAACTGGAACAGATATGAAAAAGTTAAAGTTAATCGATGCAATTATTAAAGAACCGGTTGGTGGTGCTCATTCAGATAGAGAAGGAGCTTTTAAAGCTGTGCAAGATCAAATTGTTGCTGCTTTTGATCAATTAAAAGACCTAAATGATGCAGATTTAGTTTCCAAACGAATGGATAAATATGCAGATATGGGCGTTTACAAAGAGTAATTTTATAAATACATAAATCTAATGAGTTGTATTAATTGTAAACACGATTTTGAAGGTTTATTTTGTCCAACTTGTGGTGAAAAACAAGAAATTCCAAGAATTACGTTTGGTTCAACAATCTCTAGTATTTATTCTGGTTTTTTAGACATGGATAAGGGTTTTCTCTATAATCTAAAGAACTTAACAATAGCGCCAAAAGACACCATACTCCAATACATAAACGGAAAAAGAAAATACATCTTAAATCCGGTCAGTTACGCTATTATAACCATTAGTATTTATCTTTTACTAGATTCTCTTTTACCAAGAGGCTCTGGCACTAAACTTTCTAAAGTAGATCCTTTTGGAGCAGCAAGAAATGGGATATAAGTTAGGGGCTTTTATTGGGTGATAAAATGAAATTTTTATGGCTCACTTTAGTACTATATTTAGCGTTCTTTACAAGATTATTTTTTAGAAAATATAATTATTTTGAACACATTGCTATTAACAGTTTTATCTTAGGACATGCTACGATCATTGCTATTTTAACACGATTAATTTTCAATAGAGAGTTGATAATTTTTAATTTTATAGTCTTTTTTTACGTTTCAATTTTACTATACAAAGTCTTTAAAAATCCAAAAGATCCTTTTGGCACCAAAGCATTATCCATACTAATTGTATTCTTTAGTTACCTGCTTTTTATAGGATTTCCGTTTATAATTGCTAATTTTATGCTATAAAAAAAGCGAAGTTCATATAAGAACCTCGCTTTTTTATTTATGATTGTATTTTCTCTAAAGTTAAATTCCTAAAGAAGTAAATAATGTTTTTAAATTTGGGTCTGAAGGTCTTGGAGCATTGGCATTTACAATATTTCCCTCTGGGTCGATTAATAAAAATCTAGGAATAGCGTTTATTTGATAGGCTCGTTGAAAAGAAAAATCTTGTCCAGACCAGAGTTGAACTCCACTCATTTGCCTTTTCTTTACAAAATCTCTCCATTTTTTTTCAGCTTTTTCCCATGAACCTCCACTTCTTACAGATTCATCTGTAGAAATACTAACAAACGTTATATTTTTTTTATGATATTCTTTTTCTAATTTTTGCAATGAAGGAATCTCTCTAATACACGGTCCGCACCAAGTAGCCCATACATCAATATACACATAGCTTCCTTTAAAAGAATCTAAAGATTTTTTACCGCCTTTAGCATCTGTATAATCTGTAAATTTTGGAGAAGGGTTCCCTTTTGCCATTACAAGATTAGTTGCATAATTGCTTTCTAGATAGGTTACTAACTGTTTTGTTTGTTGGTTAGCTAAAGAAACCAAAGAGCTGTCAATATTTTCATAGGAACCTAAAATGCTATCATATTCTTTTTTTAAACTCATAACCTTTTTTTCAAAAGCTCCTTTATCTAAATCAAGAATGTTTTGTGGATTTCCAATATTTTGACTTTTAAGTATTTGAGCTGTAATAAAGTTGCTGTTAGAAGCACCATTTCCTGTAAAATTAAAACTAGACATAAATTTATCTGCGTTTCCATTTAGAAATAAATCATAGCCGTTTTTTAAATAAATAGGTGCTTTTTTAGCAGTACTTGTTTGAAAAGTATAGATGTCAGCTTTTACAACTTTTAAAGAATCTTTAAAAGTTCCATCAGAATTAATTTTTATTTTTTTTAAAACTCCTGTTCTACCAGAAATTATAATAATAGAATCTATATTGTTTTCTAATTTTCCAGAGATGGATAAAAAATCTTTTGAATGTTCTTTATTACAAGAAGAAATAATTAGAATTGTAAAAAGTGCTAGACTTAATTTTTTCATTTTTATATTTTAATAATAATTGCAAATATATAATTTATGAATAAATAAAAATAGTTAAAATCATTTGCATATACAGATGCGAATTTGCACTTTTGAAAAACAAATTATTCGGTTTATGAATTCTAATCATTACATAGATGCTAAACTTTTGGATTTAACTAAAATTCATGAGATAATTTCAATGGATAAAAAACTAGTTTTATCTGAAACTGTTATTCAAAAAATAAAAAAATGTAGAGCTTATTTAGATCAAAAAATGAAATCTATTTCGAAACCAATTTATGGAATTAATACTGGTTTTGGTGCTCTTTATAATGTGAAAATAAAAGGAGATAATTTACAAAAGCTACAAGAGAATTTAGTAATGAGCCATGCTTGTGGTACGGGAGATGAAGTACCAAAAGAAATTGTAAAATTAATGATTTTATTTAAGATTCAGGCTTTGAGTTATGGTCATTCAGGTGTGCAACTAGCCACTGTAAATAGATTGATTGAGTTTTATAATAACGATATTATTCCTGTGATATACACACAAGGTTCTTTGGGGGCCTCAGGAGATTTGTCTCCCTTAGCACATTTATCTTTACCTTTGATTGGTTTGGGAGAAGTGTATTATAATGATGAAAGAATTTCCGGAGAAAAATTATTAGAAATATTCTCTTGGGATAAAATAAACCTTCAATCTAAAGAAGGTTTGGCATTATTAAATGGAACACAATTTATGTCTGCATACGGAATTTATTGTTTGCTAGAAGCTCATAAACTATCCTATTTTGCAGATTTGGTTGGAACCATTTCTTTAGAAGGTTTCGATGGAAGAATTGAACCTTTTAATGAATTAATTCACTTTGCAAGACCTCACAGTGGTCAAATAAAAACTGCTGCAAGAGTTAAAGATTTCCTTCAAGAGAGTGAGTTGATTTCTCAAGAAAAACAACATGTACAAGATCCGTATTCTTTTAGATGTATGCCACAAGTTCATGGTGCAACAAAAGATACAATTCGTTTTGTGACCAAAACGTTCTTAACAGAAATAAATTCGGTTACTGACAATCCAAATATTTTTGTAGATGAAGATGAAATTATTTCTGGAGGAAATTTTCATGGTCAGCCACTGGCATTAGGTTTAGACTTTTTAGCAATAGCCATGTCGGAATTAGGAAACATATCGGAAAGAAGGACCTATCAATTAGTCTCTGGTCATAGGCATTTACCGCCATTTTTAGTTGCCAATCCTGGTTTGAATTCTGGTTTTATGATTCCACAATACACAGCTGCTAGTATTGTAAGTCAGAATAAACAATACGCAACTCCTGCAAGTATCGATTCTATAGAATCGAGTAACGGACAAGAAGATCATGTTTCTATGGGAGCTAACGCGGCAACAAAATGTAAAAAAGTAGTCGATAATTTGCAAAATATTTTTGCAATTGAGCTTTTTACAGCTTCACAAGCGTTAAGTTTTGGAAACGGAAAAAGTTCTCCTTTTATAGAGTCTATTATTAGTTTATTTAGAAAAGAAGTTTCGATTGTAGAGGAGGATAGGGTGCTGCATATAGATATTCTAAATGCTTCAAATTTCATAGCTTCTTTAGAGGTCGATAGCACGGAATTATTTGATTAACATTTAGTATTTTATATTCACATTAGTCAATATATTTTTACTAAAATTAACAGATGACTGATGCTGTTTAGAGCAATAAAAACCCCAAACGAATTCGTTTGGGGTTTTACTATTTTAAGATTCAGGTTCTGTTCTGATTTCTGGAGATTTTTCGCCTTTTTTAATTTTAATAGTGAGCTTGTTATCTGTCTCATCTAAATCCATTTGTATGGTATCTCCTTCTTCTAGTTTAGAATTTACAATTTCTTCTGCCAAGGCATCTTCAATATATTTCTGTATGGCTCTTTTTAGCGGCCTTGCTCCGTATTTCTTATCAAACCCTTTGTCTGCTATATAATCTTTTGCTTTTTCGCTTAAGTTTAATGTATAGCCCAAATCTGATATTCTATGAAGCAATTTATCCAACTCAATATCTATAATTAAGTGAATATCTTCTCTTTCTAGAGAGTTAAAAACGATAACATCATCAATTCTATTTAAAAATTCTGGTGCAAAAGATTTCTTTAAAGCACCTTCAATTACAGATTTTGCATGTGCATCTGCTTGTTCACTTTTAGAGGCGGTTCCAAAACCAACTCCACCACCAAAGTCTTTTAATTGGCGCGCACCAATATTAGAAGTCATAATAATTATGGTATTTCTAAAATCAATCTTTCTACCCAAACTATCAGTGATGTGTCCGTCATCTAAAATTTGTAATAGCATGTTAAACACATCTGGATGTGCTTTTTCAATTTCATCTAATAGAATAACGGAATAAGGTTTTCTTCTTACTTTTTCGGTTAATTGTCCACCTTCTTCATACCCAACGTATCCTGGAGGTGCTCCAATTAAACGAGAAATAGCAAACTTTTCCATGTATTCACTCATGTCAATTCTTATTAAAGAATCGTCAGAGTCAAATAACTCACGTGCCAAAACTTTCGCTAGTTGCGTTTTTCCAACTCCGTTTGTCCCAAGAAAATAAAGGAACCAATTGGTTTATTTGGATCTTTAAGTCCAACTCTATTTCGTTGAATTGCTTTTACAACTTTGGTTACAGCTTCATCTTGCCCTACGACTTTGCCTTTTATTAATTTAGGCAAATCTTGTAATCTGTGGCTTTCTGCTTCTGCGACTCTATTTACAGGAATTCCTGTCATCATAGAAACAACTTCTGCAACATTATCCTCAGTAACAACTTCTCTATTTAATTTAGATTCGTCTTCCCATTGTTTTTGAGCAGAATCTAATGCAGCTTCCATATTCTTTTCATCATCCCTAATTTGGCAGCTTCTTCATATTTTTGTCCATTTACGGCTTTCGTCTTCTGGATACGAATAATTTCTAATTTCGCTTCAAGGCCTAAAACTTGTTGCGGAACTATAATATTTGTAATGTGAATTCTTGATCCTGCTTCATCTAATGCGTCAATAGCTTTGTCTGGCAAGTACCTGTCGGTCATATATCTATTGGTAAGTTTTACGCAGGATTCTATAGCATTGTCTGTATAGTTTACATGATGATGTTCTTCGTATTTACCTTTAATATTGTGTAATATTTGAATTGTTTCTTCAACGGTAGTTGGTTCTACAATTACTTTTTGAAAACGACGTTCTAGCGCACCATCTTTCTCGATATTGGTTCTAAATTCGTCTAAAGTTGTTGCTCCAATACATTGTATTTCTCCTCGGGCTAACGCAGGTTTTAACATGTTTGAAGCGTCTAAAGAGCCAGTAGCGCCGCCTGCACCTACAATGGTGTGAATTTCGTCGATAAACAAAATGATGTCCTCATTTTTTTCGAGTTCATTCATCAATGCTTTCATTCGTTCTTCAAACTGACCCCGATATTTTGTTCCGGCAACTAAACTAGCTAAGTCTAAGGATATTAGGCGTTTGTCAAATAAAATTCTAGATACTTTTCGTTCTACAATTCGCAAAGCTAACCCCTCTGCAATTGCAGATTTACCCACTCCAGGTTCACCAATTAACATTGGATTGTTTTTCTTCCTTCTGCTTAAAATTTGCGAAACACGTTCTATTTCTTTGTGACGACCAACAACAGGATCTAATTTCCCATTTTCTGCTAAGGTTGTTAAATCACGACCAAAGTTATCTAAAACTGGTGTTTTAGATTTTTTAATTGTTTTTCCTTTTTGAGGTTGATTGAATGGATTTGATTTTTCTGAAGCAAATTCATCATTATCGTCATTAGAGGGTGTTTCTGCAATTGGATCCAGCGATGAATCAATATCTTCATCAACGTGTAATTGTTTGTATAAAGCCTTAGAATCACCATAATTTACATCATAACGCTGTAACAATTTTGTTGTAGGGTCATTTTCATTTCTTAAAATACAAAGCAATAGATGCGCTGTATCTATAAATTCACTCTGATATAATTTAGCTTCTAAAAATGTTGTTTTTAACGCTTTTTCTGCTTGCCTTGTTAAATGTGGGCTTTTGTTTTCTTTAGAAACTTCTAAAGAGGGAGAAGATGGGTTTAATTGTTCTAGTTTTTTACGAACAAGATTTAAATCAACATCAAATGTTCTTAAAATTTCAATAGCTTTTCCTTCTCCTTTTCTTATTAAACCAAGTAAAAGATGTTCTGTTCCAATAAAATCATGACCTAAACGTAAGGCTTCTTCTTTACTGAAGGTAATAACGTCTCTAACTTTTGGTGAAAAATTATCATCCATATTTTGTTGTATATAATTGTAAATTTAGTCCTTTTTTTACAAGAATATTACAAAAAAAGTGCCAAGACTAAAAACATGACATTTTGACCCTATAAAAAGCAATAAAACTCCCTGAAAATCAACAAGATAAGATAATGTTAAAAATTATATAAAAATGTTGATAACTCTAGTTTAATGAACCGTCGAAAACCTTTGTGAAAACTACCGAAAATACTATCTTGCCTTTTTTAAAAAAACGACTAAATTTTAATATAAAATATATATGGCAGACGGAGAAAAATTAATTCCGATTAACATTGAAGAGCAGATGAAATCTGCGTACATCGATTACTCGATGTCAGTAATTGTTTCAAGAGCATTGCCAGATGTAAGAGATGGCTTAAAACCTGTTCACAGAAGAGTTTTATATGGGATGCATGAGTTGGGAATTAAAGCGACTGGGTCTTATAAAAAGTCAGCAAGAATTGTTGGAGAGGTTTTAGGGAAGTTTCACCCACACGGAGATACATCTGTGTATGATTCTATGGTAAGAATGGCTCAGCATTGGAGTGTGCGTTATATGATGGTAGATGGTCAAGGGAATTTCGGTTCTGTAGATGGAGATTCGCCAGCAGCAATGCGTTATACTGAGGTTAGAATGCAGAAGATTTCTGAAGATATGTTGGCAGATATTGAAAAAGATACCGTAGATCATCGTTTAAATTTTGACGATACAATACAGGAACCAATAGTCTTGCCTACTCGTATTCCAAATTTACTAGTCAATGGAGCTTCTGGAATTGCCGTTGGTATGGCAACAAATATGGCGCCACATAACTTAACCGAGGTAGTTAATGGTACCATAGCTTATATTGAAAATAACGATATTGAGATCGATGAATTGATGCAGCACGTGAAAGCTCCAGATTTTCCAACAGGAGGAACTATTTATGGCTATGATGGTGTTAAAGACGCTTTTCATACCGGTCGTGGACGTATTGTAATGCGTGCAAAATCTGTCATTGAAGAGGTGAAAGGGCGCGAATGCATTATTGTTACTGAAATCCCTTATCAAGTTAACAAAGCAGAAATGATTAAAAAAACTGCTGAATTAGTGAATGATAAGAAATTAGAAGGCATTGCAAACATTCGTGATGAGTCTGACAGAAACGGAATGCGAATTGTTTATGTATTAAAGCGGGACGCTATTCCTAATATTGTTCTCAATAAATTATATAAATACACGCAATTACAAACTTCTTTTAGTGTCAATAATATTGCATTGGTAAATGGAAGACCAGAGCAGTTAAATTTAAAACAATTAATTCATCATTTCGTAGAACACAGACATGAAGTTATTGTTCGAAGAACAGAGTTTGAACTAAAGAAGGCAGAAGCTCGTGCTCACATTTTAGAAGGATTAATTATTGCTTCTGATAACATAGATGAAGTAATTAAAATAATTCGTGCATCTAAAAATGCAGATGAAGCTAGAGAGAGCTTAATTGCACGTTTTGAATTGACAGAAATTCAAGCAAAGGCAATTGTAGAAATGCGTTTGCGCCAGCTAACAGGTCTAGAACAAGATAAGTTGCGTGCAGAGTTTGACGAAATTATGCTTACTATTACAGATTTAAAAGACATTTTAGCAAACGAACCAAGGAGGTATCAAATTATTACTGATGAGTTAATTCATATTAGAGATAAGTATGGAGATGAACGAAGGTCTGTAATAGAATATGCAGGTGGAGATATGCGTATTGAAGACATGATACCTAATTCTAAAGTTGTTGTAACAATTTCTAATGCTGGCTATTTAAAGCGAACAAATCTTGATGAATATAAAGTTCAGAATAGGGGAGGAAGAGGTCAAAAAGGAACTGCTACTCGTAATGAAGATTTCTTAGAGCACTTATTTGTGGGTACAAATCATCAATACATGATGTTTTTTACTCAAAAAGGAAAAGTATTTTGGATGCGTGTGTATGAAATACCTGAAGGAGGAAAAAACACAAAGGGTAGAGCGATGCAAAATCTTATAAATATCGAGCAAGACGATAAAGTAAAAGCTTTTTTAGTCACTCAAGATTTAAAAGATGAAGCCTATATTAATAGCCATTATGTAATTATGGCTACCAAAAAAGGTCAAGTTAAAAAGACTTCATTAGAGCAATATTCTAGACCAAGAACAAATGGTATCAACGCAATAACTATTAAAGAGGGTGATGAGCTTTTAGAAGCTAAATTAACCACTGGAGACAGTCAGGTAATGTTAGCCTTAAAGTCAGGTAAATCCATTCGTTTTGAAGAAGCAAAAACACGTCCAATGGGAAGAACAGCCTCTGGTGTTCGTGGAATTACTCTTCAGCACGATAAAGATGAAGTTATTGGTATGGTTGCCGTGAATGATATGGAGAGTAATATCTTAGTTGTTTCTGAAAAAGGTTACGGAAAGCGTTCTAAATTAGAAGATTACAGAGTGACTAATAGAGGTGGTAAGGGTGTGAAAACTTTAAATATATCTGAAAAAACGGGAAGTCTGGTTGCAATTAAGAATGTAGATGATTCAAATGATTTAATGATTATTAACAAATCTGGAATTGTAATTCGCATGTCTGTAGAAGACCTAAGGGTTATGGGACGAGCAACGCAAGGGGTTCGTTTAATTAATATCAAAGATTCAGATAGTATCGCTGCTGTTGCAAAAGTAATGAGAGAAGAGGAAGGCGAAGAAGATATAGAAAATGGCACAGAAATTGAAAACGATTCAACTCAAGATCAAGAATAACGATAAATTAAATACTAATTAAAATGAAAAAACAAATAATAGCACTCTCCCTAGGATTTATAACTATTGGAGTTTTCGCACAAAAACAAGAATTAAAAAATGCTGAAAAAGCAATAAAAAAACAAGATTATCCTACCGCGATTGCATCCATATCATCTGTTGATGCAATGGAAGATACTATGGATGCTAAATACAAGGCAAAATATTACTTTTTAAAAGGACAAGCGTATGCTGGTAAAAAAGATTATAAAGTTGCTGCCAAAGCACTTAATGATTTAATGGCTTATGAAAAAGAAATTGGTAAAGCTAAATATACTGATAAGGCGTCTCCGATGTTAAATGCCCTAATAAATGAAGTTTCTACCAAAGCAATTAAACTTTATAACGATGATAAAGATTATAAGAATGCTTCTGAGAATTTTTATTTAACGTATTTACTAAGTCCAACAGACACAACTTTTTTATACAACGCTGCAGTTAGTTCTACTTTTGCAAAAGACTATGATCTGGCTATAAAGCATTATAGAGAACTGAAAAGTATGGGTTATACAGGGATTTCTACACAATACTTTGCAACCAATAAAGTAAGTGGACAAGAAGAAAATTTAGGTTCCAAAACTCAAAGAGATACAATGGTTAAACTTGGTCAGTACTCAAATCCTAGAGATGAATCATCAGAATCTAAAAGAGCAACAATTGTTAAAAACATTGGTCAGATTTTAGCAGGTCAAGGGAAAGTTGACGAGGCTATAATCGCTGTAAAAGAAGCAAGAGAGGCTAATCCAGAAGATTTAAATTTGTTGTTAACAGAAGCAGATTTATATATTAAACTGAAAAGAATGGATAAGTTTGGGGAATTAATGGAGGAAGCTGTTAAGTTAGATCCTGATAACCCTATTTTGTTTTATAATTTAGGGGTTGTAAATGCAAATCAAAATAAAATTAATGAAGCTATGGCTTATTACAAAAAGGCCATTGAGTTAAAACCAGATTATGCAGATGCTCATATTAATTTAGCTGCTGCAATTTTAGGAGGAGAAAAAGCTATTGTAGAAGAAATGAACAATAATCTATCCAACGATAAAAAGTACGATGAATTAGAGCAAAAACAAAAAAATCTTTACAGAGAAGCCTTGCCTTATTTAGAAAAAGCAGATGAATTAAAAAGAAGTTTAGACACAGTTAGATCTCTTTTAAATATATATGACATATTGGAGATGGAAGAAAAAGCAGATAAATTAAGGCCTATTTACAAAGAAATGAGACAAGGATAAAATTTATGAATACAGAATAGATATTTAAAAAAAAACCGAAACCTTAACGTTTCGGTTTTTTTTAAATAATTTTTTTTATGACTCTTAATTTATGAGTATGTTTTTGAGAATCTACATTATAAATACCACTGTGATCTAAAATGTCTATTCTTACTTTGCCGTGAACATGAATAATGTTGTAATCATTTAAAATGATTCCAACATGATTTATTACCCCCTCTTCATTATCAAAAAAAGCCAAGTCTCCAGGTTCACTTTCTTCAATAAAACTTAAAAATTCTCCTTGAGTTGCTTGTTGTTTCGCATCGCGTAATAAATTATATCCACACAGCTTATAGACCATTTGTGTAAAACCAGAACAGTCTATTCCAAAAGGAGTTTTTCCACCCCATAAATAAGGAGTATTTAAAAATAAAAATGCTTTGTGTGAGATTTTATCTTTTGGCAGTATGTTGTTCAGAATACTTCCTTGATAATGAAGTTTCTCAGAATTTATTTCAAAAAAACCATTGTTGTAAAAAGGGATTCTAGAACCAATAGAAATTGTTGTTAATTGATTTTTATCATCAGAAATAAAATCAATTAATTCACCAGAATACTGTTTGTCTTCTATGGATAATTTATGGTATAAAGCTTCATTAATTTCATCAAATTGATTGTTGTTTATATACCCCTGATAATTATCAAAATGTAATTCTATTTTACTCCAATTAGGTTGTTTTTCTAAAACTTTAAAATGCTCACCAAATAAAACTTGACTTACCATTTCAGAAGTATCAGAATCTTCTAAGCGTAAAGGAACAATACTTAAATTACAAATTCCGTAAAACATATCTGTTGTTTAATGTTATTTAAGTTTTATAATATTAAATTCTTTCAATAACCATTGCACTTGCTCCGCCACCGCCGTTACAGATTCCTGCAGCACCAATAGAGGCATTGTTCTGTTTTAGTATGGATGTTAAGGCAATAATAATTCTTGCGCCAGAAACTCCTAAAGGGTGTCCTAAAGAGACAGCACCTCCGTTTACATTTACCTTATCATCTGTTAACCCAAGTATTTTCATGTTTGCTAAACCAACTACAGAGAACGCTTCATTTAATTCAAAATAATGAACATCATCAATAGAAATATTCGCTTTTGCTAGGGCTTTTGGTATAGCCTTTGCCGGTGCAGTAGTAAACCATTTTGGTTCATGAGCGGCATCAGCATAACTTCTTATTTTTGCTAATGGTGTAATGCCTAATTCTTTTGCTTTCTCTGCAGACATTAAAACCAATGCAGCTCCACCATCATTAATTGTCGATGCATTTGCAGCGGTAACAGTTCCTTCCTTTGTAAAAGCGGCACGCAACGCAGGAATTTTTTCCATTTTTACGTTCTTGTACTCTTCGTCTTCAGAAAAAATAATGGGCTCTCCTCGACGTTGAGGGATTTCTACGGGAACAATTTCATCTGCAAACTTCCCTTCTTTCCAGGCATCTGCAGAACGATTGTACGATTGAATAGCATATGAATCTTGGTCTTCTCTAGAGAAATTGTATTCTACAGCGCATTCATCGGCACAAACGCCCATAGGAACTTGCTCGTATGCATCTACCAGACCATCCTTCTGCATTCCATCTTCCATTTTAATTGGACCAAATTTAGATCCTTTCCTTGCGTGTTGATAATGTGGAATAGAACTCATATTTTCCATACCACCGGCAACAACAATTTCTGCATCCCCTAAAGCGATTGTTTGAGCGGCTAGCATAATAGATTTCATGCCAGAGGAGCAAACTTTGTTTACGGTTGTACAAGGAACCGTTGAGGGTATTCCTGCAAAAATGGCTGCTTGTCTAGCAGGTGCTTGTCCTAAGCCAGCAGAGACCACATTTCCCATGTAGACTTCATCAACCATTTCACCTTTTAACTTAATCTTATCTAGAGCTCCTTTTATGGCTATAGCACCTAGTTTAGTTGCCGGAATAGTTGATAAACTACCCATGAAACTTCCAATTGGAGTTCTAGCAACAGATACAATTACGACTTCTTTCATGATATATATATTGTAAATTATGTATAATATTTGTGAGGTAAAAATAATCTTTTTTAATGAATTCTACTTTTATTATTAATGCCTAATTTTCGACCTCCAATTTTTTACTGTAAGTTTGTTGTACTAAGAAAAAGTGTATGCGTAAAATTGTAAATAAATTATATCAAAACAATACAATTATTTATAAGGTAATTCTGTTTTTAGTTACGGCAGTTTCTATTGTGTACTTATTTCCAAAAGGAGGCCAGTTTAAATATGAATTTAATAATGGTCAGCCCTGGAAATATGATAATTTAAATGCATCATTTGATTTTGCTATTCAAAAGAGTGATGAAGAAATTGCTTTTGAAAAAAAAGAAATTGAGGTAAATTCTAAACGCTACTTTTTATATAATTCCTTAGTAATAGCAGATGTTATTTCAACCTATCAGAACAGAGTTTCTGCTATTCAGCCCAACGATTCACTTACGTTAGAAGATATAAATACCTTAAAAAAGATCGGATTCAATACGATTGAAGGCATTTATGAGAATGGTTTTATAGAAGTTGCCAGTCAAGGAGTAGTTTTGGATAAGAACTCAATTATAGCCTTAAAAAAAGAAAATGAAGTACAAGATTTTTCTTATAAGAAACTACTGTATTCCAAAGATGTTTTAAATATTATTACAAGCAACCTACAAAATATAGCTAACACTTTTGGTAAAAGAAAAATGACTGATTTATTATTAGAAATTGTTAAACCAAATGTTTCTTATGACAATGTTTTTTCTAAAAAAGTAATCGATGCAGAAATTAATGCTATTTCTTATACCAAAGGGAAGGTTTCTAAAGGAGAACTTATTATACTAAAAGGTGAAATTGTTGAAGGAGAGAACTTGGCTATTTTAAATTCGTTAAAGAGTGAGTCTGAATCTAAAATTTGGACAGAGTCTAATTATAACTGGATTATTTTTGGATATACCCTTCTCGTTTCTCTGGCTTTATTAATGTTGCTTCTGTTTTTAAGAAAGTATAGAATAGAAATATTTAATAATAATAACAAGGTAACGTTTATTTTCTTCAATGTTTTTCTGATGATTTTTATTCAAACCCTCGTTATTAATTATAATTCAGATTATTTGTATGTGGTGCCTTTAAGTATTTTGCCAATTGTTTTAAAGGCCTTTTTTGATGCGCGTCTGGGTCTTTTTACTCATGTGTTAACCGTATTGCTTTTAGGGTATGTAGTTCCCAATAGTTTTGAGTTTATTTATCTGCATATCATTGCAGGGATGGTAACCATTTTAACAGTGTCTGAACTTTATAAACGTGCAAATTTATTTATTTCAGTGGCTCAAATTACCTTGATTTATATGATTACGTATTTTGCTTTTTCTATCATCAAGGAAGGCAATGCATCCCAAATAGATGTTAGTTATTTTATCATGTTTGCTGCCAATGGGTTGCTTTCTTTTTTATCTTTAATTATTATCTACATGTATGAAAAGGTATTTGGTTTAGTTTCCGATGTAACTTTGTTGGAACTGTCAAATACAAACACAAAACTATTACGAGAATTGAATGAAAAAGCTCCAGGTACTTTTCAACATTCCATGCAAGTAGCCAATTTAGCAGAAGCCGCAGCAAATGAAATAGGGGCCAATTCAATGTTGGTTAGAACAGGAGCTTTGTATCATGATATTGGAAAAATATTAAATCCCATGTATTTTATAGAAAATCAATCTACAGGGGTTAATCCGCATAACGATTTATCACCTAGGGATAGTTCTAAAATTATAACCGATCATGTGATAAAAGGAATAGAGTTGGCAAAGAAATATAATTTACCAGATAGGATTATAGATTTTATACGAACACACCACGGTACAAGCGCTACCTACTATTTTTACAAAAAGGAACAAGAATTAAATCCAGATGTGGAGGTTGATATTAAAAAATTTAAATACCAAGGTCCCATTCCTTTTTCTAAAGAAACTGCAATTTTAATGATGTGTGATGCTGCTGAGGCGGCTTCTAAAAGTTTAAAAAACCCTACGGCACAATCTATCAACGATTTAATTGATAAGATTATAGAGAAGCAAATGGCTGATGGACAGTTTTTAAATTCTGATATTACTTTTAGGGAAATAGAAGTTATTAAAAAAGTAATTAAGAAAAAGTTAATGAATATTTACCACCTTCGAGTAGAATATCCGGAATAGGTTTTTTTTACTATAAAAAAAGTAAAAACATCTTGCTATATTGTAATTCTAATATTACATTTGCACTCGCATTTTTAAATAAGTGTGTATAAGTTCAAAAACCGGAGAGGTGCCAGAGTGGTAATGGAGCAGATTGCTAATCTGTCGACGGGTAACTGTCGCCAGGGTTCGAGTCCCTGTCTCTCCGCAAATATTAGGGTAGTTTTTTTAGTTTATTCGATAAAAACTAATACAAGTTACACATTTTTCGGGGTGTAGCGTAGCCCGGTCATCGCGCCTCGTTTGGGACGAGGAGGTCGCAGGTTCGAATCCTGCCACCCCGACACTGTTTTCGTAGAAACATAAAAACTACGGGCTCTTAGCTCAGCTGGATAGAGCACCTCCCTTCTAAGGAGGCGGTCGAAGGTTCGAATCCTTCAGGGCTCACTTAAAGCTTCACAGAAATGTGAGGCTTTTTTGTTTTTTATAGACTCTGTAAGGGTTTGTAGTACTTCACAATCATTTTCATTTCAACTTCACTATTAATTAAAGTATGCCTTTTGAGGTGTACATTTTGGTGTACCATTTTTTCTTCTGGTGTACCATTATTTATAAAACTAAAAAACAATGAATAATTTTAAATCTAGCTGTTCTCTTTGTTCTTCAGAGAAACAGGATAAATAAAATGGGTAATTGCCCTATAAGATGTAGAATTACATTTTTAAAAACTAGAAAAGAATTCTCTACAGGGATTTTTATCAATCCAAAAAACTGGAATAGTGGTCTGCAAAAAGCTTCGCCACCAAGTGAAGAAAACACGGTATTAAACAACAAATTAAGCCTTATTCATCAACAGATAGATAAGGCTTTTTTAATGCTTCAAATTCTACCCAATGACTTTGATGTAGATGATATTTATAGAAAGTATAAGGGTGAAGACGTAAAAGAAGAAATTACTCTTTTAGGAGCCTATGATTTGCATAATGAGAAGACAAAAAAGTTAATAGGTATAGACTTTAATCAGTTGTCTTGGAGCCGTTATATAGAGAGTAGGAGGAAAGTAGCTTTGTTTATTAATAAACATTATAAGAGGAAAGATGTAAGGTTGAAAGATTTGGACTTAAAGTTTATTCAAGATTTGGAATATTTCTTCAAGACAGAACTCCAACTTAAACAAGCTACTGTGTATAGAAGTATTCAGCGAGTAAAAAAGATCATACAGTTTGCCATCTCAGAGAACTATCTTCAAAGAGACCCCTTTCATTTGTATAAGAATAGAAAGCACACCCCCGTCATTGTTTACCTTACAGATGAAGAGTTAAAGAAAATGGAGGACTATACGTTTAGTCAGCAACGCTTACAGCAGGTAAAGGATCTATTTATTTTTTGTTGTTATACAGGGTTGGGGTATTCAGAAATGTCAACTTTGACAACAAAAAACATAGAAATTGGATTCGATGGAAAAGAATGGATTCAGATGATTAGAAAAAAAACCAATAGAAAAATATCCATACCACTTTTACCCAAAGCCAAGGAGATTTTAGAGAAGTATAATGATGAGTTACCAAGAATTAGTAATCAAAAATTCAATGCCTATTTAAAGGAGATAGGGGTAGTAGTTGGCATCCAAAAAAAGATGTCTCACCACCTCGCTAGAAGGACTTTTGCAACCACTGTATTGTTGTTTAATGATGTACCCATGGAGATTGTTTCAGCGCTCTTAGGACACTCTAGAATGAGTGTAACACAAGATAGTTATGCCAAGATTGTAAACATGAAAATAGGGTCTGCTATGGCTGTTTTTTATAAGGGTGGTGAAGGGTGAAGCAGCATTGTAAGCTTAGCATACTAATGACTAAAATTTATGAGGAAAAGCTTTGTTTTTTAGCTCAGTTCTTTGTTGTAAAACGTTTTTTTATTCAACTTTTTTATAAATTGTTGTTCCACAATCTTCGCAAGGACTTTTCCCAGGTTTTAAAGTTAATAGTCCATTTGATTTAATATTAACAGTATAAATACCTTTCTTTTCAAATTCTATTATTGGCATTACGTAATAAGTTCTAGAAAGTTTATATTTTTCTTTTGAGATTAATTTTCCATCTTTAAAGAAATAGGCAAATTTATCTTTCTTAAATTCTATTTCTTCGTTTCTTTGACCATTAAATGAGAGAAAAGTATTAATTAATGCTTTCCATTTCCATTTTCCAACAATCTGATTGAATTTTACAATTCGTTGATTTACTTCGATATTTTTAATTCTATCTATTGAATACATTGATAAATACGATTCTGGGAATTTTTTAGCGAAATCAACGTATTCTTTCACGAGTATTGAATCAGAAGTTTTTAATTCATTTTGTTTTGTTGGTAAAATATATTCAGTTTTAGATTTATTTCTCAAAGAATCTAAAGAAGTATCTTTAGATATTATTTTTTCAAATTGAACACTTGGTAGATTTTTCAATGAGTCTAATTCAGATTTGAGTAAACTTATATTATTATTTAGTTCAATATTTTTCGTTTTCAATTTTTCAATTTCATTTGAACAAGATAAAAAAGAAGCAATAATTATAAATATTCCGATATTTTTCATAGTGTGTTCAAATGTGTTACAACTAGTTATATGGAGAACAAACCTCCTGTTTATAGGTCTCTGTTTCCAGATTACAGAAGCTTTTATTCACGTTTATCATACTAATTAATTTTTAAAAATAGCTTTTTTATGAATGGTGTCGGTAGAATAATGGTTTTATATTTTTAAAATCTTGCAATTTTAAAACTTATTTGTAGCATGCATTTTTTATGTTATTGTAAAAAGCAAGTTATTTTATTTCAAATTCAGGATTTAAAAAATTATATTTTTGTTCACCAATAGTAACAGTTATTACGTCACCATAAATTTTATCTAAGATATCAAAGTCATTGTTAATGTGTATTTGTCTAGTAAATAAAATTCTTTGTTGAGACCTATCTATTTCATCATCTCTCAAATAAGTTTTTGAAAAATCACCATATTTACTCGATTTAACTGATATAGGGATTCTTTTTAACGATCCAATTGAATTATCGCTCTTAGCTATTAGAACAATAAGAGAGTTTTTGTAATTAAAATACTCTCTAACGTATTCTACCATTAAATTTATATTTGAGACTTCATTATTTTTGACATTCATAAAATCTCCTTTGAAATTATTAAACACATTATTTTCATTATATAATAAATAGGGAAGGAGTCTAGGATATTGACTTTTATACTTTTTAGAATGGGCAACAATTCCTTTTTTATTTAAAATTTTAATAGGTATCTCAGGTTTTATTTCTCTTTTTGGTTTAAAAGTTTTATAATTCGATGAACAGCTAGAAAATAGTATTAATAATAGTAATGAGTATATTGTTATTTTCATTTCAATTTTTTGAAAAGTGTTTTTGTATGACTAAGTTGATTGGTTAAAAACTAAATATAGCAAATAAATCACAGATAGAAAATAGCTACTACCATGGCTGTTTTTTTTGGGTTTAAAATGTATTTAAAGCTCTTCATACTAGATTACTTTTACATAGATTTTATTATTGGATTATTTTTTAACTACCATGTTTTCTATTATTCTTTACTTTCAATTCCGCTTGCGGTATTATAAGCATCTTTAAAAGATTTTTTATTTCCTTCCCAATCAACAATTGTTTCAATTATAAATAGAGTAAAAATTCCAAAAGCAAAAAATGCAATATCTCTTTTCGTTATTTTCATTTTATTATTTGATTTTATTTCTGCTTTTTTTATCTACACTAATGATTTTTTAAAAATAGCTTTTTTATAGTTACTGTTAGTATGAAATTATTAGTATTTAAAGTATAGAGATTTATGACCATAAATTACCTCGCATCAGTAATCAAAAATTCAATGCTTATTTAAAGGAGATTGGAGTAGTTATAGGTATTCACAAAAAGAGGTTGCATCACCTCGCTAGAAGGGCTTTTGCAACCACTGTATTGCTATTTAATGATGTTCCTATGGAAATTGTTTCAGCCCTCTTAGGACACGCTACAATGAGTGTAACACAAGATAGTTATGCTAAGATTGTAAATAAGAAAATAGGGTCAGCTATGGCTGTTTTTTATGAGGGTGGTGGAGGGTAATTATATTACATACTTATCAATACCACTTTTACCCAAAGCCAAGGAGATTTTAGAGAAGTATAACCATGCATTGCCTCGCATCAGTAATCAGAAATTCAATGCCTATGTAAAGGAGATTCCAGTAGTGGTTGGTGTCGATAAAAAGATGTCTCATCACCTCGCTAGAAGGACTTTTGCAACCATTGTATTTTTATTTAATGATATGTACCCATGGAATTCCTTTCAGCTCTTTTAGGGCACTCTAAAATGAGTATAACAAGGGGAATATAGAACGTTTTAAACGTTTCTTTAGAGAAGATATATTAGATGCTTATTATTTCAATGACATCTACCAACTCCAAAAGATTAGCGATAACTGGAGGGAGGATTATAATTCAACCATCCTCATAAATCTTTAGGGAACATCTCTCCTTAGGAGGTTGTTATCTTACTACAAATGATGTTTCCAAAAGCTTTTGAGTTTCGAGGTGTTTTGGCATTCACTACTTATACAAGGTGCAATGAAGTTACAGAAGCTTATAGAAAATCAATGGGTTATACAGATGGAAATATTTTAAGTAGGTATAGTAAAAAAAGGAACGGATTCTCTGCAAGATGCCTAAAAAATTAAATATTAAAAGTTTATCTACATAATAAATCTAAAAGTATAATTATCACTTTTTTTTATTTATATTTACTTGAAGTTTTATGTCTTTAATTAATAAAGAATAAAAATAGAACAATTATTTAAAATCAATCCTTTATGTTATTATTAAAAAAGAATAGTTTATTCCTGCTATTATTATTATTATTATTATTATTATTAGCATCTTGTGGAAAAAATTCTACAGAAATAGAAACTAAAACAACAGAGAAACAATCAAGCAATAAACTTTATTTTGGGGGAGATATACTTACAATGGAAAATAAAGAATACCCAAACTATGCAGAAGCTGTTGTTCAAAATGGCGAAAAGATTATTTTTGTAGGAAAATTAGATAATGCAAAAAAAAAGTATTCAAATGCTGAACAAATTGATCTGAATGGTAAAACGTTAATTCCAGGATTTATTGATTCACATTCTCATATTTCTCAAACAGCTGTTAAACTAAGCACTGTTTCTTTAGATCCACCACCGGCAGGTAATGTTTCTTCAATTGACGAGTTAATATCAAAATTAAAAAAAGCACTTGAAGAAAATCCTGATCACTACAATAAGCCAAAAGCATGGTTAACTGGATGGGGATTTGATAATGGAATGCTTACTGAACAAAGATTTCCTACTAGAAAAGATTTAGATAGAGTTTCTACTGAAATTCCAATTTGCATAATTCACTTTTCTTCTCACATTATAGTTATGAATTCAAAAGGTCTTGAAATATCAGGGTATCTTTCACCTGACTATAAAAACCCTGAAGGAGGTTCTATTAGATTAGAAAATGGAGAACCTAATGGAGTGATAGAAGAACAAGCTGCTTTATTTGGTCTAACCAAAATGGGGGAAGATACTACAGGTAAAAAAGGTATATATACTGGTATACAATTACCTAAAGAAGAAATGTTAAAATATTTATTAGAAGCTCAAGAACTCTACTTAAGTGAAGGATATACTACGATTACTGATTTAGCAACAACAACTACTGAGTATAACTATATTTCTAAATTAGGAAAGGAAGGGAAATTAAAAGCTGATGTTAGTATGGTGTTTTATGCTGCAGCAACAACACCAGATATTGTTGATTCATTATACAGTAAAGAATACACAAATGGTTATAGGGTAGCAGGAGGTAAATTAAACCTGGATGGTGGATCGCCAGGTCGTACAGCTTACCTTAGAGAACCATACTACACACCTACTCCAGGGCAACCTAAGAGCTATAGAGGGTATTCTTCCATAAAAGATCAAAAAGACATGAACACGTTAGTAGATAGTTACTATTCACGCGAAATACCATTTTTTATTCATGCACTAGGAGATGCAGCAGTTGATCAATGTATCGAAGCAGTTTCATATGCTGAAAAAAACAATGGATATAAAGACGCTAGAACGAATTTAATACATTTACAACAAGTACAACCTGATCAATTTGAAAAAATGAAATCTCAGGACGTTACTTTAACTTTCCAAGTTACACATAACTACTATTTTGGAGATTATCATCATGATGTAATTTATGGGCCTGAAAGGACAGAACGATTAAATCCTATTGGAGATGCGTATAAAGATGGTTTTTCAGTAACTTTTCATCATGATTCACCGGTTCACCCGGTTGATCAAATTTTTATAATGTGGATTGCCTCAAATAGAAAATCAAGAACTGGTAAAGTTTATGGTTCAGATCAATTATTAACTCCTTACCAATCACTTTATGCTTCAACTGCTGAAGCTGCATATCAATTAAAAGAAGAGAATCATAAAGGAAGTTTATCAGTTGGTAAATTAGCTGATATGGTAATTTTAGATCGTAATCCTCTTAAAATAGATAAAGATGCAATAAAAGATATTTCAGTTTTAGAAACAATAAAAGAAGGTACAACTGTATTTAAAAATAAAAAACACTAATTACTAAATTTTCTCATAGGATTTAATAACAAAATCTAAAAAGAATATTCATTAAATTCAAGGATAGGTTCTTTATCTCCAAAAGCAAGATTGTTTAAGGTATTATTTTTATCGTAAGAAAAATCTTTTTCAAGTAGTTTAAAACAATATTTACTTGCTTCAAAACCGTAGGTTATACAATTTGGAATAGAAGATTTTATTTTTTTTTAAAGTCTGTCCGTGATTCATTCCAATATCAAATTTTATAGTTTTTCTGATTTTATTTCGCTCTTTGTAGCAGTAAATGAATTTAGGTCCACAAGGGCTCACTTAAAGCTTCACAGAAATGTGAGGCTTTTTTGTTTTTTATAGACTCTGTAAGGGTTTGTAGTACTTTACAATCATTTCATTTCAACTTCATTATTAATCAAAGTATGCCTTTTGAGGTGTACATTTTGGTGTACCATTTTTTCTTCTGGTGTACCATTTTTATAAAACTAAAAACAATGAATAATTTTAAACTAGCTGTTCTCTTTTTTCTTCAGAGAAACAGGATAAATAAAATGGGTAATTGCCCTATTAGATGTAGAATTACATTTTTAAAAACTAGAAAAGAATTCTCTACAGGGATTTTTATCAATCCAAAAAACTGGAATAGTGGTCTGCAAAAAGCTTCGCCACCAAGTGAAGAAAACACGGTATTAAACAATAAATTAAGCCTTATTCATCAACAGATAGATAGGGCTTTTTTAATGCTTCAAATCCTACCCAATGACTTTGATGTAGATGATATTTATAGAAAGTATAAGGGGGAAGATACAAAAGAAGAAATTACCCTTTTAGGAGCCTATGATTTGCATAATGAGAAGACAAAAAAGTTAATAGGTATAGACTTTAATCAATTGTCTTGGAGTCGGTATATAGAGAGTAGGAGGAAAGTAGCATTGTTTATTAGTAAACAGTATAAGAAGAAAGATGTAAGGTTGAAAGATTTGGACTTAAAGTTTATTCAAGATTTGGAATATTTCTTTAAGACAGCACTCCAACTTAAACAAGCCACTGTGTATAGAAGTATTCAGCGAGTAAAAAAGATCATACAGTTTGCTATCTCAGAGAACTATCTTCAAAGAGATCCCTTTCATTTGTATAAGAATAGAAAGCATACACCTGTCATTATTTACCTCACAGATGAAGAGTTGAAGAAAATGGAGGGCTATACGTTTAGTCAGCAACGCTTACAGCAGGTAAAGGATTTGTTTATTTTTTGTTGTTATACAGGGTTGGGATATTCAGAAATGTCAACTTTGACAACAAAAAACATAGAAATTGGATTTGATGGTAAAGAATGGATTCAGATGGTTAGAAAAAAAACCAATAGAAAAATATCCATACCACTTTTACCCAAAGCCAATGAGATTTTAGAGAAGTATAATAATGAGTTGCCAAGAATCAGTAATCAGAAATTCAATGCCTATTTAAAGGAGATTGGAGTAGTAGTTGGTATCGATAAAAAGATGTCTCATCACCTCGCTAGAAGGACATTTGCAACTACTGTTTTGCTATTTAATGATGTACCTATGGAAATTGTTTCAGCCCTCTTAGGACACGCTACAATGAGTGTAACACAAGATAGCTATGCCAAGATTGTAAACAAGAAAATAGGGTCTGCTATGGCTGTTTTTTATAAGGGAGGTGAAAATTAATTAAATATTCTCGTTATTGGAAGTTTAAGGGATAAATGCATAACTATAAACACACACAAATTTGTTGATAAAAATTACATTCTAAATTAAAGCTAGATGTATCATTTTTTTAGATACCTTACTAGTAAGAAAAAAAAAGTCCCTTAGAAAGGAACTTTTGAGATGATTATAGGTCTTTTTTAATGGGGTGTGCAACGGTTACTAGTGTTACCAAATGTTATATTTCCACTTTCTTTCCGTCGTGTAAAACTCTGTAATATTTGCCTTTTTCTATGAGTAAACCTTCTGATTCACTATTTGGAAAGTTTTTATGATAATCTTTCGGATGCTTTACATCAATTCCTATGACTTTTCCATTGAACTGTCTATTGACTTTGGACTGAAGAGTATGACCTACAACAACTGCTTTTGCATTGAATTTTTGAAGTCCAAGATCAATATCTTCTTGGATTAAATCATCTTTAAAATAGCCTCTATACCAAGAAACTCCTGTATGAGTTGAATTCAGAAATTGCTCTTTAGTTTTTTCTGGTCTCGGATAGTAGGGATGGTAGTAATTGCTACTTACAATTTCATTGACTTCATCTATGCTCAAATTATAATCAACAATATTTGGATGTATTCCTCCGTGAGTAAAAAGTATACCGTTAATGAGTTCTACAGTGTTTTTACTCGCCATCCATTTGCCAATAAAAGAGTTTGAATCATATAATTGAGACTGTTGTTTTTCTAAAATTGAAGCAATGTGATAATATTTTGGAGATGATGAGTCATAATTTCCTTGCATATTTTTCAATTCGTGATTACCCAAAATAAAATGGACAAAACCTCCTTTCTTTATAGCATCCTGTTCCAATTTGTATATAAACCAAAGCACCTGTGTTGTTGAAAAACCTCTATCTACAAAATCTCCTACTAAAACTAAATGTCCATTCTCAAATATCCAATTTAGTTTTTTGTCAATAACCTTGTTATTAATAAGAAAATCACGAAAAGTTCTATAGCCACTTTCAATATCAGAAATTGCTAAAATCTTACTATTGTCATCGTAGGTGTTTAGCGGACTCTTGGTATTAGTATTTATAGAAAATTCAAAGCTTGTTGAATCAAGTGGAAAATGACAAAAAGCTGGAATTTTTGAGTTAACTGAATAGTCTTTTTGTTCTAAATAGAAACCATCATCTTGATTTCCTTTGATGTAATTAACGTTTAAAATACTATCATTTTCATAAAAAACATAAGGACCATCATTATCCCAGTCCATCATTTTAGGATTATCTGCATAATGCATACTTGCTCCGTGATAAAGACCGAATACAATAACAGACGTACCTAAAAATAATAGGGTTAGGGATATGTGTTTTACGTATCTAAAAATTCTTTTTTTCATTGTTATAAGTTTTAATTTCAGCAAACCTAAAATTGATTTCTTTACCTAAAAAGGAATTGTGATAAACAACCTTTGAAGATGAATAAAAGATTTCATAACGACTATAAAGTCATTTTATCACACTTTGAACAGGTTACATAACTCTAAATTGAGTGTTTATCAACTTTTTTGTATTGGATAATAGATACTCGTAATATTGCATTATGAAATTTATAAAGCACAAAAGAAAATGGGTCGTCCTATTTTTATTAGTATTAGCGATTATACCAATACTAATTACAATTTACGAGGTAATTTTTACTGATGATAATTCCGTTATGTTTTTAGGGAATTACAATCCTAAAATTGTCATTATTGTTATTTCCTATTATATACTGTTGCTTGGTTTAGGTGTTACTTGGTTTATTCGTCAGCTTATTTTTATTGCAAAATTGAAAAATGAAAAATCAAAAGTTGAACTAATGCTCTTAAAAAGTCAAGTAAGTCCACATTTTTTCTTCAATATGCTCAATAATTTATATGGTTTGGTAAGTAAAGATGCAGGAAAAGCACAAGAGTTAATTCTAAAATTATCTGATTTGATGCGTTACAGTATATATGAAAGTGAAAACGAAACGGTAACACTAAAAGAAGAAGTTGACTACTTAAAGAATTACATTGAGCTTCACAAAATGCGTTACCATAAGAATATTGTTGTTAATTTCAATTGCGATATTGATGATAATAAAAGAGTTACTCCGTTACTATTTATCATTCTTTTAGAAAATGCTTTTAAACATGGTGTCGAGAGATTAAGGGAAAATGCAAACGTAACAATCAATATTGTCTCATCAGAGAGCGATATAAAATTTACAATAGAAAATAATGTTGATAGGTTTGAAAATTTTAAAAGCGAACCTGGAATAGGTTTGAAAATTTTAAAGCGAAGATTAGAATTGATTTATCCAAATAAACATAACTTGCTATTTTCATCTACTGAAAGCAATTTCAGCGTACAATTAACTTTAAACTAATATGATTACCTACTTAATTATTGATGATGAACACATCGCACACGATATCATAAAAAACTATTGTGATTTGTTGCCAAATATGCGCTTAATGAAAAATTGTTATGATGGAGTGGAAGCATTTGAATATTTGAATAAAAATAATGTTGATTTGATTTTTTTAGATCTGAATATGCCAAAATTGAAGGGCTTTGATTTTCTGAAAACATTAAAAAAACCGCCAAAAGTCATTGTAACAACTGCCTACAAAGAATTTGCTTTTGAAGGTTACGAGCTTAATATTTCTGATTATTTATTAAAACCTTTTGGGTTTGAACGTTTTTTAAAGGCTATCAATAAAACGTTAAGTACATCAAATACGCAAGAGGTTGTTTCTCATAACAATAATGCAGTTTCGAAGCGTATTTTTCTCCGAAGTAAAAAAAAATATACACAAGTAGAAATTGGTGCTATTTTATTTATTGAAGCATCAGGAAATTACACAAAAGTGATAACAAAGCTCGAAATAATTACGGTTCGGGAAAAAATATCAAATGTATTAGATGTATTACCTAAAGAAGATTTTTTGCAGGTTCACAAATCGTTTGCTGTTGCTCCTAAGCATATTAAAAGTATTGAGGGAAACAGGATATTTATTCATGACCATATTATTCCTATTGGAAAAGTTTTCAGAATTAATATAGTTCAATTATTGAGGTAAGTTTTTTTCTAGTAGTTGCCAACAACTATATATACGTATTGTTGATATATCGTATATATTTCATTGTTTAAAACTACTATTTTCTAGCATCTTTTCCAACTACTTCACATCTAATTTATTTTTTTACCATGTACACGTAAAGAAAATTACAGTAGTAGTTGGCATCCATAAAAAGAGGTCTCACCACCTCGCTAGAAGGACTTTTGCAACCACTGTATTGTTGTTTAATGATGTACCCATGGAGATTGTTTCAGCGCTCTTAGGACACTCTAGAATGAGTGTAACACAAGATAGTTATGCCAAGATTGTAAACAAGAAAATAGGGTCTGCTATGGCTGTATTTTATGAGGGGAGTGGTGGGTAATTAATTTTAGGTTATTTAAAGTAGGAGAGGAGTGGTAATTAATTTTTTACTGTGTTGGCAAATGGCGTTTTTTTGAGAGCTTTATTTAATTCATTTTCTCTCTGAGTCCCAATCACAAACTTTTTTCCATTTTTCAGTTCAATGGCTAGCCCTTTATTACCATTTATATTGTAAACAGTTCCGTATTTACTTCCAAGTCTAATTCCGTAACCTACAAATCCATAATTTACAATTTTCACGTATTGTATCTCATTCCATTGAATATTCCTTTTTACAAATGGAATAAAACGCATTTTAATTCCGTCATCATTGATTTCTGAAATTAAAGTCATACACCAATTTAAATATATAAAACCGAAAACCCCAAGAACAAAAAATACCATTCCAACATCTGACATTGGTTTATTTCCAAATTGTATGCCCAAAATTATTTGTGTGAAAAAACCATAAAAAGCAATACTTCCAAGACCGATTAAAATCAGCCAAAACCACCATTGAGTAAATTTTTGTCTTTCTTCAAATATAATTTCCATAATATTTCTGCTGTTCGTTTTTGCTTGTTGCCAACGTGTTTCTTTAGTTTGTATTAAATATCTTTAGATAGAGAAAGAGGAGAACTATAACGTGTTTTAGATTTGAAGCTCCAGTACACGTACGAGTCCTCTTTCTTTATTAAGTTGCCAAGAACCATTTGGAATACCAGGAGTTAAATCTCCCGATAAAGGAAGTAGTTAAAGCAACATATTTATTCACTCTAAATGTAAAAATATGAAAAATTACAAAGAAGTAGTAGGAATTGATGTATCAAAAAAAACAATTGATGCATATTGTCATCAAGCTCAAGTTCACAAGGAGTTTAAGAATGATATTGTAGGTTATAAAAGCTTATTAAACTGGGTTTTAAAAGTATCAAAAGGGGTTCTTGTTTTTTATTGTTTTGAGAATACGGGATATTATTCTTTAAAACTAGCACTATATCTAAATAGTCAGAAGATTGTTTATGTAGAAGAAAGTCCATTGAAAATTAAGCGTTCTTCAGGTATTGTAAAAGAGAAAACAGATCGTTTGGATGCAAGTTTAATTGCAAGATATGGGTGGATTTATAGAGAAGAGTTAAGTCCAAGTACAGTTAAAAGTACAGCTCATTTAGAACTTGGTAGATTATTAGCTTTAAGAGATCAACTAGTTAGAAATAATGCTGGTTTGAAAGGTACTTTAAAAGAGATGAAAGTATTTCTAACAAGTTCTACCACAGATGCAGGTTGTATCAGTTTAAAAAGAAGTATTGATTACTTATCTAAACAAGTAAAGGCAATAGAGATTAGAATAGAAGCGCTCATATTTGATGATGTTTTAATGCAAAAAAATTATGAATTATTATCAAGTTTAAAGGGAGTTGGTTTTGTAGTTGCTTGTCAATTAATTTACCATACCGGTAATTTCACAAGATTTGATACTTGGCGTTCTTTCTCGAGTTATTGTGGAACAGCACCTTTTGCACATGAGTCGGGTACTAGTATAAAAAGAAGAAAGCAATGCCATTATTTAGGAGATAGAAAGATGAAAAGTTTATTAAGTATGGCAAGTATTTCTGCCATTCAACATGATAGTGAATTACGAATCTATTATAAGAGAAAGTTAGCGGAAGGAAAAGATAAAATGCTAGCGATAAATAATGTTAGAAATAAACTCATAGCGAGAGCATTTGCAGTAGTAAAAAGAGGAACTCCTTATGTAGTTCTTCAAAATTATGCAGCATAAAAAAATAGTGTCTTTTATTAGGATTTGATCTTGGAATACGTACAAGATTAGTTGCGTGATTTGGCACTAAATTCAATAAATAATTACTGACAAAGAAAATCCGCGAGGATTTTCGTAAGTAAGCAAAAAGCAAGCAATTAATTTTGTACGGTGTTAGCAACTGGCTTTTTCGTTCAGTTTTAGTGTATTTATCAAAATTCAGTTTTATTTTCTAATTATGTAATGTAATCAAATTTAATCTTTAATAATTCCCTCAATTTGCTCTTGTAAATCTTTTTCTGAAACTATAATATCCTGCATCATTAACATAATAAGTTCCTTTTTCTCAATACTGGTATCTTTTATGTTTGGATAAAGAAAATTCATTAAATATTGGGTTTTTGATAACATTATTTCTTTTTGTTCTTCAATATTCGCCCAGTCGGAAATTCTATTGTATTCAAGTAATTCAATTTTTGAATTAGAAATAGCTTTCCAAGAACTTATTCTAATTTTAGGTATTTGAATTCCGTTGACTTTCATCATTACATCGAATATAGAAATTTTATCATTGTTTTTGTAAAAATCTAAGGTGTCGATAAGTGTTTTTTGTTGTGGTATTTTTTCCTTTATATCTTGATTGCTCTCTTTCAATTCTTTTTTCATTGAAGAAAGTATTTGATTTATATATTTTTCGTCTTTTTTGTTTTCATTCCAGTTGTTAATATACAGAGCTACTAGAATACCAATTATTATTGGAACTATCTCCTTAAAAAATGCTTTGATATATTTCTTCATTAAATCTGTATGTTTTTTTAGCTTGTTGCTAACGTTGTTGTATATGGTTTGTTGCGTGTTTCAAGCAACTAATTTAGTAAATAATTACGGACAAAGAAAGTCCGCGAGGACTTTCGTAAGTAAGCAAAAAACCAGCAATAAATTATATACGGTGTTGCCACCAGTTATTTTATCTCAATAATTTTTTCAACTTTTTCATTTTCAATGTTAAATTCAATAGTTTTAGATTTATGAATTGGACTATCAATTCCTGTGATTTTATTATTATTAAATGACTCTAAATTTAAAACTCGAAACTTCTTTTTATACTTAGTTAAAGTGTTTTTTTCCAAGTCAACTATTCCGATTTTCTGAATTTTTCCTCTTAAAAACGAATTTTCCCAAATAGGTATCGCTAATTTCAGTCCAGATTCATTCCATAATGCAGGTCCTCCACAATTAACTGCGATAATAATATTTCCTCCATTTTTATTGAGTTTGCAAATTCCGCTAATTGGTGCACCCATTCCAATTTCATATAGGTTTGAATATTCCAAAGTTGCATTGTTTTCATTTTTCAGTTTGTTAGAAATTTCATTTGGAAAATCCCACGCATTCGGATATTTCATATTCTCTTTTATGTAACCAACAGTTAAAATTATTGAAGGTTCGTCAACTTTCAGCTCTCTTAAAATTTTATACGCAATATTCCTGTTATCTTTTTTTATAGCTTTGTCAAACTCATTCATCATTCCAGATAAATAGAGTCTTTCATTTACTGTAGTTCCTTCAAAAATTTCAGGATTATTCATTTATATGCGATTTTTTCTCTAATTGGTGGCAACTGGTTATATGGAGAACAAACTTCCTGTTTATAGGTCTCTGTTTCCGGATAACAGGAGCTTTTGTTCCCGTTTATCGTTTTTAAATAAACTAATTAATTTTAAAAATAGCTTTTTTATAGTTACTGTCAATATGAAATTATTATTATTTAAAGTTTAGAGAAGTATGACCATGAATTACCTCGCATCAGCAATCAGAAATTCAATGCCTATTTAAAGGGGTTTAGAGTAGTTATAGGTATACATAAAAAAATGTCTCATCACCTCGCTAGAAGGACTTTTGCAACCACTGTATTACTGTATAATGATGTGCCTATGGAGATTGTTTCAGCCCTCTTAGGACACGCTACAATGAGTATAACACAGGAGAGCTATGCCAAGATTGTAAATAAGAAAATAGGGTCTGCTATGGCTGTTTTTTATAAGGGAGGTGAGGGGTAAAACAGCAGTGTAAGCTTAGCATACTGATAAGTAAATTTATGAGGAAAAGCTTTTTTTTTGGATTGTTCTTTGTTGGCGGTTCGTGTTGGGCATTTTTTCTATTGTGCCAACCCTTATTTTTTGCTGCTACTTACCTATTGCCCTAACCAGTTTTTAAACAATGAAACCTTTGCCTTGCTAATTAATATAATTTCCTTCTTAGAAGGATTAAGTTTAAGAGAATATCCTTTATTGAAATAATTTTGAGCTTTTTTTATTGAGTTTCGTGAAACAATATACTGTCGGTTTGCTCTGAAAAAATCAGATGATGACAGTTGCCCTTCTAATTGATCAAGTGTTTCATTTATCACAAATTTTACTTTATCATAGCTATATCCATAAACAATTCCATTTTCAATAAAAAAGTAAGCAATACTCGAAGTTTGAATAGGAATGAGACCGTCAAACATTTTTACTAATATTGTTTTCTTATACGATTTTTTAATTTCAATATTCAGTGTCTTCATGGTGGCAATGAAGTTTTTATTTTTCAAAATAAGATCTTCATTTATTTTTTTAAACTTGTTAATTGCAAATACAAGTTCTTTTTTTTTAATTGGTTTAAGTAAATAGTCAATGCTGTTCACTTTAAAAGCTCTAAGGGCAAATTCATTATAGGCTGTAGTGAAGATTATAGGAAACTTTACTGTTGTTTTTTTAAAAATCTCAAAGGAATGACCATCGGCAAGTTGTATGTCAAAAAAAGCTAATTCTGGCGGAGGATTATTTGTAATCCATTTTGTTGCTTCACTAATGGTTTGAATGCTGGCAATCACTG
Source organism: uncultured Polaribacter sp. (assembly GCA_964275545.1). Classification (GTDB taxonomy): domain Bacteria; phylum Bacteroidota; class Bacteroidia; order Flavobacteriales; family Flavobacteriaceae; genus Polaribacter. The sequence goes on from CAXYCO010000024.1 coordinate 32,004, forward strand.
ATATAGTCGGGTCTATTTCATGTAACATTGCAATCATGTTTTTTATGGCGCTCTTCTCGTCTTCTACAATTATTACATTCATTATTATATCAATGGGATTGAAACTGAAAAGCTTTGTTCGCTCTTCTTTATACTAATTTCTTTGCCGGTAATTAACTTAAATCTATTATTGAGATTTACCAAACCAATTCCAAGACTTTCTGTAACTGTTTTCTGGTTAAAGTTGTTTATAACACAAATATATTTATCCATTTGCTCAATCCTAATTTCTAAAGGTTGGGTACTTGAAAGCACATTATGCTTTATAGCGTTTTCAACAAGCATTTGTAGTGCAAATAGAGGGACGGAATTGTTTTCAATTTCTGAACTTATATTAATATTTACTTTTAAATCATCTCCAAAACGTTTCTTCAAAAGATATATATATGACTTTACAAACGTAAGTTCTTCTCCAAATTTTACGGTATCAATAAATTGATTGTCCAAAATATAGCGATACACAGAAGATAGGTTTTCAACAAAGTCTATGCTTTCTGATTTCTCTTCTGTTCTGATTACCGAAATCAAGGTGTTGAGTGTATTGAAAAGGAAATGAGGGCTGATTTGTTCTTTAAGTCCCTGAAGTTTGGCCTTTTTGTTTTCAATCTGCAGTTGTATCATAACCTCTTTGTTTCGATTTGCCTTTTTGATTGCTAAGAGTAGGTATGCTATAATTAGCGCAAAAATTTCAACAAAAATAAACTTATTCAAAAAATAGATAAATGAATATTTGTCATTATAAGGAAGCGTTTTAAACAGGAAATAAGTAACAAGGGCAAGAAGAAAATAAAGAAAAATATTGGTGATAATGTTTCCAAATTGATTATTCCATCCTTTTAAAGTGGGAATAGTACAACTTTCTTTCCATGTATAATTGAAAAGTATTACCACGTAAACAACAACAAAAACACTAAAAACCCACGCCAAACCATGTATGAATTTGATGTTTTCTTTTGTTGTGAGTTCATTAAAATGGGGAGTATGATTTAGTTCGTAGAGATAAAATAACAAACCTAAATTATAAAAGCATGAAATTCCTAAGGCAGCAACTGCGCTGATGATATGTATTTTATAATATTTAAATAACTTCACTTAATTAATATTTTAATTATAAGAATAGCTTCGTGTAGGAATGCTATTGCTTATTAGTATTGTTTATCACATATATTGATTATGATTACCTTAACTTCATTGCTTTGTCTTCAATTTTTAAACTCAAATATTTGAGGTAATGCTTTTAAATCAATATTTTTATAAGTGAAATATAAATCCTAATCATCAAGGGAGTATGAGGACAAAAAATCCCATAGTATTTGATTTGGACTGTTTCCGTCTATACCTCCACTAAACCATACATGACCACCTATACCCTGTTCTTCGTAATCTGTATATAACACAACTGATGTATTTTCGTTTCCACCTGTATACGATTCACGTACCATCCCACCATCATTGAACTCTGTTGTAACGAGATTGGAAGCTGGAATGCCATTATGACTTAACCAGAAATTCACCACATCGGAAACGGATTGATAATCCTGATTGCCATTGTAAGGGAGTACGTAATCAGAAGTACTATGAAAATGTATGACCGAGGTATACTCGTTTACATCGCACGTTTGTTCCAGCATGATTCCTGACATAATTCCTACTGCGGCAATTAGGTCTCCTCTAGAGCATGCAAGACCATAAGACATCATACCTCCATTGGAATACCCTGTTGCATATACTTGGGTTGAATTAACATTGTATTCATTGCTAATATCTTCGATGAGCTGCTCTGTAAAAAAAAACATCATTTTCCTCTATGTTTTGAATTCCGTTGTCTTCTGGATTCCAGTATACATCTCCTTTTTCGCCAACAATAGCCTGAGGGTATGCTACAATGAAATTTTTACTGTCAGCCAACGAATTTAAATCACCAACTTCGCTCGAAAAATTTGAGGCACAACCTCCATAACCATGAAAATTAATTATCAATGGGCTAGGTGTATTGCTGTCATATGATATTGGTATATACAATATGTATTCTCTAGTTACTCCTTCATGTACAATTGTTGTATAGCCAGAGTGATTCGTATTAATGCAATTGTACTCATCCTTATCATCTGGTTTAGTTGAATCATCTTCACGACAACCAAATAGTAGTGCTGTTAAAATTAATAAAAAAAAAATTTTTTTTTGTCATTGTTCTAAATTTAGTCATCATTATGCTTCTAATTTTATGACTAGGCAAATGTAGAGTATAATGTTTTTATATTTCTTGGAAAAGGAAGTGAAGCAGATATGTTAAGGCTTGAAGTAAACATATTTGTTTTTAAATTTTTAGCTTCAATTTTGTTCTCAAATGTATATTTTCCATCACAACAAATTAAAGTTTCTTTTTCAGTAATTATTTTTTCTTATTCTTTAAATTGCTAGATATAATTTTGGGTGTCTTGATATTTTAAATTTCATATCTATTTGACTAAGTTTTGGTAAAAGTATTACAAATGGTTATATGAGAAAAAAACAGCTGTTTATAGGTCTCTATTTCCGAATAACACGAACTTTTGTTCTCGTTTTTACTACTAATAATTTTTAAAAGTAGCTTTTTTATAAATAGTTTCAACATGAAATTATCATTATTTGAAGTTTATAGAGAATATGACCATGAATTACCTCGTATCAGCAATCAGAAATTCTTTTCAACGGATTACCTTTTTAGATAGATATCTATATGTAACGGCTAATAGTGGAGAACTCCTCTATTTGTTAGTCTTCCTCATAGTATCTAAGGATAATATGTCCTTTTAATAACGCCAGTTTTTCCGTTACTATTAATTCTTCGTTGGTTATTCTATCTATACATAGAACTAACTTTTCTAGATTTTCATCTCGAATCATAGGCTTAAAGTCTTTTTACCTTAGTGAAAATTTCTGAATTAGTGATACTGTAACATTGATTTGAATATGAACTAGTATTTTGAATCGTTGTTTTTTGCATATGAATTTTTTAATCGGCTAATTTAGAGTATGGTTTTTTAATATTTCTTGGAAAGTAAGTGAAGCAGATAAAATGAAGCTTTAAGTAACTGTATTTGTGTTTGAATTTTGAGCCTCAATTTTGTTCTCAAATATATATTCTCTGTAACAGTAAATTAAAGTTTATTTTTTGAAGAATACATTAAAATGCAAACCATGACGATCATGAAAATGCAGAATGTTTTCTGAGTCAGATTTTTCAGTTATTACGGCGAAGTAATTATTGTTCTTAGAGTTGGTCAGAAACTGTTTAGATATATTTTTAGTAGAATCAAGGAAAATAGATTGATAAGTGACCAAATAGTCAAATTCATAATGTTTTTGTGAAAAAACCATGCTTGACCAAAAAAAATATTATCCAAAGTTTGATTCTCATTTATATTTTGTAACGTTTAGTATAAGAAACGTAGGGCGGTTACTAAGTACTTTCGTTTCGGTTTATTAGTTAAATATAAATATTTTGCTTTTATTTTTCGTTTAGTAGAAATGCCTATATTTTTTATACGTTGTTGTGCAACGTTTTTTATTTCTTTTTTAGGTCAAATCCTAAATTCAGCTGTAACATAATTGGCCAAATATTTCCATTTCCGTTTGTGTCAATATAGTATTGAGGTCCAACGTCAAAAAGTAAATGAAAATTCTTTCCATATTTTCTTTGAATCCCCCAAGTTGGTCCAAAAGCAAAATCAAAGTCAGAAGTTCGGTTTACATTTTCAGCTATTGAATTCCCACGAGTAATAAACCTTAATGAGACAAAATTCCCCGAGTTATTTTCCGTATTTCGATTTTTCCCGTTTCTCTTATTTAGATTATAAAACCATTTTTGTTGAAAATCAGCGAATGGACTAATAATATAAATAAATCCACTTCCTCCGAAGGTTAAGTCAGGATATCCACCTCCATATCCAATTCCAAGTCCAGCAGAAAAAGTTGAATAAGTACCAGTTGGTAGTTCCAATTCAACTCCAGGATTCAAAAAATTTACACGCCAAACTTTTTCAGTTCCGATATTATTTTTTTCTTGAGCGTAATTTAGTGTTGTTAAAAGTCCAAAAATTAAAGTAAGTAAGATTTTTTTCATTTGATGGTTTTTTAATGTTCAAATATTTGAGGGATTAAATCAAGAATTATTCCGTTCTCTGTAATGTTGTACAACAAATGTATATACGTATTTTTGATATATCCCATATACATTTCATTGTTTAAAACTACTGTTTTCTGACATCTTCTCCAAATACTTCATATTCAATTTATTTTTTATAGTATGTCTCTATGCCTGTTTAAAAGAAATTGGAGTAGTTGTTGGCATACACAAAAAGAGGTCTTATCACCCCGCTAGAATGACTTTTACAACCACTGTTTTGTTATTTAACGATGTACCCATGGAAATAGTTTCAGCCCTCTTAGGACACCCTACAATGAGTGTTACACAAGAGAGTTATGCCAAGTTGTAAACAAGAAAATAGGGTCTGCTATCGCTGTTTTTTATAAGGGAAGTGAAGAGTGAATAGATATTGAGATAATTATAAACAGTTATGAGCTTTTATAATTTTTCAGTTACATATACATCAATAATTTTTGTTTCAGTATTGATTTCAATTTTTGAAGGATTCTGTAATAGTGAGGTTCTGTTATCTTTTTCTAATTCAATATCGTATCCTTTCCTATCATATTTCATCAAGGAACCTGTTGCGGCGTCAATGCCCCATCCCAATAAATTTCCTAAATTAATAATGCTAACAGTATTAAATTCCTGGCTTAACCCAATTACTCTAGTTTCATACCCATCTAATTTAATTTCTGCAAGTTTTTCAGATAAGCTTCTTCGAAGGGAGGTTGTGCAAGGTGTTATACAAACTTGAATTCCATCGATATATACTTTTGCTCCTTGTGGATTAGAATCAAATCTAATAATATCTTTTGTACCTGTAAAAATTGTTGCGCAACTAGTCATTAAAAATGTCGTTACAATTGCAAGAATGAATAATTTACTTTTCATTTTAATTATTTATTTAAATTTTGTTTATTTTTATTCAAAGATTTTTTAAGCTTTTAACCTTTAATATTTCGATTTAATTCTATTTAGATTGTAAAGCTGATAAACATCGAGTAATAGCCTGTCTTATGTTATCTGCTTCTGTTTCTCCTTGCCCTTCAGCTGAACAAGAGCTTATAAGTTCATTTGATTTTGACGATACAAATTGTATGGTAACTTCAATCGTGTAGTCAAAGGCTCTGTCTCTTCTGCCACTTTCGCCGTAATTTATGATTAAAGTTTTATCAGTTAATTCATTTTTTAATTCAGGTAATCTAATATAACCTTCTTTTATAAGAATACCGGAAATTATATCAGTTGGATTTACGCTTTTACTAGTAGAGGAACCGTACAAACCATAGTCACTACCATAAACACCTCCTGAACTTGAAGTTAAACTCTTTGTTGGTGAAATATATATGTATTTATAATTCTCAATTGGTCTATTTTTCACAACAGTAGCCGGTTTAAGTGGACCGCAACTATTTAACAAAATACTAAAGCTTATAATTGCAATTAATAAAAGTACTTTTTTCATCATGATTGTTTTAAATTCTGTTCTGATGATTTATAATCAAATTCTGTGCCATTTTTGGTTAATTATTGCCAACGGTTTTGTATCGGTATTTGAAGTTAAATAGTAGGCGAGAATTAAAAAAAAAATGGACAAAAAAATCTTAAAACATCAGTGTAAGCTCAACATATTAATGATTGAAATTTATGAATAAAAGCTTTGTTTTTTAGGGTTGTTCTTTGTTAACCAACGTTTTTATTTCATTTTCCTCCAATCCATACATTTCCGATTTCAAAAACATAAGATACGGTTCCATCTTTCAATGTTTTTCTTGTATGCTTTTTCTTTAGTTTATTATTAAACCTTTTTTTGTCTTCTAAATACATTTTTTGATTTTCATAATCCTCTGGATTCCCTATGTCAGAACTAAACATAATTTTCTCGTCAAGTCCATTTATCCACTTAAATTTTTCAGTTCTATTTATTATTACTCCAATTAGCTCCTGTTTAAATTCCTTTTCGTTATTCGGAATATTAAAAGTATTTTGATAAGAGACAATTGAGTCTCCAACAGCACAGACAACTTGGGATTTTGATAACCTAGATTCAAAAAACCATATTTTTAAATAGTAAGGTTCATTCAATTCTTCAATTTGCCTTTTCCAATTCTCATAAATTTCAAAAAGTCCATTTAGAATTCTTTTTTTAGTTTCTCCTTTTGGTTCTGGATTTCGGCTATTTGTTAATGATATTCCACTATATGGATGAACCCAAATCTTCACATAATCTCTTTCATACTGTTTTAGATTTTCTAAATTAAGTTTCAAATTTGCTTTTTTCCACTTTTAATGTCTTTCCAAATTCGAGTATGTCCTCTAATTTTTTTCGTTCTCATTCGGTTTTATCAAATGTTGGGTAACTGGTTATATTATATGGAGAACAAACCTCCTGTTTATAAGTCTCTATTTCTTGATAACTGGAACTTTTGTTCCCGTTTATCTACACTAATGATTTTTTAAAAATAGCTTTTTTATAGTTAGTGTTAATATGAAATTATTTCTTTTTTAACATAGCCTATTGAATTGCCTGCAATACCCAAAAAGAATTTCAATGAGCGCAAAGCACACTCGTTAGAATGGAGATTGTATACAGTATAAAAAAAGGAAAAATAGTAGATCCTAAGAAAACTATATTTAAAACATTTTCCTCTATAGATTATTGATATTAAGTTGTTAAATTAGTATCATAACTATTAGTGCGTCTGAGCAAAAATAACTAGATTTTCGGAATCTATTTAATTTGATTTTATGAAAAAGATATTTGTTGTTCTAATTGTTTTTCTAATTGTTTTTTCTTGTTCCAAAGAGGAAGATCAACAGCCTGTGCTAGCGCCTTGTGATCAAAATTTTAATCCGCCTTTTAGCGGGACAATTTCTATTGATCGAGATATAATAACATCGGATGATCCTACAGCTTTTGTTAGTTTGACTTATGCCGGAACGGGTTCAAGAGATATGTATGATAGAAGATTTGGGTATGTTACTTTAGAGCCATTTTTGTTTCCAGCGGAATATGATGATGGTCTCACTATTGAAATTCAAGTTAATCCTGAGTTTGGTACTAGGGATAATGCTGAGTTTTATGCTTTAAAATATGCTGAGGTCATAGGGCGTCTACCTACTGGCTTAAGAAAAGATGTTGAAACATCATGGATACATAAAGGTGAGGAAGCTTTTGGCGGTGGTAATAATAATCTTTTAATTCATACGGATTATTCAGAAACATATTATGAAGAACAAGGCATTCTTGAAGAAGTCTTAATTCATGAAGCTGCTCATACTTCCTTAGATGCATATCATGCAGAATCTATAGGTTGGTTGGAAGCACAAAGTAAAGATTGTGAGTTCATTTCTTCTTATGCTAGAGATTATCCAAATAGAGAAGATGTTGCAGAAAGTTATTTGCCTTATTTTGCAATTAGATATAGATCCGATAGAATTTCTGAAAGTTTAAAAAAGAGAATAGAGGATGCTATTCCCAACAGAATTGAATATTTTGATGAACAAAGTATAGATATGTATCCAATTCAGTATTAAAACATATGCCTTTTTCCCAAAGTGGTATTCTTTCGGAAGCTTGTTCAAAAAATTTAAATTATACAGACCTATTCCCTAAAATCAGTTATATAATATTGCTTGTTTGTTTCGGTAAGCCTTCTTTTAAGTTGGCCACAAGGTATAGAATAAGTGCATTATTAGTAGATTTAAGCGCACTTACCTTTCTGATAGTACTATATTAATTACAAGCAATATCAGATTGTTTTTACACTCAAACCGCTATTGCTTTTATACCTTCTTGTAACTAGTTGTTATGTCAATTATTTTAGTAGGGTATTTAGCTGCAAGCTTGCACAATTTATTCGATGCTAACGGACTTGCACCGGTAATTAGCTTCCTATCCACATGTACCGTCTTATCCATTTTGGTATTCACCAAGTTAGCACAAAGATTTTTTAAATTTTCACTTAAACCGTAAGGCATTTTACCAGGTAGATATCCTATCATTGGTGTTTTATTATCTACTGAATCAGGAAAAACAGCCATATTATAACCAAGGAGATTGGAGTAGTAGTTGGTATTGATAAAAAGATGTCTCATCACCTCGCTAGAAGGACTTTTGCAACCACTGTATTGTTGTTTAATGATGTACCTATGGAAATTGTTTCAGCCCTCTTAGGACACTCTAAAATGAGTGTAACACAGGATAGTTATGCCAAGATTGTAAACAAGAAAATAGGGTCTGCTATGGCTGTTTTTTATGAGGGAGGTGAAGGGTAATAAATTGGTTGGGTTATTTTAATTAGTTAATACTAGCGTTTTTTAATTAAGTTCTTTGTTGGACCTAGTTATATTCTTAATAATCAGAGTCAGATTACTGTCACATTGCTGTTATACTCATGTCTTATTGATTGTAAGATAAAGAAAGGTTAATACTTATCTTTGCCTAATAAATAATAATATTCTATAGTATAATGAATCCAAATACAATTAATTTAAGAGATATTAAAAAATTGAGATTAGAACGTCATTGGTCCCAATAACAATTATCAGAAATGAGTGGATTAAGTATAAGGACAATTCAAAGAATTGAAAACGGAGAAAATGCAAGTTTAGAATCTTTGAAATCTTTGGCAGCAGTTTTCGAAATCAATATTGCAGATTCAGATAAGAAAGAAGAAATGGAACAGGTAAGAAAAGAAGAAGAGTACGTTCAAAATCTTAAAGGATTTTATAAACTTTTAGCGATTGCTTTATCGAGCTTATTAGTTCCTTTTATTCTTGCCGTTAACGATTCATCTCTTTGGAGTGTTTTTTTATGGATATTACTTTCTTGGGGAGTTTTACTTGGAATTTTTTCTCTTAATATTTTTGATTTCTTTGGAGAAGAATGGAAACGAAAAATGGTTAAAAAGAAATTTAAAAAGAAGTAAAGAGTTTTAATTAGGGACACCGGTTTCAATGATTTCGTTGCGATGTTTAAACACTAAAGTTAGGAAATAAATCACAGATAGGAAATTACTACTACCATGGCTGTTTTTTTAAAGGGAAGTGAAGGGTGAAACTGAGGTGAAAGCTTAGCATACAAATGACTAAAATTTATGAATAAAAGCTTTGTTTTCTAGGGTTGTTCTTTATTAACCAAAGTTAATTTTCGAACTTTTTTGGGAATTTCATTCGGGCATATTCATCAAACTCTTTATTATATATAAACTTTTTATCTTCTATGAATACTAAATAATCCTCGAGGTATTTTACTGATTTAGATTCAGGATGCTCCTCAATTACTCTTTCAAATGCTTTTATTAATTCTGATTTAATAGTGTATGGTTGGCTGTTCCAATCAAAAATAGGTGTGTTATCAATACCAAACATTAAGTAGAATAAATTCATTTCAAATTCCACTTGAGCATACTTGGTTAATTCAAAATTTTTATTAGACGTAGAAAATTTTTCCCAGAATAACATTCTATCAATTAGCTCTTTAGTTGATATTATAATTGCTCCATCGGCTAAAGTTGGGAACTTGATTTCTTTAATATATTGTTTCTTGAAAACATTCATTGTCTCACTTAGATAGATTGTGAAATTATTTAAAAAAGAGGGATTTTTTTCAAAAAAAATAGCACCTTCTGATGAAGAAATGAAAAAACCATATTCATTAATAATTGATTCTAATACCTTTGCTTTTGGGTCAATTAACGTTTCGTCTGAATAAATTAAGGTGTTGTAAGTTTCGTAATTTGGGTCACGATATAAACTGTCATTCAAAATATTTTGATAGGTAGTGAAATTTATTAAGAACTCCATAAATAGGCTGTCGTTATTTTTAGTCGAACGTAAGTCTCCATTTTTTTTAAAATCTTTTAATGTCAATAAAGAAATAGAATTCTCTGATAAAAGATATTTAGATTTAGAAATGGAACTAAAATCTTTTGAATTTGAAACATCGTTAATTAGGTGAACTTTCTTTAAATCTACTGACTTTAATTCACTGTTTGTTTTCTTTTCCGTGATTTTGACTTCAGTTTTATTCTGACAACTTATAAGTCCAATTGCTAAAATGATAAATATAATTCTCATTTTTTTTCTTAATTGTGGATAACGTATTGGTGTATGGGCTCGTTGCGATGGTTTAAGCACTAAATTTAGCAAATAAATCATAGATTGAAAATAGCAGCTAGGATGGCTGTTTTTTTAAAAGAGAAGTAAAGGGTAAAACATAAGTGTAATAGCATACTAGTGACTAAAATTTAGGCAGAAAAGCTTTGTTTTTTAGGGTTGTTCTTTGATGGTAAATCGTTTTTATTCAGTTTTTTAAATTATTTCGATTTATTCTGGTTTTGAATATTTAATTAGTTCCTCTACGTATAAAAAGTCGCCTTGATTCTGAGTGAGTTTTATGAAGTTTTTTACAGCGGGCGCATACAACCAAACTTCCTTTTCATCTGCGCTATAACCTCTAGAATTAGTAATCTTACCTGTGTATTCAATCGTATAAGCCATAAATGTTCCAGCTTCTACTGTTTCTTCTTTGTATGATAGTATTTCGACATTTTGATTTTGGTTTCCTGTTGTTCCATCTTGACTTGTCCAATTGTTTTCATATTTCCACTTTTTACCCAATTCCAGAGGCCAGTCGTATTTGGGTGTTTTGCTTTCTTCTGGTTTAACAATTTCAGTAACGGGAATGGTGTCCTTACCGACTGTCATACCTAAAACTCCGTCAATATTGACTATTTCTCTAGTATCTTTTCCATCTGAGCGAACTTCTCCTTCCGTAGTTACACCTTTGTATTTCCAGACCCATTTCTCACCAACACTATAATCAGCTAAACTTGGTTGTTGAGTGATGGTGGATTTTGTTCTTTCGCTACAGGCACTATGCATTAATGTTGCAAGTAATATTAGAATTAGATTTTTCATATTTTATAAATTAAAACAATAGGACGAGTCAGGTTAAAACTTGTTACAGTTACTAGAGGTTTAAATATAAAACGCTCTATTTTCTGATACATGCTAACGGTCTTTGTAAAATTAGTTGCGAGGTTTAGCAACGAACTTTGCAAGTACAAACCAAATATTTGTTTGTCAACTATATATATGTATAAATAAATGTGTTTTATCCACCATGCTTTTTTGGAATCATAAAAAATATATTTTTGGATTTATATCTACATAAATTATTTTCAAAAACAGCTTTTTTATAACTAGCAATAATTTATAAATTTTTAAAAAATTTTAAACTAGTTTTACCATCGAGATAGTCAGGTCATCTATCGTCAATTCCACTCTTTTTTTAGCATTACAGAATGCCTTTCTAATAATTTAAATCTTTAAAATTTAAGAAGCGGTGTTAAAAACTGTAAATTAGTTCTAGTAATGGAAGAGAAATTAGTCGATTTGATACTTGATTACACATGACTATTAAAGATTTTATAGGAACTTATAACATCATTGGTAAAAACCAAGAGGACACTGAGTTGCACTATACCGGAGTTTTGACATTAGATGTAGATCACAACAACCGAATTAAAGCCAAGTGGGTTATTAATAAAGAACAAGAACAAGAACAAGAAGGAATAGGTTTTTTTAAAGATAATATTTTAGTAATTAACTTTAATTATCGAGGAGATAATGATGAGGTTTATAAAGGAGTGGTAGTCTATCGTTGTTTGACTAAAGATATTTTAGAAGGTTTTTGGTCTGAAGACTATGGTGATCCAAAATACTTGGGCGAGGAACGTTGCTTTAGAGTTACAAATAACAAGGTAATTTTGGATTAGCGTTTAGAAAAAATAATGATTTATTAATTTTAACTACATCAGTAGTGCATTTTATATTTTACTCCTATTATTTTTGAATTTAATTATTGCCAGCGTTGATGAGTGTTATTAATTGTATTGATTAACTTCTAAATGTAGCAAGTTCATTTCAAAAAAATACCCAGTACAATGGCTGTTTATTTGCTCTACATTAAAAACCCAATTAAATGATGTGGCTCTATTAAATAGGAGAGAACAGGAAATTAATTGTAGTTATTTTTTTGTATTGGATTCTATAAAATCAAGCGCTTTATCCAAATGTGAAATATCAAAGTATCTTTCTTCATACCCTTTTTTTAATCTTTCAAAAAAAATATTGTCTATGGGTATCATCGATTTTAAAATGTTAGAATGCGCAACAATTGCTAGATTTCCAACATTTTTTAAATTTCTTATCACCCATATCATATGCTCAAAAAAAGCCTTCGTATTAATTTGACTAATTTTAATTTCATCGAGTTTAATTAACACATGTACATGGTCAAACCCATTGTTCAGTTTTTTTTCAAAAAACTTATGCATTAATGTAACATCAGTTTCTGTAAGTGATTCAATAGCTTCAATTGCAATTGAATTTCCTTTGAATATTTTAATCTGTTCAATCATACTATTATTTTTAATTAGTTAGCGTGTTGTTTTAGATATTTAGTTGCTTTGGACATGTATAAAGTTAGCAAATAAATGACAGATAACTAAAACCAAATAAAATACCTGTTTTTAAAGAGTTTAAATGAATATTTAAAATGACGTATCTAAAATAATTTTGGAATGGTCTTTCTTAAAGTGTTTTTATATTATTTTGTCGCCTACAATGCCCACTAAGAAACCCAGAATAGCGCCCAATGAAGTTAAATAGTTTTTTTCTAATTTACTTTCAGGGATAATATTTTGAATGAGCAGATATAAAATCCCTCCACTTGCAAAGATCATCAGATGAGCTGTTAAATCTGGATAATTTCTTAAAAAATAGTGTCCAATTAATGCTCCAGCAATGCCAAAAAAACTTAAAAAAAAGAACATGATTAAGGTCTTGTGTATGGTAAATCCACTTTGAATTAAATCTCTAAATGAGTTAAATGCTTCTGGTAAATTTTGAAGACCTATGAAAACAGCTAAAAGTAAGGCCATATCTGGTTCAATCGCAAATACAGCTCCCAATGCAATTGATTCAGGAATAAAATCCATGAGCATCGCTAAAAGGGTGGCTGTTTTACCCCCTTTATTTGCTAAATATTGGTTTACAATCATGAAAGAAATGGCTCCGAGTAGAAAAGAAAAAACGATGGGCAGTAATTCCAATTGTTCCATTCCTTTAGGAATTAAAACTAAAGCTAATGCAGACAACATGATGCCAGAACCAAAAGACATCAGTGTATGAATTATTTCATATTTAACAGGACTTTCACTTATATGATGATTAAAATAATTCGCTAAAATTCCTCCAATAAAAACAGTCCCTCCTGCAAAGCCAGAAAACAATATAAGTTGTATCAACATATCTTTAAAATGCTTTTTATTTTTAATGCATCAGTTTTTAAAAAATACTTCGTGTTTGTGAATAATTAGTTACGTATTTTAAATACTAAAGTTAGTAAATAATTCATAGACAGAAAGTACTTGAAACAATGGCTTTTTTTTTAAGGGATGTGAAGGGTAAAACAGAAGTTTTAGCTTAGAATACGAATGATTAAAATTTATGAGGAAAAGCTTTATTTTTAGCTTATTTCTTTATTTGCAACAGTTATTTCTTTCGTTTTTATAATAATCAATCCAAGATTTTATTCTTCCACCAAACATTTTCAGATAGTTTTTAGTCAGGAATACATTTGATCAATCAAATCTTTGGGCTTGTCCACCACGGTTAAAAACAAAAACAGATGCTCCAACTTCAGGGATTAATTTAATTTCTTCTTCCTTCAGTTCTACTATTTCTAAACCTCATATAAATTAATTAAAAAAACGGTATGCTTTTTGGTATATTATTAATTCTACTAAAATGAGAAACTTAAATTATGAAAAAATTACTCCTTATTTCTGCTTTATTACTCTTCGCCTCTAGTTATGGGCAAGGCTACTTTAAAATAACTTCAAATAATGAGTTGGTGTGGGAAAAAATTCTTAATGAAAATATTGAAATTGAATCTCAAACAATATCCTTGAAAAGGACAAGTAAAAGTTCGGTTTACTTAAGACATATAAAAAGTGCTGAATTAATTGTTCAACATAAGGGAGAAAGAACAAGATTCTATGTAAAAAATATTAAACAGAGAACTTTTGATATTGAACGCGAAGAAGGTGTTGAAAACACAGTAATAAGTAAAAAAGGAGGCTTTAGAAAATTTTTCATTTCAGGGGGGCATTATAAATTTCTTGAGCAATCTATCAACAACGCTATTAATTCTTTGATTGAAGAAAATAAATGGTAAAAATTAAACGATGTTGCAACAACCCTATTGTTATTTAATGATGTGCCCATAGAATTCCTTTTAGCTCTTTTAGGAAATTCTAAAAACATTGTAAAATAGATAGTTATGGGGAGATTGTAAACAAGAAAATAGGGGCTACTGTGGCTGTTTTTTGGAAGGGAAGTGAAAGTTAATTAAATGGTGAGGTTGTTTTTAATTAGGAGAGTCGTAGCAATTAATTTTTTACAGTATTGGAAACTGGCATTTTTTTGAGAGCTTTATTTAATTCATTTTGTCTCTGCGTCCCAATCACAAACTTTTTTCCATTTTTCAGTTCAATTGCTAACCCATTATTTCCATTTATATTGTAAACAGTTCCGTATTTACTTCCAAGTCTAATACCGTAACCTACAAATCCATAATTTACAATTTTCACGGATTGTATTTCATTCCATTGAATATTCCTTTTTACAAATGGAATAAAACGCATCTTAATTCCGTCACTATTGATTTCTGAAATTAAAGTTACACACCAATTAAAATATATAAAACCGAAAACTCCAAGAACAAAAAATGCCATTCCAACATCTGACATTGGTTTATTTCCAAATTGTATGCCCAAAATTATTTGTGTAAAAAAGCCATAAACAGCAATACTTCCAAGACCGATTAAAATCGACCAAAACCACCATTGAGTAAATTTTTGTCTTTCTTCAAATATAATTTCCATAATATTTCTACTGTTTATTTTTGCTTGTTGCCATCGTTTTTGTGTTTGATCTCATTACAATGGTTTAAATACTAAAGTTAGCAAATAAAACACAGATAGAAAATAGCAGCTACTATGGCTTTTTTTTACAAGGGAAGTGAAGGATAATAAATCTATGAGGTGATTTTAATTAGTGAAGACTTGCGATTTTAGCGCAGTTCCTCTTAAGTTTGTTTTTTAATACATTTGATTTTTATCAGAAAAAATAATAGCGATGCTTTTTGTACTATTCATTGTTAGTAATTTAATTTATTGTTTTCTTTTGAATTTCGATAGGAAGATCTATATTAAAATGAACGCCTTTACCACTTTCAGAATCCATTAATCGAATATTTCCTGACAATTTGTTTAGTATTGTTCTTACCATTGCTAATCCTATTCCTACACTGGTTTCTGACTTCGAATTTAGTGTTTCAAATATTTCAAATATTTTATGTGCGTACTTGATTTCGATTCCAGGTCCATTATCTTTATAGTCTATAAAAAGTCTATCATTTTTTATCTTTGATGAAATAGAAATGACACAGGTATTCTTATTACTAAATTTAAGACTATCGCTCATTAAATGTTGAAAAGCTAATTGAATCGCATATTTCGAAGTTGAGACAATTCGGTTGCAATTAATAAGTTCTAACTTTAAATTATTTGAGTTTACAGAATTATTTAAAACATCGTTAGCAATATCCTCAAGATTAAATTCACTAAAATTAATATTCTCCTTTGAAATATTTATGTACTTAATGGACGAGTATACAAGAGCTAATCCATAGTTGGCACTGTTTTCAATTTGCTCTATTTTTTCTCGAAGAGAAATAGAAATTTTATCAGCATCATTTTCTTTCAAAAAATTAATTAGAGATAAAATGTCTCTCATGGGTTCTTGGATGCTATGTGATAATTGGTAAGAAAATGTATCAAGATCGTTATTCAATTTCTCTACAATTTTTATTTTCTCAATTAATATTAAATTTTTTCGTCTTAATTCAAGTTGAGCTAATACCTGATCTGCAATCGCTTTTAAGGCAGTTGTTTGTGTAAGGCTTAACTTTCGAGGCTTTTTATCAATAACACACAAAGTACCTAAACAAAACCCGTCTGCAGTAATTAGTGGTGCACCTGCATAGAATATGACATTTGGTGCCCCAACGGATAAGGGATTGTTATAAAACCGTTCATCTTTCGTAGCATCTTCAACTATAAGTATTTCATTTGGTTTATTTATTGCATGAGCACAAAAAGCTAGATCTCTTGGTGTCTCTCTAACATCCAGTCCATTATGTGATTTAAACCATTGCCTATTTGAGTCTATTAAAGAAACAAGTGCAATAGGAACATCACATATTTGAGAAGCAATTAGCGTTAGTTGGTCGTACGCATCTTCCTCTAGAGTATCTAAAATATTTAAATTATGAAGCGCTTTAATTCGTTCCTTCTCGTTGTATGGTATGTCTGGTTTTATCACTATTATCTAATTTCTACTAACCTGTTTTTGAAATGTTAGTGCGGTGGCATGAACTAAAGTAGTAAAAGAAAACGAACCAGAGTTTATTTCGATTATTTTTGTTGTTATTCTGGATTGGACTATGCAGAAATGTCAACTTTGACCCCAAAAATATAGAAATTGGATTTGATGGAAAAGAATGGATTTTAACGATTAAAAAAAAAACAATAGAAAAAAATCAGCACTTATTTTACCCAAAGTAAAGGAGATTTTAGACTCGGGTATTCGTATTCACTTACCCGTTTTTAGCTTTATGTATATCAACCCGACAATACATTTTGATTTCTGATTTTAAAATATAGTATCCCAATTAAATCGATAGGCAACTCTTAACAACACTAATTTCAGGGGTTCAGATTTCGAAATAATCGTTGTCAAATCTTTATTACCCTCATAATCTGGAGTTTTCCCTAAGTGTTGATATCTTAAAGAGATTGAGATATTGTTAGAAAGAGTTGTACCAAAACCAAGACCGTAAGTGAAATTTGATTCACTTATTTTTCTTTCATTATCAGCATGAATCCAATAAAATAATGATGAGTAACCCAACCTAGTTTCAAAATATATTTTTTTAAATATGGGCAATCTATAAAAAACTGTAAGGGCATTAAATTTCGCATCATTAGAAGATAACGTTTCAATGTTGTTTTCAATGTCATTAGAAGTTCCTGGCCGTAAATTCCCTCCAGTTGAAAAATCTAGACCTATCTCACCAAATTTATAGGACTTTAAAATATTAATATAAATCTCAGCTTTAACCTTGCTACCGCCTTCTCCAACAGTACTTCCAGCTCCAAAACCAACCTCTGTATATGAATCTTGAGCATTGCAAAAGTGAATTGAGCAGAGTAATATGATTGTAAGAGGTATTAAATTTGATTTAAGCATATGACAATTTAAGTTTTCAATAATTAATAAAATGTATTCATAGAGTCTGTTTAATTTAAACTTACTTACAAACTCATGTTGTTAGTAAATATGTATCAAATTCTCCCAATCCTTTTTTAGATTTTGTTTTTCGTTCATTCTTTCTAACAGCATTTTATCGAACTCTAGGATGCTCTTTAATGTCCTTTGTATTTTAATACATTTTGTTCATCTATAGCAATCATCAAAAAAAACATTTAGCCAATATCGGTAAGTATTTATGTCATTAATTTTTGTATATTTTTTTGCTTTAATTTCACTTTCACAGCCTAAAAAGTATTCAACATCTCAACTTCAAATTCAGGTTTGTTAAATATTTAATGAACCTTTTTTGAGTTTCCAAATTCTTCTGTATAAATTCATACAGAATTTATTGTTTAGCCATTGTTTTTCTATAAATACTTTACGATCCTCTTTATCTTTTATAGAAATATTTATACTTCCTTATATCTTCAGCACTAAACTTATTCAATTTTATCAGCTTGAATTAAAAACTTTTAATAGAATACTTGGGATTAAATAAATAAATTTCCGAAATTTCATTTCACGCTTGAGTGAGTAATTTAGCATTCAGTTCCGACTTCCATAATCATACTAAAAATCTACTTTAAATGTTATTCTAAATTTGAGTAAATTTTAATATTTTACTTCTTAAAAATCAATTTTTATAAATTCCTGTTTTTTGATTCACAATGTGTACTACCGATGAATGACCAATGTTTTGTTTATGATAAGATGTATGTTTTCATTACTAAAGTTAGCAAATAAATCACAGACATAAAATAGCTGTTACAATGGCTTTTTTTTAAGAAAAGTAAAACTTAATTAAATACAAAACGGTTTGGATTAAAAACCAAACCGCTATTGTTTTTATACCTTGTTAAAGATAGTTGTTATTTCTTTTTTCTTTGGTAATAAGTTACAATGCTAGCCTTAGCCAAAGTGTTATTCCATAAGTAATACCCCACTACAGCAGGATTTGTGCTTTTATTTAATCCAAGTTTGTCTGTTTTTAGAGCGTACACTGTAATTATATATTGATGTAAACCGTGACCCTCTGGAGGGCAGGGGCCACCATAACCATTAGCGCCATAATCTGTTATACTCTGAATAACTCCTTCAGCTGTTAAATTTAGTTCTGTATTTCCAGCTCCAGATACTAATTCGTTAGCGCTTACTGGAATATCAAATACTACCCAATGCCACCATCCACTTCCAGTTGGTGCGTCTGGGTCATACATAGTTACTGCAAAACTTTTAGTTCCTTCAGGGGCATTTTTCCAAGATAATTGTGGCGATTGGTTTTCTCCAGTACAGCCAAAACCATTAAATTCTTCGTTAATTGTAGCTTCTCCTCCTAAATCATTACTTGATAGCGTAAAAGTTTGTTGTCCGAAAACTGAGCTTGAAAAAGCGATTAATACTGTTAATATTTGAATTGATTTTACCATTATGTTTGTTTTAATTATTATTTATGCTGCAAATTTACGCATAGCTATAGGTTTTTTGTTCATTAGAAAGGTTCAAAAAGTATTGGTAAAAGTTCAATTTGATTGGTATTTTTTTGGCGTAACTCCAAATTTTATTTTAAAGGCTTGAATAAAGTTTGAGAGGCTCTCATATCCAATTTCCTCAAAAATATCTGAAGGTCTCTTAGATGAGCTTTTTAATAAAAAAGCAGAGTGCTCAAGTCTCTTATCCTGAAACCACTTACTTGGTGAACTATGAAAATTTTTCTCAAACTCTCTTTTGAAACTAGACACACTCATATTAGATAAAAATGATAGTTCTTTTATGGTTAGTTTATTTAGTCTGTTGCTTTCAATTGTCTGGATAAATTTCTGATTATGATTCTGATTGTTGCTAATTAAGGAATAAAGAAAATCGACACCTTTTAGCTCTATTAGATATAGCATTATCTCTTCAAACTTTGAGTTTAGAATGTTTTCTTGAATGGATTTTGAGAGCTTTGATATATCTAGTAGGCTATCCACGAATCTTTTTATAAATGAGTCGTAATTAAATGAATAGGTTGAGTATAACGTTTTGGAGTTAGATGTTTCTAAACCAAACTTTCTTACAAACTTCAATACATCTTCGTTAGAAAAGAAAAATAGAATGCTCCGATAATATTTTGAGTCACTAGAAAGCTTTTCTGTCATTAGACAATTTCCAGATTTCATCAACAGAAATTGAGAATTATCTATTGCGTATGTGGAGTTATCAAAAAATACTTCTTTGGTTCCTTCTTGAAGAAAGCTAAACGTATTTTTATTTAATAAGATTTGTTGTTTCGATATTTCAGTAATGCTTTCATAGTCATAAACCAAAATAGACTTCGAAGAACTCAAATTTAATTCTTCTGGTAATGTAATTGTCTTCATAGCTTTCTAATTGTCTCTAACGGATAGTATATGAGCAGTAGCAGATTAACAGCTACTCCTTTTCAGTAGGGAAAGATACTTAATAAAAACAAATCTTTTTACGATTCCCATTTCACCGTTAATAACACAACCAAAATGCAAGCCAGCTGTAAACTGATGCTGTGCTTCATATTTTTAATTTCAGTACGATTTCTTTTTGCATCACACCCAACGTATTTCTTTCGTTTGTATTAAATATCTTTAGACATAAAAAGAGGAGAACTATCACGTGTTTTAGATTTTAAAAACAGCACCAATATTAAAACTCATATAAAAATTCTTTCCACTTCTTTGTTCGGTAGTTTTCGTTAGTCCAATTAGATTAGAATTTTCAAATACCATTAGAAATTTAGGCGATATTTTGAATTTATATCCAATTCCTCCGTTAATTTCAAATTGAGTTGAATTAGCCACGTTGTTTGTGTCAATAAATCCATTTCCGTCATTGTAACTAGCTTTAGCATTAGTCAAAAATCCGACACCTATTCCATAATTTACGTACCAGTTCCGTTTTGTTCCGAAATGATAATTCAAAGTCAATGGAACAGTAATGTAATTTGTTCTTTCGGAATATTCGTTGGTAAAAATTGAAAAGTCTACATTGTTAGTTCCCATTTTTTGATATAACAAGCCTGTACGTAAACTCCATCGATTGTTAAAAAAATAATTCCCATAAATTCCTAATTGAATACTAGAAACTGATGATGATCCAAAAAGAAAAGAATCTAATTGGTAAGAAGCACTATATCCAACTATCGGTGTTAATTCGATATTCCCTTTTTCTCTAGTTTGACCGCTACATAAAAAACTACTCATTAATAGTCCAAAGCAGATTAAATAGTTCATACTTTATTTTTAGGTTTTTAAATGTATGTTCTTCGTCTTCAATGTCTTGTCCTGAAATATGGCTACAGGTTAAAATTGAATTAAGCTGATAATTTATATACCATATTAGGTGTTTTATAATCTAAAGATAAATGTAATCTTACTTCATTGTATAAATTAATTGCATTTTTTGCAGCTCTCTTTGCGTGACTCACGTTATCAAAGGTTTGGTCTAAATAAAATTCATCTTTTAAAATTCCATTTACTCTCTCTGCCATTGCGTTTTCGTAACAATGATTTTCTTCGGTCATACTAATATCTATCTTTTTTCTTTTGAGTATTTGTGTGTACACATTACTGCAATATTGTATACCTCTATCAGAGTGGTGTATGAGTCCTTTAATGTTTTTAGCTTGATAAATGGCCTTATTTAACGCTCTCACACATCCTTTAAGTTCCAAGCTATCACTAAGGTCATAACCCACTATTTTTCTGGAATGCATATCTGTTATTAAAGCCAGGTAGCAAAAGCCCTTTATGGTTCTAATGTATGTGATATCAGATACCCAAACTTGGTTAGCTCTAGTGATTTCTAAGTCTTTTATGATGTTATTATATTTATAAAAACGATGATAAGAATTCGTAGTTCTAGCACTAGTTTTCCTTCTAAGTGTCAGCATTTGATGTTTTCTAAGGACACTAAATAGAGTATCTCGACCGACTTTAATATTGGCTTTATTAAAATCTGCATTTAATGATTTCACAAGTTTTCTCACGCCTTCTCTAGGAAGGGATTTGCGTCTTTTTCTAACGATATTAATAATCTGTTGTTCTCGGTTTAAACGGATATCAGCTCTATTTTTATGCTTGTAATAAGCATCACGTTTAAGTCCAAAACAATGGGTTATAGTTGTTAAAGATACAAATCCCTTAGCTATCTTTTTAGCTTTAATTAAGGCTTTATAGGTAGCTTTTTTTTTAGTTCATTAACTGATTTATAGCCAAGATCTTCAGCTGCTACTTCAAGATAACAATCCTGTACCATAGCATCTAGATCCTTTTTAAGTAGTAGTTTTTTAAGTTGTTCAACCTCTTTTTGAAGTGCTTTAATTCTAGATATTTCGTCTTTTGTTTCCACTTTTACTCTGGTGTTCATTAAGTCTTTACGATTGTACTTTTTAATCCACACATTTACTGTTGTGGGTGCAATAGAGTAGAGTTTACAAAGCTCACTCTTTGTGTGTTTTCCGATGGTGAGTTCGGCTAAGATTTTTAATTTAAAAGGTTCACTGTAACGTCTAATTACTTTGTCATTTCTATACATAATGTTTAAAATTATGTAGCCTTATTTCAGGACGGGTCACAATTGCTGGCAACGTATTGTTGTATGATATCGTTGCGGTGTTTAAGTATTAAATTTAGCAAATAAAACACAGATAGAAAATCCACGAGAATTTTCGTAAGTAGGTACTAAATAGTAACTAATTATAAAAGGTGTTGGCAACTGTAATTTATAATCTTGATGTTGTTATTACTCGTTGGTTTTTGTAATTTTGTTCCCAATTGAGAATTATATATGAAGTCAACTTTTCCTTTTTTAATATTATTTCTTCCTCACTTTTTTGATAGTAAATTTTATTTTTAAACTCATTTCTTATTTTTTCATTAAAGTTCTTTTTAGCATTTTCATTTTGTGGAATAATTTCTTTTATTTTAAATTCAGAGTCTAAATGAACTTTATAAAGAAAAATTCCATTTACAGATTTTTCAAAAAGATTGTGGTTAATTTCTCCTTTCGCAATTTGGCGAAGATTTGAACTTATATTTTGTTCAATTTTGTTCTTACTTAATTTTCTTAATATTGATAGATTTTCCTTGTTTGGATTTCCTTGTGCTAAACAAAAAGAAATCATAGTTTTTCCGCCATTTTCTTTATAACCTAAAATCAAATATTCACTATTCTTTTCAGGCAAGAAGCTACAAGAGCTTCCTTTCATACTGTTAATATAAATTTTTTCTTTTCTATTCCCTTTGTATAATTCTTTAACTATATAAGTTGATTCGTAAATACTTTCACTTTTTTCAATCTCATTCAAAGTTTGGAATTCTACAGTTCCAATAAATTCAAAATTTGAGTAAGCATTCACAATTTTTATTCGAGTACAACTACAAGCAAATGAATAAAATGATGTTATTAAAAGTAAAAAAGTTAAAATGTTTTTTCTAATTTTCATTCGTTCGTTTTATAGTTGCCAACGTCTCTGTGCATGATTAGTAGGGGATTTCGACTCACATACCTAAGGTTTTGCACTGATCTTCATTTTATATTTATACTTTCGTTTAATCATTTAAGCAGCTATTGCTTATTGACCGTGTTGGCAATAGTTATTTTTTTAAACACATTTTTTGATTTATAAATACTACTTTGCCTTATTAGAATAATTTATACGAGAATTTAATTCCAATTGCTGGATAAATACTACCGTTTGAAAAATCTAAATCTCTTGCATAACCAATACCAGTGTGAAAATTAAACAACCAATTCCCACCAAGTGAACGTTGAATTCCCCAATGTATTTCATTTAATAAAGCATTTTCTAATGGTAATTCAGTTTTACTTAATGAAAATCTTTTCGTATTATATTTGGTTTGAAAGGCAATATAATTTCCAGAATTATTAAGATTGTTTTTTCCTTTCCTCTCTCTCTTTTCTCTATTGTAATAATATTTAAACTCAGATTTCAAGTAAGCTGCGACAGATGAATTTATAACCCATTCAGCAGTAAAACCATTTCCTATTCTATAACCACCTCCAACTCCAGAACTTAAATCTACAGTCCATTTTTCAGATAAAGGAATTTCATATGATAAACCAATTCCTAAAAAGTTAAAATCTGTTTTAAATTGTTTTTGAAGTTTACTTTCTTGTGAAAATAAATTACCTATTGAAATTAATGCCACTAATAAAAATACTTTTTTCATCCTGATTGTTTTAAATTCTGTTCTTATGATTTATAAACAAATTCTGTGCCATTTTTTGGTTAATTATTGCCAACGGTTTTGTATCGGTATTTGAAGTTAAATAGTAAGCGAAAATTAAAATAAATGAAAAAAAAAGCTTAAAACAGAAGTTTAAGCTTAGCATACTAATGACTAAAATTTATGAAGAAAAGCTTTGTTTTTTTAGCTCAGTTCTTTGTTGTGAGTAGTTTTTACTTCAACTTTTCTAATAATAGTTCGGCAACTAATTCCGAAGATGCAGGATTTTGTCCAGTTATTAATAAACCATCTTCAACTGCATAAGGATTCCAATCTGCTTTTTTAGAGTAAATTCCACCATTACTTTTTAGCATATCTTCTACTAAAAATGGAACAACAGAAGTTAGTTGAACAGCTTCTTCTTCTCCGTTTGTAAATCCAGTTACTTTTTTGCCATGAACCAAAGATGTTCCGTCTGTGTTTTTTGTATGCTTAAAAATTGCTGGAGCGTGACAAACAGCAGCAACAGGTTTATTGTTTTGATAAAAACCTTCTATTAAAGCGATTGAATTTTTATCTTCGGCTAAATCCCATAAAGGTCCGTGACCACCGGGATAAAAAACAGCATCATACTCTGCTTGATTTACAGTTTCTAATTTAATTGTTTTAGATAAAATTTCTTGGGTTTCTTTATCTTCATTAAATCTAACTGTTGCAGGAGTTTGAAAGTCTGGAGAAGCACTTTTTGGATCAATTGGTGGTTGTCCGCCTTTTGGAGATGCTATAGTAATTTCAATTCCGTTGTCTTTCATCACATAATAGGGCGCTGCAAACTCTTCTATCCAAAATCCTGTTTTTTCTCCAGTATTCCCTAAATCTTCGTGACTTGTTAATACAAATAATACTTTTTTCATTTTTTCTATTTTAATTATTGATGATTTTTTTGTTTGTTGTTTCTTTTCAGTTTTATTATTACAAGATATAAGTGCAATAATTACTGCAAGTGATAATAATAAGGTCTTCATAATTTTATATTTAATTACGATTCACTTAAACTTATATTTAACAAAAGTATTTAGATATAATGAAGAAAAACTTGATGTATGGTAAGAAATTATTTTTGAGTTATTTCTTTTCTTACTCTGCTCAAACTTTCTGTTGTAATTCCCAAATATGATGCAACGTGATAGTTTTTTACACTCTGTTCTATGTTTGGGTAAGTATAAATAAAAGAAGTATACCTATCTTTTGCTGATTGAGATAAATTGCTAAGTATTCTTTTTTGAAAACTGGAGAAAGCACCTTCCATTTTTTTTCTAAAAAAAGTTTCTAATTGAGGGATTTCAAGATACAGACTATCAATGGCCTCTCTTGAAATTTTATAAACCGTTGCATTCTGAATACATTCAATACTCATTATGGATTTTGTATTTGTGAAATAAGCTGTATAGTCACTTATCCACCAATCTTTAATAGCAAACTGTAATGTGTGTTCTTTACCAGAGTTATCAATAAAATAAGTTCTTAAACAACCATCACAAACGTAGTATTGATTGTAAACTACATTACTTGCTTTTAAAAGAATATCACCTTTTTTTAAGTCAATTTTTTCAAATTTACTTTCAATACGATTTCTTTCTTTCTGTGTGAAGGAAATGTCTTTAAAAATTTCTGATATTATGGAGTTTTCGATGCTCATTTAAATTATTTACAACGTGCTTGTACAAGATTAGTTGCTGTGGTTAAGCGATAAAGTTAATAAATAAGGACTAAATAGAAAGTCCGCGAGGACTTTCGTAAATTTGATAAAACCAGCAATAAAGTTTATACGGTGTTAGCAAAAGTTTATCTTTCGAATTTTTGTTTCTTATTTGTTGAATGTGAATAATTCGTTCCTTTCCTTGTTTCATTCGTTGTTGTTATTACAATCCAAGAATTTTCTAATTCTGAATTATCGGTATATGGAATTTCGAATGTCATTCCTGATAAATCAATTGAATTATTAAAAGAATTGATTGTCAAGTCAAGTACTTTTTTTTGGCTTCTATTAAAAGTTTCCCAAGTTCCTTTATCTTTATCGACATATTTTCCTAAACTCATATAAATATCTCCAACTGTGTATTTAGGATTAACAAATTTAGGATTAATTTTAATGTTTCCTTTTTTGATTTTTACTTTCAGTTTTTTTTCATAAACTTTTATTTTTCCAAAACCATCAATATTTGTGGCTAAACAGCAGTTTTCAAAATTTAATTTTATATTTCTATATTTTACTTTTCCATTTTCAAATTTTGTAGAAGAACAACTTGATATTAATAAAGTTATAATTATATAGAATAGAGATTTTTTCAGTGTATTTAGTTTCTTCATTTTAATTTTTGCTAACGGTTAGTATATGAAAAGTAAGCGATCTCCTAGCACTTTATTTTGGATAAGTACAGAGCTTGATATGAACTAAAACTTTTGAAAACACTACTGTTTCGCCTGTTTTTTATATACATTGTTGGCAAATGTTATTACTCAATTGTTTTGCCTGTTTCGTCAATAGTTATATGCTTATAATAGCCGCTAAGTAAAGTCCCAATATCTACTTTTGCTTTACGATTTATAAAAACAGGATATTCTTTAAAGGATTTTTTACATTGTTTTTTTCCTGATTTATCAATGATGTTGTATCTGTTAGCTGAACCAACTATTGCATACCCTTTTTTGTTAAAAGGGAAAGTTTTTACAAACCTCTTTTTGAATAAAAAATCACCTGAAGGCAGAATATATTTGTAATGATCTTCATGTGATTGCCAAGTATAACTTCCGGCAGTACCAGTTTGTACCATAGAAACGCCATTTACAAAAGGTTCAGAGATAATAAACTTTTTTTTTCCTTCAATAGCAACTTTACCTTTTTTGTTTAGGTAAGCTCCATAGGGATAGGAAGAATGTAATATAGCTGCTAAACCTTTAGAAAAATAGGAAGCTTTTGAAAACTGGTACGGAATTATTAATTTGCCACTTTCTTCAATATATCCCCAAAGTTTTGTTTCTTTGTCTTGAACAGCTGCTAAACCTTCTGAAAATTGTGCTGCAGTGGAAAATTGTGCAGGGATTATAATTTCACCTTCAATATTTATATATCCATATAATAGATTACCATCTTTCATTTTTCCAAAACGGGCTAGACCATTTCCAAATTGATTTTCATCATCCTCATAACAGTGGTTAATCCTAGTAAGGTGTGAGAAAGATCTCCATAAAGATTTTTCAAAATTATCAATTTTAAAAACTTCTTCTCCATCTTGATTGACAAAGAATATATGGTTGTCAATAGTTATTCCCTTTAAACCATTGCGTAATTCCCATTCAAAATCTGGATAACGATGATTATGTTTGGTAAAGTAAGCTTTTTCTTTCTTTTTTAGAGTTTCGAGGTCATTTAGAGTTGTTTCAAAAGCTTTTTTTATTTGACTGTTATAGCTATCTAGAGCATGGGCTTTTTTGAGTATCGCTGTTTTTTCATAAATATTCATTTCTTTAGTTAATACTGATTCGTATAGCCATTTTGCATTATTTGGGTTTGCATCAATAGCTAATTCTAGTTGATAACCAGCAGCTCTTTTCATATATTCATTAGAGCTGTTTTTTTTCCTTATATAGGCATTGTAAAAATCGTTTGCACTAGGTTTTGGATTTCTTGTAGGTTTTTTCGAACTAGGCTTTGAGCAATCATTGTAACCCGATAAAATAGAATAAGCGTTATCTATTAAGCATTCATTATAGGTGTACAACTCTGTATAATATTCTTCTTCGTTGGGGTATACCGATTTTATAGCGAGTTCAAAATAGTGCTTGAAACTTGGTAATATTTTTTCGATAAAACGATTTTGTAACGCTTCTTCAGAATTCCTTTGTTCTTGTCGTAATTCTTTTTGTGCTTCACGCCTTTGTTTTTCTATAGAATTTTGTGATAACATTTGTGCTAAACCAGTAATTGAATTGCTTAATTTTAATTCTGATTGTGTTTTAGTTTTATTGGCATAATAATTTCCTTGATTTGCAATTCTATTTCTCTCACTTATCTTTCGTTGTGCATATTGTGAATCAATATTTCTACTTTTCCGCTTTACTTCAGCAATAATTGAATTAATGGATTTACTCTCAATTCTTTTTAAAGTATTCATTGTTTTATTAAATTCACTTTGTTTAGCCCAGCTATTAAAGGTTTCTTCTAATTGCCTATCTAATTCTTTTGATAGGTTTGCACTTGCCTTTTCTAATTGAGCTTGTCTTTCTTTGTTTCTTATCATTTGCTGATTAGCTTCGTTTTGA
Organism: uncultured Polaribacter sp.; assembly: GCA_964275545.1. Lineage (GTDB taxonomy): Bacteria > Bacteroidota > Bacteroidia > Flavobacteriales > Flavobacteriaceae > Polaribacter. Next base: position 60,150 of record CAXYCO010000024.1, read on the forward strand.
GCTATTCCGCTTGCTCTTTGTTTTGAATTCTTTAATTCAGCAGCTTCTCTTTGTCTTTTTTGATAAATAGATTCTGTATAAGAATTAGATGAGTTACCTTTTTTACTATCCTTTAATTCATCTTTTTTATTTATTGCACTACACTTTTTATAGTTAGTTACAAATTTTTTAAGATCAACATTCAAATAGATGATATTAACACCTGAATTTGTACTATTAGAAAAGCCACCTTTTGGAGCGAGTCCTCCAGTAGTACCCAATCCAATTGCTCTTAGAACTTTCTTTTGCTCTTCATCTATCGAAGCCAAAAGTTGTTTATATGTTTTGTCATTATGTAATGCATTTAATATTGCTAGTTTCATTTTAGGCCAAACAGTATCATCGTGATCTTTTGGAATGCATCGTTTTTCTGGAAAAGTATATAAAGCAATCCATCGGTAGTTTGTTGTGTTGTAATCTTTATCATATAGCTGAAATTGTTCAGTGAGAGCTCCAACTTCCATCGGTCTACTATCCGAGGTGCAAATGCAATCATCAATGTTTTGTGCTGTTAAATTAAAAGAGTTTATGATTAGAAGTAAAAATAGTGCCTTTTTCATTTCATTTTTTGTTTTTAATTTTTAAACATATAGCTTTGAGTTGATTTAAACAATACCTAAATGTAGGTATATTTCGGTCTAATGTTTGCCAACGGTCTTGTGTATGATTTCGTTCCCTTGTTTAAGCGCTAAATTTAGCAAATAAATCACAGAAAGAAAGTCCGCGAGGATTTTCGTAAGTAAGCGAGTACCAGCAATGAATTATACACGGCTTAAGTTTGTCTTTTAATACATTTGATAAATAATCAGAAAGAATAAAAGAGAGAATTAAGGTTACTATACACGGTGAAGCTTAGACTTCGACAACATTGATAATCCTCTCTCTTTTCTACTAAAAATCACGTTCAGTTCTGTGAGACCTAGATCTCGATTTCAAGTTGTTGTGAGTCCAGTAGATTATTCTTTCATAAATCAGTTCTTATGAATAAATATAGGGAAACTTTTGGAATCGACATCAGTAAAGATGTTTTTGATTGTTATGGCAGTGTTCAAGGTCATTTACAATTTAACAATACTGAAACAGGTTTCAAAAATTTTCAAGCAATACTATCTAAAGGTAGTCTGGTCGTTATGGAAGCTACGGGGTATTATCATTATCGCTTTGCTCAATTTCTGTATCATAAAAAAGTGTATGTTTCGGTAGTAAATCCTTTGTCTGTAAAAAGATTTATACAAATGAAATTGGCTAAGGTAAAAACCGATAAGAGTGATGCTAAGGCTATTTGTGAGTATGGATTAACTCAAGAAGTTCCATTGTATAGCGCACTTACCAATGTTCAAAGTGAATGTTTACAACTCTTTAGATTGATGGATAATTTTTTAAAAAAGCGCACCGCTACCAAGAATAAAATCCATGGCGAAGAAGTCTTGGGGGTTCCCTCAAATTGGGTGTATCGTTCTTTACAAAGAGACAAGAAACATTTAGATAAAGAGTTAAAGGGCATTGAACAAAAGCTTCTTAGTTTGGTAAAACAAGACCAACAGCAACAATTAAGTTTATTGCAGAGTATTCCAGGAATTGGGCTTAAAACAGCCTTATTTTTAATTGTTGTTACCGATGGGTTTAAGAAGTTTGAAACCTCCTCTCAACTTTGCAGTTATGTAGGAATTACTCCAACGATACGAGTCTCTGGGAGCAGTGTTCGAGGTAGGTCACGAATTAGTAAAGTTGGTAATAGGAAATTGAGGAACTTACTGTTCTTGTGTTCTTTTACTGCCTGCAAGCATAATAAAGGATGTAGAGAACTTTTTCAAAGAATTACAAACAAAGGAAAGAGTAAAAAGTTAGCCTTAATCGCAGTTTCTAATAAATTACTAAAACAGGCATTTGCCATAGCAAAATCTGGACATCCTTATGACCCCACTTTTGTATCGGTATTTGAAGTTAAATAGTAAGCGGAAATTAAAATAAATGAACAAAAAAAGCTTAAAACAGAAGTTTAAGCTTAGCATACTAATGACTAAAATTTATGAAGAAAAGCTTTGTTTTTTAGCTCAGTTCTTTGTTACCTGTAGGCTTTTCTATTTTTCCTAATTAGGTAAATTCCATAAATTATAAATAAAGATGAAAACCCAATACTCAATAATTTTTCATTCAAATCTTTAGATATTATTCCAAACCAAATAGAAATAATAATTCCAAAAATTAAAAAACCAATACCATAGTACAAACTATTTTTTCTTTGCCATTCCTTTTCCGACTTTGTATTCCGTTGTTTCCCTCTTGTTAAAGCTCTTTTTAATTCAGGATAATTATGATAACTTGTTGAAGATATTTTGTATTTAAAATTTTCTCCAAATAAAGTTAAATCTTTCCATTTCATATGCCCAACTTCGTGTTTGTATTTAGCGTTTTCCTTCTTTATTTCGTTATAGAATTTAATTTCAGATAAATTAATTGATTTTTTTTTGAAGCCAAATAAAGATTTAATAATTAGTTTTTCATTTCCAATCTCAAGAATATTGTAATTAATTAAATAGTAAATCGAGGCAATTCCGAAAAATAAAAAAGGAATACTTACAAACAAAATTCCGAGTTTTTCTAAAGCAGAAATTGTGAATTTTATTCCAAAAAAAGTAAAGACGATTCCTCCAATTAAAAGGATTAATATATTTACAATCTTTATTTCAGATTTAATAAATTCGTGTCTTTTCATTAATTAGTTCAGATTGGTTTTAGCTTACAGGTAACGGTCTCGTATAACCGTCAGTTACGGGTTTAAAATTACTGTTTTTTGGTTAAGCACCTAAGCTCGCAATTCCGTGTGGATTCGGACGTGGTCGAATCTGCCGTAATTGAGGTTATACATTGTTGGGCATAGTTATTTTTCATTCAGTTCGTTTCCGTTCCATTTGTGTTTTTTCAAAACCTTTTTTGATTTCAATTTGAAAGTTGGGTTATCATTCTCATTTTCCTTTATCATTTCATCTTGAAATTCTATCAACTCAATTGAGTCGGATTCAGCATTGAAAACGTAATCTATAGTTTTCATTTCAAACTCGTAATCTTCTTGTTCTATTGTTGGAAGTTCAATTAGTTTTTTGTCGTTAGTTAAAAAAAAATAATACTTTGAAGTATCACAATAACAAGCACATTGGCTAATAACTACACGAATTATTTTATTGATATTTTTAAAGTCAGTTGTTATGAACTCCTCAACTTTTGAGTCATTTTCGTAAGTTTCAATAAAAACTTCAATTTCCTTAAGTTTATTTCCTTCACTGTCGGTTATATAAATTTGAGTGTTTCCATTGAACTCTCCACTTGATGCAAACATTTTTTCAAATAAAGACGTGTCATATTTAGTCAATATGAATTCTTCTGATTCAGTATATTCTTGTCCATAAACCAAAAATTGGAATAAGAGTAAAATTGATAATATGATTGTTCGTTTTTTCATAATGTCTTGTCCTGAAATATGGCTACAGGTTAAAATTGAATTAAGCTGATAATTTATATACCATATTAGGTGTTTTATAATCTAAAGATAAATGTAATCTTACTTCATTGTATAAATTAATTGCATTTTTTGCAGCTCTCTTTGCGTGACTCACGTTATCAAAGGTTTGGTCTAAATAAAATTCATCTTTTAAAATTCCATTTACTCGTCTCTGCCATTGCGTTTTCGTAACAATGATTTTCTTCGGTCATACTAATATCTATCTTTTTTCTTTTGAGTATTTGTGTGTATACATTGCTACAATATTGTATTCCTCTGTCTGAATGATGAATAAGTTGTTTAATGTTTTTAGCTTGATAAATAGCCTTATTTAACGCTCTCACGCATCCTTTAAGTTCCAAGCTATCACTAAGATCATAACCCACTATTTTTCTGGAATGCATATCTGTTATTAAAGCCAGGTAGCAAAAGCCCTTTATGGTTCTAATGTATGTAATATCAGATACCCAAACTTGGTTAGCTCTAGTAACTTCTAAGTCTTTTATGATGTTATTATATTTATAAAAACGATGATAAGAATTCGTAGTTCTCGCACTGGTTTTCCTTCTAAGTGTCAGCATTTGATGTTTTCTAAGCACATTAAATAAAGTATCTCTACCAACTTTAATATTGGCTTTATTAAAATCTACATGTAACGATTTTACAAGTTTTCTCACGCCTTCTCTAGGAAGAGATTTGCGTCTTTTTCTAACGATATTAATAATCTGTTGTTCTCGATTTAAACGGTTATCAGCTCTGTTTTTATGCTTGTAATACGCATCACGTTTAAGTCCAAAACAATGGGTTATAGTTGTTAAAGAAGCAAATCCCTTAGCTATCTTTTTAGCTTTAATTAAGGCTTTATAGGTCGCTTTTTTTTTAGTTCATTAACTGATTTATAGCCAAGATCTTCAGCTGCTACTTCAAGATAACAATCCTGTACCATAGCATCGAGATCTTTTTTAAGTAGTAGTTTTTTAAGCTGTTCAATTTCTTTTTGAAGTGCCTTAATTCTAGATATTTCGTCTTTTGTTTCCACTTTTACTCTGGTGTTCATTAAGTCTTTACGATTGTACTTTTTAATCCACACATTTACTGTTGTGGGTGCAATAGAGTAGAGTTTACAAAGCTCACTCTTTGTGTATTTTCCGATGGTGAGTTCGGCTAAGATTTTTAATTTAAAAGGTTCACTGTAACGTCTAATTACTTTGTCATTTCTATACATAATGTTTAAAATTATGTAGCCTTATTTCAGGACGGGTCAAATTGCACAACGGAATTGTGTATGGTTAGTTGCGTGGTTAAGCAACTAAATTAGTAAACAAATACGAGCCTGAGAAAATTCCGAAGGAATTTTCCAAGTAAGCACTTGCCATAGCAATTAATTATACAGGTTGTTAGGCGTAGTTTATTTTAAATAATTAACCATTAGTTTTCCTATATCAGTTAAAAAAGCAGCAGCCACTAATTTTTGCTGTGTTAGCATACCTTCTACATATCTATTTTTTATAAGGTCATTCATTGAATGCGAAATTTTAGATTTTAGATGATTATCTGTTATTCCTTTTGAAGCTGAATAAACGTTAACAAAGTCAGGCAACCAATGTGAAGTTATTCTTGGTCCATTTGAAGAATATGAAGTAAGTTTCCAAGCTTGCCAATTTCTAGAATCAGCTAATAATGTAAGAGCTTGGGGTGTTAACATTTCTATTTGATTAATGGCAAATTTATGATCTTCAAAAAGGCTTATAAAATCAGTTTCTACAATATTTTTTAAAACATTAGATAAATGTTCAGTAAGTTCAATATCCGGTGGTGTATTGTCTAATATTCTTAATATTTTATTGAATATAGTATTCCCTTGTGGGCTTGTTAATAATTCCTTTATTTTTTGGACAGAGTCTTGTGTTTGGTCAGTTTTATCAAAATAAGAGTTCATTAAATACTCTTTTTTTGCTTCTTTTAAGTCGTTGTCAACTTCTTCATTCCAATTTAAAACAGTATTAATTATGTCACCAACCTTAAATAAACCTAATGTTTTATCTCTTATTGTTTTAACTGTTTTATCCGCAATTATTTCATTTTCTTGTTCTACTGATAGTTGTACGTTTTCAAGTCTATCATCTAGGCTTTTAGCCTGATTGTCAAAATATACTACTGGACTTTGAATGATGTCTTTTTTGACAATTTTACTCATAATTTAATTTAGATATGGGTTTAATTTGTTTCTAATTTGGTTATTACGCCTAACGGGTTAGTATATGGAAAGTTGCGTGTTTGTGTGCGAGGATTTTCCGAAGGAAAATCAGATGTAGCAAACACGCAACGACCTTTGTTTAAGCACAAAACCAGCAATTTTTTATATACTGTGTTGTGTGCAGTTTTTTATTCCGCTTTTATTTGTTCAGTTAAATATGAAATTTCAGGATTTTTCTTATTCACTAATATTTCAATTTGTTTTCCTTTCTTTAATTCACCAATTTTTTCAAGAATGATTTCTCGTTCATAATTTTCATTCTGATAATTATAAGAGAATGAAAGAACACTCAAACTTTCTTTTTCAAATGTTTTAGTTACTATTCCGTTTGTAAAGTCAAAGTCATTTTTGTTTAATATTATTGGTTTTGTATAATCAACTTCCGAAATTTCAGGGTTTGATTTAGAGTATTTAATACTATAAAATTCTCCAATATTAAAAATCCTTGAACTTAAAGGTCGAGTTTCGTATTTTATTCCGTCAACATTATATTCGAGAAAGTTTGTTTTAGATTTGTATGTATTACTTCCAATAATTCTGCAATATGTAAATTCAAAATTTTCAGACAATAATTTTTCCCGATTTTCATTGTCGTAATTTTTGTAAAAGAAAAAAGCACAAATAATAATTCCGAGTAAAAGTATTATCAGATAAACGTTTTTCTTTTGTTTCGGTGTTAAATTGTCTTTTTCTATTTTCATTCAGTTTTTTTAGGTCTGCTAAGCAATTGCACACAACGGTCTTGTGTATGATCTCGTTGCGTGGTTTAAGCACTGAAGATAGTAAATAAAACACAGATAGAAAGTCCGCTAGGACTTTCGCAAGAATACACTAACCAGCAATGAATTATACACGGTGTTGTGTGTAGTTTTTTGTTTTTCAGGATTATGCATTCATTTTTTTTCGTTTTTAAAACTATTCAGAGTGTTGTTCTGGATAGTTTTATTAATCAGACTTTCAATTTTACCTTTAAAATAGAAATGTGCTGCTATTCGTATTAATAAATTAGGAATGAATAGAGCAATAAAAAAAGTCCAAATTAATTGAATATCACTTTGGTCAATTGTTGAAAATTTAAATTTAGCTAAAAGGATAAAAAGTAGAAACGGTATTGCGAATAAAAAAAACATCCAATTTCCGTTTAGAATAATTAATTCATTCTTTTTTTCTTTAATTTTAATTTCTCCACTTGCCAAGAAGTCTTTTAATCTGAAAAGAATAATTCCATCTACATTGTGAAATATAATTTTATTTTTTTTCCTTTTGATATAATTGTATTTTTTCTCGGACAAATATTCCTCGACTAAATCAAGAATATCATCAGAGTTAAGTTTTCCGAGTTTTTCTTTCTTTATTTTTGTCCAAAATATTATTGGTAATATCATTATTTATTTTCAGAATTTTGGTTTTCAGTTTTTTCTGTAATTACACACAACGTGTTTCTTTAGTTTGTATTAAATATCTTTAGATAGAGAAAGAGGAGAACTATAACGTGTTTTAGATTTGAAGCTCCAGTACACGTACGAGTCCTCTTTCTTTATTAAGTTGCCAAGAACCATTTGGAATACCAGGAGTTAAATCTCCCGATAAAGGAAGTAGTTAAAGCAACATATTTATTCACTCTAAATGTAAAAATATGAAAAATTACAAAGAAGTAGTAGGAATTGATGTATCAAAAAAAACTATTGATGCATATTGTTATCAAGCTCAAGTACACAAGGAGTTTAAGAATGATATTGTAGGTTATAAAAGCTTATTAAACTGGGTTTTAAAAGTATCAAAAGGGGTTCTTGTTTTTTATTGTTTTGAGAATACGGGATATTATTCTTTAAAATTAGCACTTTATCTAAATAGTCAGAAGATTGTTTATGTAGAAGAAAGTCCATTGAAAATTAAGCGTTCTTCAGGTATTGTAAAAGAGAAAACAGATCGTTTGGATGCAAGTTTAATTGCAAGATATGGGTGGATTTATAGAGAAGAGTTAAGTCCAAGTACAGTTAAAAGTACAGCTCATTTAGAACTTGGTAGATTATTAGCTTTAAGAGATCAACTAGTTAGAAATAATGCTGGTTTGAAAGGTACTTTAAAAGAGATGAAAGTATTTCTAACAAGTTCTACCACAGATGCAGGTTGTATCAGTTTAAAAAGAAGTATTGATTACTTATCTAAACAAGTAAAGGCAATAGAGATTAGAATAGAAGCGCTCATATTTGATGATGTTTTAATGCAAAAAAATTATGAATTATTATCAAGTTTAAAGGGAGTTGGTTTTGTAGTTGCTTGTCAATTAATTTACCATACCGGTAATTTCACAAGATTTGATACTTGGCGTTCTTTCTCGAGTTATTGTGGAACAGCACCTTTTGCACATGAGTCGGGTACTAGTATAAAAAGAAGAAAGCAATGCCATTATTTAGGAGATAGAAAGATGAAAAGTTTATTAAGTATGGCAAGTATTTCTGCCATTCAACATGATAGTGAATTACGAATCTATTATAAGAGAAAGTTAGCGGAAGGAAAAGATAAAATGCTAGCGATAAATAATGTTAGAAATAAACTCATAGCGAGAGCATTTGCAGTAGTAAAAAGAGGAACTCCTTATGTAGTTCTTCAAAATTATGCAGCATAAAAAAATAGTGTCTTTTATTAGGATTTGATCTTGGAATACGTGTATGAGTTGTTGCGTTGATTAAGCGACTAATTTAGTAAATACAAACTGAATAGAAAATCCGCGAGGATTTTCGTAAGTAAACACAGACTAGCAATTAATTATACACGGTGTTGTGGGTAGTTTTTTATTTTTCTTTCAATCTGTTCGTTCATTTCTAAAGCTGATAATTCAATTTCTTTTTCAATTTGCTCCAAATTCTCTCCTATCTTTTCAACTTTAGGACCAAGTTCGTGAGTTAGACTTACTTTCCAAACACAATTTGAAATTTCGTCAATCTCCTTTTTCCATTTTTTAAGTTTTTCTTTCATAACATTTTTCTTAATTTAATAATGCACCCAATAAGAGTCCGTTTCTTCTCCATTGTCAACCATTCTAATTCGTACATCAAATAATTCAGTCAATATTTTTTCTTTAGTCGAATTGTCAAATTCTTCAAATTCCAATTCCTTAATATGTTCCGAAATTTTGTCTCCATTGTGCCATTTTTCCGTCACAATTTTTTCAATCAGAATGTTCAACTCAGGTGAAGGAATTTCCTTTTCAGGTTTATGCCAAATAAATTCCTGACGTTCTTCTGGGTCACTTTCATCATAGATTGCAATTCCGCTTATTGAGTCCAACGTTTCGTTAGTCAATTCAATTCTCTCAACACTATATAATTTGAGATAAGATTTTAAAAAATTCAATCTTTTTGATTCTTTCATATCGGTTTTCTCAAATTACCCACAACGGTTTTGTGTATGATTTCGTTGCGTGTTTAAGCACTGAAGTTAGCAAATAAATCACAGATAGAAAGTCCACGAGGACTTTCGTAAGTAAGCTCTAACTAGCAATGAATTATACACGGTGTTCTACGCAGTTTTTTATTCAGTTATTCTTTTTTTTAAATCCATTCTTTCGTGTAATATTCTCGTAATCTCAACATAATTTTCGTTTAAAGTTCTATAGAATATTATATGTCGATTTGATTTTATTCCTAAAAGTTGCTTTGAAATTCCTTCATAATTCTTTCCAAAATCTGGATTTTCAGCAATTTCCTCACAATTTGAGATTAGTCCATCGTAATATTTATCGGCTTGTTTTTCCGACCAAACCTCAAATGTATATTCCCAAATTTTTGATAAATCCGCAACAGCTTTGTTCGTCAGTTTATATTTAGCCATTCGAGTGCTTTTTCGCTTTTAGAGATTCAAGATGCTTTTTCGGGTCAAAATCGTCCGCTATTCCGCTGTCTATTCCTTCTTGAATTGCTTTTTTCAATGCAATTACTTTACTTTCTTCTTCTTCTAAAAGCCTTAATCCTGCTCGTATAACTTCGCTAACGTTTTTAAATCTTCCTTCACTAATACTACTTTGTACGAATTGGTCAAAATAATTTCCGAGTGATATTGATGTGTTTTTGTTCATTTTGATTCTATTTATATCAAATATACCAAAAATTGGTATGTTTGCAAAATTTTTCTCAAATTGCGTAGAACGGCTTTGTGTATGGTTTCGTTGCGGTGTTTAAGCACTAAAGTTAGCAAATAATTCACAGATAGAAAGTCCGCTAGGACTTTCGCAAGTAGACACTAACTAGCAATGAATTATACACGGTGTTGTGCGTTCGTTATTTTTTATTTCAGTTGTATGTGAATATGGTCATCGTGTCTTACTGCTCGACATCCGTGATATCTTACTTTATTATTCTTTAAATTCATTCTGCTTTTCAAATGTGGTTCAATAAATAACTTGCCTAAATTCTGATTTTTTAATATTTCTTCTATTAGTTTTTTTGTTCCTTTTTCTGAAAAGAGTAATTCATTATTGATTTTTCCTAAAGTTAAATATTTTGGAAAGTCATATTGAAAATATCCGCTTTTTAAGCACTTTTCAATTTGATTATACTCATTTGATTTCGGATTTTCAAAAAGTCCGTAACCGCTTATAGATTTTTGTTTATCCGTTATAATTCCGTCTTTAGTTTCGTAAATCAAACTTATGTCAATTTTCTTTCCGTCATTATGACTCAAATGAGGAAGTAGGGGGAATTTATTAATGAAAGGAAAATTAGCATCTAAATAATGAATTTTAATATTTGTTCCGTTTAGTTCTTTTTCCGTTTTGCTTAATAATTCATTTAGTTTTGGTCTTATATAATTCCTGTTTAATAAAACAGTCATATAATTTGTTGGTTTTATTTTTTTTGAATGTTTTACTTTTTCTCGTCCAAAAACTGGTGCAATTAACGGAACAATTAAAAGTGTAGAAACCAAATAAAGGCTTACAAAAATAATCAGAGTTTTAAACTTCAGTTTTTTATTCCATTTTTTAGAAACCAACAGACTTATAAAATAAACTATTCCGCCGATTTGAGTAATCACAGTCAGAGCGACAAAAAGG
>CAXYCO010000025.1:0-58242 GCA_964275545.1 uncultured Polaribacter sp.
AATCCTTATCAGTAGCATAACCAGCTTTTTTCAAACCTTTTGCCCACTTTTTGTAATCCTTTTTGTTATAACTGAATAGAAATGCGTATCGTTTCCTTTTGGTTAAAAATGCTGAATGATCTTTAAAAGAAGTTTCTATATATGTATATTTCCTAAAGCACTCTCCACGTTCATCGTCATCATGATACACACGCTGTCCTTTCCATTTTTTATGACACTTAATTCCAAAATGATTGTTAGATTTAGATGCTAAGTGACTTCTTCCGCTGGCAGATTCCAAAATCCCTTGTGCTAAAGTTATACTTGCAGGGATTTTAGACAAATACATTTCACTTACAGCAATTGGAGCATACTTTTTAATGTAATTTAAGGTATGTTTATTTAATTTACGGCCCTTTCTTTCTAGCTTTTCAACATGCTGAAGCTGTTTTACAGATGGTAATTTTTGGGGAGGCTGTTCTAAAAGTACAACACCCGAATTTTTTTTTATTTTTATTGTTTTTTTACTAGAGCCACAGCTAGATAAAAAAAGTGTAATAACGCAAATTATAAGTACCTTTAACTTCATTAAAGCTCTATTATAAGTTCATTTTTACTTGTTAATTTTTGATTAAAACCTTCAATCCCTTGGATTCCTCCTGTATGGATTGCTAAAATTTTAGTTCCTTCTAAAAAATTATTTTTTTCGAGTAAATCAAAAATACCAAACATCATTTTTCCAGTATAAATTGGATCTAATTGGATAGATGTTTCTTTTTTAAATTTGTTTATGAAACGTATTAACTCTTCATTATATTTTGCATACCCCCCAAAATGATATTCTTTTTGAAGACTCCAGTTCTTATTTCTTTTTACAAATTGGTTGATTTCATCTTTTAAAAAATTTCCTTTTAAAGCGTTAAACCCAATAGTTTTTTGATGTTTCTTTACTGAGTTTATCAATCCAGAAATTGTACCACCAGTTCCTACAGAAGAACAAATATAATCGAATTCACTATCCTCATTCGTTAAAATTTCTTTACAACCAGTAATAGCTAAAGAGTTGGTTCCACCTTCAGGAATTAAATAAAAATCACCCCACTTATTTTTCATCTTTTCAATAAAACCAAATGAAGTTTTTTGGCGGTACAGCTCTCTAGAAACAAAGTGGAACTTCATTCCATGACTCTGTGCTTCTCTTAATGTGGCATTTTCTTTTATTGTTTCTTTAAGGTTTTTACCCAATTCATCTCCTCTAATAACCCCAAAAGTTTTAAAGCCTGCTATTTTACCTGCAACTGCAGTAGCAACTACATGATTAGAATATGCACCTCCAAAAGTAAGTATCGCTTTCTTCTTTAACTTCTTTGCTTCTAGCAAGTTGTATTTTAACTTCCTGAATTTATTCCCAGAAACAAAAGGATGAATTAAATCTTCCCTTTTTATAAAAAGTTCAACCTTTTTTTCTTCTAAAATTGGAAGAAAAACTTGTTGATTTTTGGTGATAAAAGTACTGTCGAAAAAAGAGTTACTTGAGCTATTCAATATTGGTATTTTATACCTGCAAAAATAACAGATAATAATTTGATAACGCATGAAAGCTCTTTATAATATGAGCAAATAGATGAAATTCACTCAAATTGTACTTATCAAATAAAATATTTATGGGCAAAATAAAAAAAAGTCAGTTCTTAAAACCAAAATTAATACTTCTGATAGAGTAACAAATACCAGAAGTTTAGCAAGAATAAAATATCAATTAGTAGGGAATCTAATTGAAGTATATAGTTCACCTAAAAATTTAAGGGAATTTATTGCTAGTGATATAAAAAGTTGTAAAAAAATAGATCTTAACTTAAAAATACTAGCACTAAAACCAAGTAAACAAATATTGCGATTTAAAAAAGATGAAAGAATACCTTAGCTGTATTAAGAAAAAGAATTACCCTATTAATTATAATATCAGTGATTAAAACTCTGATGAAAAACATCTATGTTTAAATCCTATCTTAAACATTACTATTTGGAAAAAAATAAAATATAAGAAAGAATACTAATTTGCTTCAAACATGTATAGAAATACTTGATGTTTTGGGTGTGTATTTAAGAAATAAAATCGATTTGACATGAAAAAAAGAAATCTTATTCGAAGCTTGCTACTTCTTGTTCAATAACTTCCCATTGCTCCATTAAAGATTCTACTTTTGATTTTTTTGCTTTGTATTTTTCAAAGAAATTTGGTCTAGAAGAAACTTCATCATAATTCTGAGCTAAATCCATATCTAATTTAGCTATTTCTGTTTCTAAATCTGATATTTCTGTTTCTATATTAGAAAGTTTATTTTTTAATTTTTTAAGTTGTTTTTCTTGCTCTCTAGAAAGCTGATGTGTTTCTTTTTTTACAGAAGATTTATCAACTTTTACAACGGTTCTTTTTTCTGCTTCTCGAAGATTTTCTATTTTATGTTGTTCTAAAAAGTAATCTATATCTCCTAAATATTCTTTAATTACCTTGTCTTTAAAACCATATACAGTTGTTGTTAAACCTTGTAAAAAATCTCTATCATGAGAAACTACGATTAAAGTTCCATTAAAATTATTTAGAGCTTCTTTTAAAACAGTTTTTGATGCTATATCTAAATGGTTTGTTGGCTCATCCATTATTAATACGTTAAACGGACTTAACAACAATTTGCACAATGCTAATCTATTTCTTTCTCCTCCAGAAAGTACTTTCGCTTTTTTATCTACTGCATCTCCACCAAATAAGAAAGATCCTAACATATCTCTAACGCGCATCCTGTTTCCATCAGTTGCAGCATCTTCCATTATTTCTAAAACTGTTTTTTCTGGTGGTAAATGTTCAGATTGATTTTGAGCAAAATAACCTACCTCTACATTATGACCCAATTTTAAATGTCCTCCAAAAGGAATTTCTCCGACCATCATTTTAGCCAAAGTCGATTTCCCTTGTCCATTTTGTCCAACAAATGCAATTTTACTATTTCTTTCAATCAATAAATCTACATTTTCTAAAACGTGTTTATCACCATAACTTTTGCTTAAGTTTTCTGCTTCAACAATAATTTTTCCTGGCTCTTTAGAAATTGCAAAACGCACGTTCATAGCCTGATTATCATCTTGATCTACTTCAATCAACTCAACTTTGTCTAGTTGTTTCATTAAAGACTGCGCCATAGAGGCCTTACTTGCTTTTGCCTTAAACTTATTAATTAAATGTTGTTTTTGCTTTATTTCTTTCTCTTGATTTTTTTGGGCCTGTAATTGCTTTTCTTTGATTTCTCCTCTTAATACTAAGAATTGAGAGTATGGTTTTTTATAATCATAAATCTGACCTAAAGAAATTTCAATAGTTCTATTTGTTACATTATCTAAAAACATTTTATCGTGAGAAACTAATACAATTGCACCAGAGTATGCTTTTAAAAAGTTCTCTAACCAAATAATTGATTCTATATCTAAATGGTTTGTTGGCTCATCTAACAATAAAATATCATTATTCTGTAAAAGTAATTTTGCCAATTCTATTCGCATTCTCCATCCACCCGAAAAGGTATCGGTAAGCTTATTAAAATCCTCTCTTTGAAAACCTAAACCCTGTAAAATTTTTTCTGTGTCTCCTTGATAATTATAACCTCCAAGAAGTTCGTATCTTTCTGTTAAATCCGTTAAATCTATAATTAACTGACTGTATGCTTCGCTTTCATAATCAGTCCTCGTAGCTAACTGATTGTTAATTTTATCTAAGGTTAGCTCAATTTCTTTAATTTCTTCAAAAGCTTGATACGCTTCTTCTAAAATAGTTCTTCCTTCAACAAAGTCTATATCTTGTCGTAAAAATCCCATTTCTACATCTTTATCAAAAGCCATTGTGCCCGCACTACTTTCTATATCTTTAGAAAGCACTTTTAGAAGTGTAGATTTTCCAGCACCATTCTTTCCAATCAGTCCAATTCTATCTCCTTTGTTTAGTTTGAAAGTAATTCCTGAAAACAATTCAGATCCCATAAAGGAAACCGTTAGGTTATGTACGTTTAACATGAAAATTTTGTAAATTTGTAAGCCGCAAAGCTACTTAAAAAAATAGATTTATGATGTTTAAAAAAGGAACAAAATTATACAGCATTTTTAGCGGAAAATGTCCTAAATGCCATGAAGGAAAATTCTTTAAATATAGCTATACTTTTAATCCTTTTAAAATTACTCAATTATATGATAATTGTCCAAACTGTAATTTAAAATATATGATAGAGCCTTCTTTTTTTTACGGTGCTATGTATGTAAATTATGGAATTACAGTAGCCATTTCTATCATTACTTTTTTATTGGTAAAACTTGTTTTTAATTTTAGTCTAGTACAATCTTTTATTTCAATTTTTATTGCTTTAATTGTATTAGCACCATTTAACTTAAGACTTTCTAGAATTATTTGGATAAATATGTTTATTGCTTTTGATAAGGAGCGTATCAATAAAATTAACCAAAGCGTATAATATCTATATCTTTTTCTAGTTCTTCTTGATTTTCTAGATGATTATACAACGCTTTGGCAACTGTTGGACCAATCATAACACCACGTGTTCCTAAACCGTTTAAAACAGCTAAATTTTTATATTTTGGATGAACACCAACTAATGGTCTTCTTCCTGCAACTGTAGGCCGTATCCCTGCTGTTTGATCCATTATTTTATAGGGAACATTAATTACTTTTGCCAACTTATCTATCAATTCAATTTTCCCTTCTTCAGATGGATTGGATGTTTTATCGGTCCAATTAAAAGTGGCACCAACTTTGTATAAATGATTTCCTAGTGGCAACACAAATAAGGTAGATTTTAATAGAAAGTCAATTTCTAATTCTGGTGCATAAATGGTGATTAATTCGCCTTTTGCTTCGTTTAAAGGGAGGTAATTAAAAAAGGGATTTTGTTTCATCCCAAAACCTTCACAAAAAACAATTCTATGTGCTGTGATGTCTTTATACTGAATCCCATTTTCTTTGATTTCTATTTGATCATACTCAAATCCTTCAAACCGAATTTTATGCGCTTCATCTAAATAATTGCGATAGGTTTCTACTAATTTCTTGGTATCTATTCTGCCTGTTTCTTTTACATTTCCAAAACGAAAGTCAGCAATTACTCCATGATAGTTGTTAGAGTCTAATTTGGAGTCTAAATAATCGATAAGTTTTGGTTTGTCTATAGCAGCAAACCAATTATTTTGGTCTTCTATAGATTTAAATACTTTTTTAGTTATAAATTTTTGATCGAACTTTGTATTGAATTTTTTTTCTAATCTTTGATAAAATGGCAATGCAATTTCTAATTGTTCTTTTGCATTCCAAACTGGCGTAAAACGTTTTAAAATTACAGGGTTATATACTCCCCCTGCAACCAAAGATGACGTTTGTGAGTCATCTTCAAAAACAATAAAACTTTTATTATTTTCCGTTAAATTTTCTGCAAATGCTAAACCTGCCAAGCCTAAACCAACAATTATATAATCTACTTTCACTTGGTAAAAATACTTTTTTTCAATAGAAAAGCGCTTGCTTTCGCAAACGCTTTTCTATATTTATATGTAGTGAAATTTAATAATTCCACATATCCATTTCTCTGTTTCTAATATTTTCTTTAATCTTATCGGCTTCTAGTAGCTGAAACAAAGAGTTTCCGCGAACATAATCTTCAATAGCTCTATTCCCATAAATATTTTCTTCTCTAACAATTACTGAACTAAACCTTCGGGCATTTAACAAATGATCAAATGAAATAGGATGTGATGCATTTTTAGGATTAAATATTTTTGAATCATGCAAAACCTTTCTAGCAGAAGGAAAAAATATCCAGAATAATTCATATAGATTTTCATCTTCTATATTTTCTACGCCTAAAGTTTGAACATCTTTACCCATGGGTGCTAATGCTAATAATCTGTATTTTAATTCTCCTTGTCGTTTATCAAAATACCACATTCCTTTGATCATATATCCTTGTACATCTTGTGTTTGAATTCTAAATGTATCTTTATATCCGTTTTCGTCACGAACGTTTACTAGTCTCGTTTCAATCTCGTTTTGGGTAATTTTAGATGTAAAAAAAGAATCTGAATAAGCTTCTTTAATTTTGCCTTGCTTAATTCCTTTTATTAAGGTGTCAAATAAAGATCTTCTGTCTGAAGAAATATTTGCTGTATCGATAGGAAAATAATATGGCAAGTTAATTTTCTGATTTAAATCAATAAATTCCCAAACTACTTTTGACCATAAAATATCTCTATCATCTACATAACCGTAAGGTAACGGACCATCATTGTCTGAAGCTATTTGTTGATCGCTTTTCTTTCCTATTTGCTCAACTTTTTTTGCATTTAATAAATTTACTTGCGAATTTAATAAACCACTAGTTGCTATAGTAAAAAATAATAGTAAACAATTTCTAAACATATTCTATATTTTAAATCTAATTTGTTAACTCTATTGCAACCGGTAATACCTGCTTTAATACGTAAGAAGAATTACCAATAATTGATGCCTTTACACCAAAAATATGAATAATATCTCCTCTTCTAGCTTTGGCTAGCGCTTTCTTAGCTTGTGCATTAAAAGTGGTTCCGTTTACAATTACAGTTACTTGCCCAGGTACTTTTACTTTAAAGCTTTTTACTTTTAATTTTAAATCGAAAACAAAGTCTGGTAAACCAGCTCCTATAGGAGTTCTTGCAACCGCATTTTTTGGCAGTCTTACAGTTCCGTATTGCCCACGTGCGCTTGCCATTGCTGCAGGTATGTCTTTGACTCTAAATTTCTTTACAGAGTTCACTGTTTTTCCACTACTTAATTTTGCGCTTACATTAATCTTTATTTCATTAGCAGCTCCAGGTCTTAAACTATATGAACTTCCTTTTCCAGAAAGCTTACCTCCTGCAGCAGAAACTTTTAAATTATTATCTGAAACACCAGGTAATGAAACCGAAATAGGATTGTCTAAACCTCTATACACCACATTCATTTTATCTGCTGAAACTACTGCACTACTAGGTTCTGGGATTACTGAGTATTTACTTTCAAAATCTACAGGAACTTGTTCTCCTTTTTCTGTAAAGAAAATTGTTCCTTTTATAGTTTTTTCTCCAACGTTACCAGCAGGCATGTCAATAATAACTTGTCCATCTTTTACATTTTTAGTTGCATCTTTTCCGTTTAAAGTAACCTTGTTTGGAACTAAAGTTGCATCATACCTCCCAAGAACTACTTGCCCTGTAACTTTTTCACCAGCAAAATAAGCCGTCTTATCTAATCTAACAATACCTTGGTAATTGTTTAAAGATAAAGCTTCTTCTAATTTACCACCTAATAAAGAACTCACAATATCTGCTTCTGTATTTTTAATATCAGCTTGCATCTGAGTTAAATTGGTTAAGGAGGCTACCAAAGGAAATCCTTGGTACCTATACTCTAACCATTTCACAGTTTTACCATCTCTATTTACAACATCCTCAGTACTAAACCTAGCGTTTAAAGTTGTACTAAATTTATTATTATCTCCTAAAGCAGTATTTACATCGTCCCTATATCCATTAATTTTACCTAAAAAGACTTCACCTTCTGGGGTAAACTTATCTCCTTCAAAGAAATACTCATCTAGGAAAGCAGTTTTATCCATCGTTTCATAATCTTTCTTATCTTCAACATCAGCAGTCATTTTAGTCTTTAACTCTTCTAAATACGAATAGAAGTCAGCAGAAAGTACTTGTATCTTATCTGCCTGAATTTTTAAAGGACCAAATTTTGCTTTTTGTTCTGAAGCTTTCGTTGCTAAATTCGCATAGGCTTCATTATTCTTAGCTGTTGTAGAAGCATTGTTCTCTGTTAATTTCTCATTCATAAACCCAAATGCAGAGAGCACTTCTTTACTCATATTCATTGCTAACATGGCAATAAATACAAGATACATAAGGTTTATCATTTTCTGCCTAGCAGACATTTTTCCTGATGCCATATTTAATTAGTTTTTTAAATTTATAGTTAATGAACTAATTATTTGTTTGTCATTGCAGAAAGCATTCCACCATATACTCCATTTAATGAAGATAAGTTGCTTGCTAAAGATTCCATTTGCTCTTTTAGCCTTTCTGTATTTTCTGCGACAGCTGTGTTTAATTCAGATTGTTGACTAGCGTTTTCTACTTGTACTTTGTACAAACCGTTTAAAGATTCCATTTGAACAGCCGCCATAGACATTTGCTCGTTATATCTGTTTGTTGATGAAATAGATTCGGATGCTGCAGATAATCCCTCTGCTGCTCCCTGAAAGTTTTTCATACTGTCTCCAAGACTTGCCATTAGTCCAGAATCAATATTAGCTTCTTGTAATAAAGTATCTAATTTTTGTGATAATAACCCCTGAGTTCCTTCAGATTCAATTCCATCTTCTCCTAATTCTGGGTATACTTTAGACCAATCTAATTCATCTTCTGGTGAATCAAAAGCAGAGATAGCAAATACAATTGCTTCAGCGATTAGACCAATTGATAACATTAATCCTCCAGTTAAAAAACCAAAAGATATATGTTGAATTTTGAATAAGGCACCAATAATTACAATTGCTGCTCCGATTCCGTATACGAAATTCATTCTCTTTTTGTATGCTCTTGATTGTGCCATAATTTTAATAATTTTCTAAGATATTTTGTTTAGTTATTTGATTTATTTGTTTGTTTTACCAATATAATTTTGAACAGTTCTAAAGCCAATATAGCTTCTTGCTGTATCAGAGTATTCGTAATCTCTAGATCCTACTTCTAAAAAGTAAGCTACATCTTTCCAAGAACCTCCACGTATAATCTTTCTTTTATTTTTTCTATCTTCTACATTTGGGTTCATTGTTGATGCCATATAGTAGGAAGATGAGTTGTAAGCTGTATTTGTCCATTCAGAAACGTTACCAGCCATGTTGTATAGCCCGTAATCATTTGCGTTAAAAGATTTTGCTTCCATAGTATACAATGCACCATCTACTGCATAATTTCCTCTTACAGGCTTAAAATTCGCTAAGAAACAACCTCTATCACTTGTAGTACTTCCTGTACCCCACGGATACGTTGCAAACTCTAAACCTCCACGTGCAGCGTATTCCCATTCTGCTTCTGTTGGTAATCTAAAGCTGGGAACTGACGTTGAATTTTTCTTCCCCCTTAGATAATCATTTTTATTTTTTGTTCTCCAATTACAGAAAGCATTTGCTTGACCCCAAGTAACACCTACAACGGGGTAATCTCCGTAAGATTGATGATGAAAATAATCTTGGTGCATTGGATCGTTGTAAGAATAGTTAAAGTCTTTCACCCATACTGTTGTATCTGGATAAACATTTAATGATTCGTTAATTAAGAAATCTTTTCTACTCCCTCCTTTTCTTGCTGCTCCATCTGCGTCAAACCAAGAATATCTATAGTTTAAAAATTTTGGATTAAAAGTTCTTATTCCGTCTACAGCATCATCTCTTTTAATGTAAAGAGAATCCATTACTTCAACATAGTCTACATCTGGGTAGTCTTCTTTTTTCCAGATAATGTCATTGTCCCAATTTAGTGGTTTGATAGAATCAATACCTTCTCCTAAACTATAGTAGTTTTCATACATGTATTTTTCGTATGCATTGGTAGTGGTAACTGTATCTTTAAATGCATAATCGTTAATTCCTCCAGACAATGCAGCGCCATTAGGATCTGGTGTAGCTCCCATAGCTACAAATTCTTGTTGGTACCCTAATCTTGTTCTTACTATAGAATCTCTAACCCATTCTACAAACGATTTATATTCACTGTTTGTAACCTCAGTTTCATCCATGTAATAAGGTCTAACTGTAACGGTTTTTGTAGGAGAATTCATGGTTCCAATAATATCTTGGTCTTGCTTACCCATAGTAAAAGACCCTCCAGGAATTAAAGACATTCCAAATGGTTTTTCTGAAAACCATTTTTTCTTAACTTTTACTCCTACTAATTCTCCTCTGTCATTAGAGCCACAACTATAAAAAACTGCTATTAAAAGTGCAAATATTGCTGCTTTCTTCATATTAAAAAATATCTTTGCTAAAAAGTTCGTAAACCTATTATTTTTTTTGCTAAAAAACAATCGTAAGTTGCATTTTAACGTATTATTATTATTAGACCAATTTTCTCATAGCTTTGAACCATCTTTCTGGAATAATTTGTTTGGTTGCATCTGTATAATCTTGATAGGTACATGGTATTAACGCATGTCTTTTGTATTTATTATCTGATATAATATTTATCTCCATCCACCACCTCCCTGTTTTATTACTTTTATAAAAATTGATTGGATCGTCATCTTCTAATAGCACTATAAATTTCTGATAGTTCTCTTTGGTACAAAAGGGATAATCTTTTGCCCTAAAGTTAACACCCTCTATAAAATACCAAATCATTTGTGCTATTAAATGAGCCGTTTGGTAATTATTATCATGTTTAGAATTATATTCATAGATACCAAATGAAGTTACTTTATCACTAATCCCTGCATACCTAGAAATAGCACAAATTTCATCTCCATAAAACCCATTTGGGGAGGCGTTATTATTTGCTGGAGCTTCACTTTGCCTTACAGAACCAATGTCTATACTTACAATATCTGCATCTCTAAAAACAGGCTCTACAATTTCTAATTTTTTTGCATTTCCCAATCTATAAACATCAAAATACAAGCCCTCTAAAAGAGCAATCTCTTCCTGAGAATTAAAATAAGTTTGATGTCCTATATTGCTATAGTTAAACAAATTATTTGGCTGTTGCATTATAATTTTACTCAAATAAGATTGTGAGGTTAAATCATCTTCCAAATTCCCTAGGTCAAAACGACTATCTACAGCTGTAATGTTAACTGTTTGTTCTAAATCATCATAGGCTCTATAATTCACATAAGTAACATCTTGACCACCTCCAATTATTATGGGAATAATATTCATCTTTAGAAGTGATGATATTATTTCAGAAACTGCAAAATAAGTATCTTCTACAGTGTTTCCTTTTTGTATGTTTCCTAAATCTGCAATATTTGTATTCCATTTTCCAGGAAACAGGCTGTACAACTTTCTTCTTATAAAATGAAGGTCTTCTCCACAGCCAAAATTATCTTGTGAGTTTCTATCCTCTTGAACTCCAAAAATAGCTAACTGAACATTCTCTAGATCGGGTATACCTTCTTTTTCTGAATGTATGCTTATTTGATTGCCAAAGCTTAGCGAAGACTGGAGCACTAAATGGGCTAAAACCGATTCTCTTATAGGGGATAAAAAGTCGAAATTCATAGTTTTTTTTCTTATCTGCAAGATAAGTGTTTGTTATTTCTTTTTTGTAGTTTTTTTAGCTGTAGTTTTCTTTTTTATTGATTTTTTCTTGGGTGTTTTAGCTTCTACCATTTTAACAGCATCTGCTTTTGAAAGCTTTTCTATTACTGTTGTTTTTGGTAATTCTATTTTAATTTTACCTTTTAAAACATTAAAACGTCCCCATCGAGCTTTCTCGACACGAATACCAACATCTTCCCAATTATGAATAACTTTATCAATTTCTTTCTGTTTTTTTATTTCAATAAGCTCAATAATATCGTCATCTGAAAGGTTATCAAAATCATATTTTTTATTGACGTTGATAAAAATCGAGTTCCATTTTATAAAAGGACCAAAACGTCCTACCCCTTTTTGAACGGGTAAATCTTCATAATGATATATTGGAGCATCTGCTTTTTGTTTTGCAACAATTAACTCTTGAGCTCTAGGCAGATCTACTTCCATCGGATTTTCTCCTTTATCTAAAGAAACAAACATAGTACCAAAACGAATGTATGGTCCAAATCTACCATTGGAAACAATTACTTCTTCACCTTCATAAAGACCTAAGTTTTTTGGAAGCAAGAACAAATCCAATGCTTCTTCCATAGTAATTGAACCTAAATTCTGAGTTTTATTTAGACTAGCAAACAATTTCTCTTCATCTTCTGGAGCACCAATTTGTGCAATCGGACCAAACTTACCTAGCCGCACTAAAACTGTTTTACCAGATTCTGGATGCTTCCCTAAAATACGCTCTCCACTTTCTCTTTCTGCATTTTCTTTAACATCTTCAACATTGTCATGAAATTTTGTGTAAAACCCCTTAATCATTTCTATCCAATCTTCATCACCTTCTGAAATATCATCAAAAGAAGATTCTACTTTTGCAGTAAAATTGAAATCTAAAATATTCGAAAAATTAACAACCAGAAAATCATTCACAATATTACCTATATCTGTCGGTACTAATTTATTTTTATCAGACCCTGTTTTTTCTGATAAGGTCTGACTTTTTAAGTTTCCGTTTGACAAAATTAATTGCTCATATTGTCTCTCTAAGCCTTCATTCTGTCCTTTTTCTACATACCCTCTTCTCTGAACTGTAGAAATTGTTGGCGCATATGTAGACGGCCTTCCTATTCCTAATTCTTCTAATTGCTTAACTAAAGATGCTTCTGTAAATCGATAAGGTGGACTTGTAAATCTTTGAGTAGCATTAATAAAATTATGACCAAGATTCTCATGAACTTTTAGGTTAGGCAACATTCCAGCTTGCTCTTCATCTTCATTATCAGTTCCCTCTAGATACACTTTTAAGAAACCATCAAATTTTATCATTTCTCCATTTGCAGTGAAAATTTTATCGTTTTCGGAATTTTTAATTTTCACATTTGTACGCTCCAATATAGCATCACTCATTTGAGATGCTAAAGTTCTTTTCCATATTAAATCATACAATCTTGTTTGATCATATTCTGAATCAATAGAATGCTTTTTCATGTTTGTTGGTCTAATTGCTTCATGGGCTTCTTGAGCTCCTTTTGCTTTCGACTTAAAGACACGTTGTTTACTGTATTCTTCTCCGTAATAGTTGCTAATTTCTTCCTCTGCAGCATTTCTTGCATCCACAGATAAATTAACACTATCTGTTCTCATGTAGGTTATTAAACCTGCTTCATACAAACGCTGTGCAACTTGCATTGTTTTACCAACAGGATATCCTAATTTACGAGATGCTTCTTGCTGTAATGTTGAGGTTGTAAATGGAGCTGCTGGAGATTTTTTTGCTGGCTTTTTAGTTAAATCTTCAATAGAAAAATCGGCTTTAGCACAAGAATTTAAAAAATCTTCTGCTGCCTTTTTAGATTCAAAATTCTTTGGTATTGTGGCTTTAAATGTTTTTCCTTCATCATTAGAGAATTGTGCAACTACCTTATAATGTGTTTCGGCTTTAAAATCAAGAATACTTCGTTCTCTTTCTACAATTAATCGTACTGCTACAGATTGAACTCTACCTGCCGACAAACCCCCTTTTACTTTTCTCCATAAAACGGGTGACAACTCATACCCAACAAGCCTGTCTAAAACCCTTCTAGCCTGCTGTGCATTTACCATATCATAGTCTATATCTCTTGGATTTTCGACTGCTTTTAAAATAGCATTTTTAGTAATTTCATGAAAAACAATACGTTTTGTATTTTCATCTTTTAACGCTAATTGCTCTTTTAAATGCCATGCTATTGCTTCTCCCTCTCTATCCTCATCACTAGCCAACCAAACCATCTCTGCTTTTTTAGCCAAAGCTTTTAGCTTTTTAACAATCGGTTTTTTATCGTCTGAGACTATATATTTTGGGCTAAAATCACCATCTACATCAATTCCTAGTTCTTTGGATGGTAGATCTGCAATATGGCCATAACTAGATTCAACTTGAAAATCCTTCCCAAGAAACTTCTCTATGGTTTTTGCCTTTGCTGGTGACTCTACAATTACTAGATTCTTTGCCATGTATATTTCTTTTGTCGTAATTATCGCAAACTAATTTGCGAGATTTTAGATTGCAAAAGTATGTTGTTTTTTTTTATTATTTTTTTTTTGAGGCACTTTTGGGTGATATTTAACAGGAAATTGAATGTATTTTTTCTGCCAATTTGTCATAAAAATTCAAATTTGGTTGTATCTTTGCAAACCATTTAAGAGAAAACTGATACATGGATCAAGTAGAAAAAATTATTGACGAAAGAATTCAGGGAAAAGCGCTAATAACTGAAAACAAAGCAAAGAATACAAAGAAATTATTCATTGAAAGCTATGGTTGTCAGATGAATATGAACGATAGTGAAATTGTTGCTTCTATTCTAGATAAAGAAGGTTATAATACGACTCAGATATTAGAAGAAGCAGATTTAGTTTTGGTTAACACCTGTTCTATAAGAGAGAAAGCAGAAACTTCCGTAAGAAAACGTTTACAAAAATACAATGCTGTAAAAAAAATAAACCCAAAAATGAAAGTTGGGGTTTTAGGCTGTATGGCAGAACGTCTAAAAGAAAAATTTTTAGAACAAGAAAAAATTGTCGATTTAGTTGTTGGTCCAGATGCATATAGAGATTTACCAAATTTATTAGATGAAGTTAGCGAAGGTAGAGATGCTGTAAATGTTATTTTATCTAAAGATGAAACTTATGGAGATGTATCTCCTGTCCGTTTAAATTCTAACGGAGTTACTGCATTTGTATCTATTACAAGAGGTTGTGACAATATGTGTACTTTTTGTGTGGTTCCTTTTACGCGTGGCCGAGAAAGAAGCAGAGACCCAAAGAGTATTTTAGAAGAAATTCAATCTATGGTTGATAAAAACTTCAAGGAAATTACTTTGTTAGGTCAAAATGTAGATAGCTTTCTTTGGTTTGGTGGAGGTTTGAAAAAAGATTTCAAAAAAGCTACTGAAATAGCGCAAGCAACGGCTGTAGGTTTTGCTGAATTATTAGACATGTGCGCTACAAAATTTCCAAAAACCCGTTTCCGTTTTTCAACTTCTAACCCACAGGATATGAGTTTAGACGTAATTCATGTTATGGCAAAACATGTAAATATTTGCAAATATTTACATTTACCTGTTCAGAGTGGAAGCAATGCCATGTTAAAAGCAATGAATAGACAACATACTCGTGAAGAATATATAGAACTGGTAGATAATATCTTTAAAATTGTTCCAGAAATGTCTCTATCACAGGACATGATTGTTGGTTTCTGTGGAGAAACAGAGGAAGATCATAAAGATACTTTAGAATTGATGAAATATGTAAAATACGATTTCGGATTTATGTTTTCTTACTCTGAAAGACCGGGAACTTTAGCCGGAAATAAAATGGAAGATGATGTACCTTTTGCAACCAAAAAAAGAAGATTACAAGAAATTATAGATTTACAACAAGAGCACGCTTTATTCAGAACACAACAACATTTAGGAAAAATAGAAGAGTTTTTAATAGAAGGTACTTCTAAAAAAAATCCGAATGAATGGAAAGGTAGAAATACACAAAATACCGTTGCTGTTTTTGCAAAAGAAAACTATAACTTAGGTGACTTTGTAATGGTAAAAGTAGAAGATTGTACGTCAGCTACTCTAAAAGGAACAGCTATTGGGTATTCGAGTAATAATGATTAAAAGTACCAACAAAATTTAAAACTTTTTGGCTTTGAAACTAAAAATGATATGGGAAATTTACAGACTTTAAAACAGCGCTTTGGAATCATTGGAAATGATATTCACTTAAATCGTGCTTTAGAAAAATCAGTTCGAGTTGCCCCAACAGATATTTCTGTTTTGGTAACTGGTGAAAGTGGTGTTGGTAAAGAAAGTATTCCAAAAATAATACATTCTTTGTCCCATAGAAAACATGCAAAATACATTGCTGTGAACTGTGGTGCAATTCCAGAAGGAACTATTGACAGTGAGCTTTTTGGGCACGAAAAAGGCTCTTTTACGGGAGCATCTTCAGCTAGAAAAGGTTATTTTGAAGTGGCAGATGGTGGAACCATCTTTTTAGATGAAGTGGGAGAACTACCCCTAACTACTCAAGTTCGTTTATTGCGGGTTTTAGAAAATGGAGAATTTATAAAAGTAGGCTCATCAGAAGTACAAAAAACAAATGTTAGAATTGTTGCGGCTACAAACATTCATATGCATGATGCTATTGCAAAAGAAAAATTTAGGGAAGATCTATATTACAGATTAAGTACCATAGAAATTAATCTACCTGCTTTAAGAGATCGCAAAGATGATATTCATTTATTATTCAGAAAATTTGCTTCAGACTTTGCACAAAAATATAGAATGCCAACAATACGTTTGGATGAATTAGCTACAAAGAGATTATTGAACTACCATTTCCCAGGAAACATTCGTCAATTAAGAAACATTGCTGAACAAATATCTGTTGTAGAAGAAAGTAGAATGATTACTGGAGAAAAAATGGGGCAATATTTACCTAATTATAGTGGGAACTTACCCGCTGTAATCGGTGGAAAATCGAATAATGATTTTGCAACAGAACGCGATATTATGTACAAAATTTTATTTGATATGCGAAGTGACATTAACGATTTAAAAAAACTAACCATCGATTTAATGCAAAGCGGAAGTATAGACAAAGTACAGGAGGAAAATCATCAATTAATAGAAAAAATTTATCAAGAACAACATCAACAAAATACACCTGTAGAAGTAGTTCAGATTCCGGAAAATTCGACTCAAAATAATTATGATTTTATTGAAACCATAGAAGAAGATGAAAGCTTATCTTTACAGGACAAAGAAATTGAAATGATTAGAAAATCATTAGAAAAAAATAATAATAAACGAAAATTAGCTGCAAAGGAACTCGGGATTTCCGAAAGAACTTTATATAGAAAAATTAAACAATACGATTTATAATAAAAGTCGTTTTTAGAATTATATATTATTTCCGAAAATTTAATTCAGAAAAATTAAAATTAGATTAAGAGAAATAATCATAAGACAAACACATATTGACTATGAGTATAAAAAAAATTAGTATCTTAATATTTAGTACTATTGTATTGGTTAGTTGTGGTGCATATTCATTTACGGGCGCACAAACAGATGCAAAAACGATTCAAGTTAGTTTTTTCCCTAATCAAGCTTCATTAGTAGAGCCTGTTTTAGCACAACGTTTTACAAATGAATTACAAGATTTATTTTTACGCCAAACAAATTTAACTGCAATTAATAATGCAAATGCAGATCTCCGATTAGAGGGAGAAATTACAGGATACAGGGTAAATCCGATGAGTGCTACTGCGCAACAAACTGCTGCACAAAATAGACTTACAGTAACTGTAAACGTTCGTTTTTATAATAAGTTAAATGAGAAGGACGAATTTGAAAAACAATTTTCTTTTTATTCAGATTTTGATGCTAATGCACAGCTTTCCGGAGGTGTTTTAGAAAGTGCTTTGGATGAAATTTTAGAGCGTATTATTCAAGATATATTTAATGCTGCTTTAGGAAACTGGTAATAAATTGGAAAAAACAAACTACATATCAATTTTAAAAAACACCCAACAAATTAAGCAACTAGACATTGCTAAATTAAAGACTTTGATTGAAGAATATCCATATTTTCAATCTGCAAGAGCGCTTTATTTAAAAGGGCTAAAAGAACAAGATAGCTTTAAATATAACTATGAGTTGAAATTAACAGCAGCCCATACAAAAGACAGAACTATTTTATTCAATTATATCACTTCATCAGATTTTAATATTCAGAAAGAAAATATTCATCGGCAGATTTCAAAAAAGATAACGGAAGAAGAAATTAAATCTGAAAGCACAAAATACACTACTAAAAATAATACTGCTGAAAAAGAATTAGAAATAGGCAAACCTATTTCATTTTCATCACAAGAAAATTATTCTTTTAATAAATGGTTGCAGTTATCGGTTAAAAAATCAATTATTAGAAACGTTGTAAAAGAAGCAGGTAAGACAATCAATAAAGAAAATTTAATTGATACATTCATTCAAAATAACCCCAAAATTAAACCTTTGGTAAAAGACAAATCTGTTGCATCAACTATTACCCAAAACAAAGAAGATTCTTCTTTGATGACAGAGACTTTAGCTAAAGTTTATTTAGAACAAAAAAAGTATGAAAATGCAATGCAAGCTTATAAAATTTTAAGTTTGAAATATCCAGAAAAAAGTGGTTTCTTTGCAGACCAAATTAAAAGAATACAAATTTTACAAAAAAATAAAACATGAGTTATACAGCATTTTTAATTCTAATTTTAATTGTGGCCATTGCTTTAATATTAATTGTTATGGTACAAAATCCAAAAGGTGGAGGGTTATCTTCTTCTTTTGGCGGTGGTGGTGCACAATCTTTAGGTGGTGTACAAAACACAAATAATTTTTTAGACAGAACAACTTGGACACTAGCAATAGCAATGTTTGCTTTAATTTTATTAGCAAATTTTGCAATCCCAAGATCTAATGATAACAATTTTAAGTTGGACAACACCCTAGAAGGTATTGAAGCGACTACTCCAGTAGATACAGCACCAACAACTAATGATAGCATTAAATAATATTTAGTTTGAAAACTTTAAAAAATGCCAACGAAAATGACACGTTGGCATTTTTTTATATATGAATTTCAAGAACTAAATTCATCAAAAGAAAAATTGTCAGTTTTAGAATAATGGCATAATTACTGACAATATTCTATTATAAAAATAATTTAATTAATCAAAAACTATAAAAATGGGATTAAACATTAAACCTTTAGCAGACAGAGTTCTTGTTGAACCTGCTCCAGCTGAGACAAAAACAGCTTCTGGATTAATTATACCAGACAATGCAAAAGAAAAACCTCAAAAAGGAACCGTTGTAGCTATAGGAAATGGTAAAGTAGATGAACCTTTAACTGTCAAAGTAGGTGACACCGTTTTATATGGTAAGTATGGGGGAACTGACTTGAAACTGGAAGGAAAAGATTATCTAATGATGCGTGAAAGCGACATTTTAGCAATTATTTAATTCAATAAATACAAAAGAAAATGGCAAAAGATATAAAATTTGATATTGAAGCTCGCGACGGATTAAAACGTGGAGTTGATGCATTAGCAAATGCAGTAAAAGTAACTTTAGGCCCTAAGGGAAGAAATGTAATTATTTCTAAATCTTTTGGAGCACCTACCGTAACTAAAGATGGTGTTTCTGTAGCAAAAGAAGTTGAGTTAGAGAATGAACTTGAAAATATGGGAGCTCAAATGGTAAAAGAAGTTGCTTCTAAAACCAATGATTTAGCTGGTGATGGAACAACAACTGCTACCGTTCTTGCACAAGCAATTGTTAAAGAAGGTCTAAAAAATGTAGCTGCTGGCGCAAATCCTATGGATTTAAAGCGTGGAATCGATAAAGCTGTGAAAACAATTGTTGTTGATTTAGAAAAACAAGCTCAAAAAGTAGGAAATTCTTCAGAAAAAATAAATCAAGTTGCCGCAATTTCTGCAAATAACGACAGTACTATTGGAGAATTAATTGCAAAAGCTTTTACCAAAGTTGGTAAGGAAGGTGTAATTACTGTTGAAGAAGCTAAAGGGATGGAAACCTATGTAGATGTTGTTGAAGGTATGCAATTTGACAGAGGGTACTTATCTCCGTATTTTGTGACTGACGCAGATAAAATGATTGCAGATTTAGAAAATCCGTATATTTTATTATTCGATAAAAAGATTTCTAACTTACAAGAAATTCTTCCAATATTAGAACCAGTATCTCAATCTGGAAGACCTTTATTAATTATAGCTGAAGATGTAGACGGACAAGCATTGGCTACCTTAGTAGTTAATAAATTACGTGGTGGATTAAAAATTGCTGCTGTAAAAGCACCTGGTTTTGGAGACAGAAGAAAAGCAATGTTAGAAGATATTGCTATTTTAACAGGTGGAACTGTAATTTCTGAAGAAAGAGGGTTTTCATTAGAAAATGCGACACTAGATTTATTAGGAACTGCAGAAACAATTACTGTTGATAAAGACAATACTACTATTGTAAATGGTGCTGGAAATGCAGAAGCTATTAAATCTAGAGTAAATCAGATTAAAGCACAAATAGAAACAACCACTTCAGATTACGATAAAGAAAAACTACAAGAGCGTTTAGCAAAATTAGCTGGAGGTGTTGCCGTTTTATATGTTGGAGCTGCTTCTGAAGTAGAGATGAAAGAAAAGAAAGATAGAGTTGATGATGCTTTGCACGCCACAAGAGCTGCTGTTGAAGAAGGAATTGTAGCAGGTGGTGGTGTTGCTTTAGTTCGCGCTAAAAAAGTATTAGAAAAAATTACTACAGAGAATTTAGACGAAACTACAGGTGTTCAGATTATTAATAAAGCCATTGAAGCTCCTTTAAGAATTATTGTTGAGAATGCTGGTGGTGAAGGTTCTGTTGTCTTAAACAAAGTTTTAGAAGGTAAAAAGGACTTTGGTTACGATGCAAAATCTGACCAATATGTAGATATGTTAAAAGCTGGGATTATAGATCCTAAAAAAGTAACAAGAGTTGCCTTAGAAAATGCGGCTTCTGTTGCAGGTATGATTCTTACAACTGAGTGTGCATTAATCGATATTAAAGAAGATGCACCTGCTGGTGGAATGCCTCCAATGGGTGGTGGAATGCCAGGAATGATGTAGTAAAAAAATAGCTGTAAATAAGTTATTTTATTCTTAAATATATTTCATAAAAAAACCGTTAGAATTTCTAATGGTTTTTTTTTATGGCACAATCTTTGGTGTTTTTTGTTAAAAATTAAATCTATGAGAATAAAAAAATTGTTGCTTTTTATCTTTATTAGTTCTACTATTTCCTCACAAGAAATTCAAAATATAGATAAAAAATACCTTAACTATTTTAAATTAACAAGAGAAATCCCTTTTTTACATCTTAATAAAACTTCTTTTATGAAAGGTGAAGAAGTTTGGTTTAAGGCATATGTTTTAGAGCAAAACAAAAGAAAGCTTCACCCAACTACTTCAAACTTATATGTATCTATTTATAATAAAGATGGTCGGTTAAAAGACCGAAAATTAATTTACATTAAAGATGGTATTGGTAAAGGAAATATAAAAATTGATTCAACTTTTAAATCAAATATTTATTACCTGAAAGCACATTCTAAATGGATGGGTAACTTCGTAGAAAAACAAGAATACTTTCAAAAAATAAAAATAATAAGTGCTAGTGAACAAGAAGTCATTGAAAAAAAACGTGAATATGATATTCAATTACTACCTGAAAGTGGAACCCTAATTACCAATACTATAAATACAATTGGCGTGCTTATAAAAGATAATAAAAACAAAGGTGTAGAAATTGTAAAAGGAGAGGTATTTAATAGTGAGGGAAAGAAAATTAAAGAATTTTTTAATAACGAATTTGGATTGGGGAAATTTAGTTTTCTATTCAAAGAAAAAGAACAATACAAAGTGATCTTTACTTTTTTAGATGATGAAAAAGTAGAAAAGAAAATAGAAAACGTAAGCAGGCTCGGAGTAAACTTAAGTGTCTCTAACCCCAACACTTCTTATGTTAACATTAAGGTTAGCCTAAATTCTGAAACACTTTCTTTACTTAAAGGGAAACAGCATCATATTTACATTCACAATACAAACTCTTTTTTAAAAAGGACAATTACATTTAGAGAAGAAAAACAAGTTTACGAGTTATTAATAAAAAATAAAAAATTAAAAAAAGGAGTTAATATTATTACTTTATTTGACAATCGAAACAGACCCTTAGCAGAAAGATTAATATTTAATTATCATAAAGACTTATTTACAGACGTTTCAATTACTAAAAATAAAATATCTAAAGATTCAATAAGAATAAATTTAAGGTCAAAATCAGATTCTATTGTAACTTATTTAAGCGCTTCATTCTTGCCTCTCAAAACAAAAAGCTATAATCCTGAAAATAATATTTATACATCATTTTTATTAAAGCCATATATTAAAGGAAAAATTCAAAACGCTAGCAATTATTTTAAAAACATAAATAGAAAAAAATTAAACGATTTAGATTTACTTTTATTAACTCAAGGGTGGAGTAAATATAATTGGAACCAAATTTTTAACAATACTCCAAAAATTATATACAAAGGCGAAAAAGGAATTTCTATTCAGGGAACTTTAAATATGAAAGGAGATAGTTCTAATGGGAAAATCAGCTTATTTTCTATTGAAAATGATCTTTACTTAACTAAAAATTATAGTAACAATAAATTTGAATTTTCTAATTTATACTTAAAAGATTCATCATCTGTTTCAATATTATATGAAAATGCTAAAGGCAAACAAAAAAAATATAAAGGTTATTTAGGGTTCTCTAGTCTAAAAAGTTTTGATAAATTAAAAGTACAACCAAAAGAATTTAAATTAAAGGAAGATGTTGTAAATGTGAAAACCTCTGATTTTATAAAAGATGTTGAGGTTTTAGATGAAATAGTATTAAAATCAAAATTAAGAATAATTCGAAAACCAGAAAGAGGCACTGCAGATAGAGCAATTAAAATTGACAGTATGTATTCTCCAAATACTCTTATTTCTAACTTCTTAAGAGTTAATGGATTTGGGATTAAAAAAAATAAGTTTGGTGATTTTGTGTTTATTAAAAAAGGTGCATCTTACGAGGATATTAAAATTTCAAAATTATATTTAAACAATATAGATATTACACTTAATTCTTCTGAAATCACTAGAATGAGATTAAACCAGGTAGATGAGGTTCACATAAGTTTTAGCGGATATGGAACAATTAATATTTTTACAAAAAGAATCATAAAAAAGGACTTTAAAAATATGAAAAAAGATTTTAAAGTTCCTTTTGGTTATAGCAATTCTAAAGAATACTATCAGCCAAAATATGCAGATACAGAAAATGAGTTTTTCTATACTTATGGAACATTATTTTGGAAACCTTCAATTATATTAAACTCAGATTCTAAAAATACTTCTTTTAAAATTCCTGTTTTAAATCAAAAAAGAATTAAAGTATTTATTGAAGGAATTACAAGTAAAGGCTCTCTTATTTCTATTGAAAAAATATTAAAACTAGAATAACAAAAAACCTACTAAAATAACGAGTAGATTTTATGTTATGAAATATTTTTCATTATTTATTCTTAATATCTTTCTTCCTTAATTTCATATCACAAACAGTACACTTACCTTGTTTGTGATATGTTTTTCAGCTCCACAATTCATTATACATTAATATTTAAAAGAATCGAATTCGTTATTTTCATCAGAAGAAACCTGTTCTTTTTTTACATCTTTCTTTTCTGACTTACAAGCATTAAAAATATATTCACTAAAAAACTAATGCAATTATTAAAATTACTTTTTAAATTATTGTTTCTTTTTTTGTTTTTTTAACATCCCATCATGTTCTAAAATAATTTCTTCACCTCTGTATTTACAACAAGGATGAACAGAATTATATGCTTCATCTGCTGCTATATAGCCTTTAGAGTCATGGCCAACTGCCGCAATATTTTTCTGAACTGTATTTAAAGTAGTTTTGCCTTCATCAATAATGATATTTAATTGATGAGTTTTTACATTCCAAATTGCAAACTTTACACCTTTCGTTTTTAAAGCAGCAGTTTCAATACGCTTTTTACACATACCGCAAATACCATCTACTTCAATAGCGATCCTTGCATTTTTATTTTTCTTAACTTTCTTTGATTGTGATTGTGTTGAAAATCCTATCAAAAATAGACTGAATACTAATATTATTGTTCTCATTTTTTTATTGTTTAATGTAGTATTAATACTGTTATTATTTAATTTTAAATCGCAACCCAGCATAAATAGCGCGTCCAAAAACTGGTGCATATACTATTGTGGTATCAAAACTTGAGCCAAAAGGGTCATCGCTTGCTAAAACAGGATTGTTTTGTTTAATATTCGTTAGGTTTTCAGCACCAGCGTAGATTTCAAATGTACCTGAAAACACTCTTGTTATTTGAGAATTTAGCATGCTGTAAGAATTTGAATATTCTGGTAATTGATATTGAACAGGATTGCTTGCCGTATTCGGCAAACGCTGTTTACCAATACTATTAAATGTGAAATCAAACTTCCATTGTGAGTTATTCTCTGTAAGATCAGTTTCATAAGAAAGGTTTGCAAAAAAACGAGTTTTTGGTTGAATTGGCTTTTGCAAATTACCGCGTTTGTAATCTGTAGAAACATCAAAATACTTATACGCAGCTCTAAAATTTAAACCTTTATAAAATTCGTAATTTACTTCTACTTGAAAACTTTTTGCAATACTTTTCCCTTCTAAATCATAAAAAGAAACTTCTTGTGGATTTTCCCAATCTACCACTACTTGACTACTGAAATCTGTTATGTAATAATCTAATGTAATGTCTCCTTTTTTATCAAATAAATTGAATTTCTGCAAATACGAAACTCCATAATTCCATGCAATCTCTGGGTTTAATCCATACACGTTCCCTCCTGAATTAGTAATATTAATTTGTCTAGAACTCGCAAATAATTGCTGATTTTCAGCAAAAATATTAGCGCTTCTTTTTCCTCTTCCAAAAGAAGCTCTAAAAACCCCTCTATCCCAAGGAGCGTATCTTAGATGCAAACGCGGAGTTATAAAAGTTCCTAACAAATTATGTCTATCAAATCGCAATCCTGCCGTAAAACTAAAGGTATCTAGATTATCAAAAGCATATTCAAAAAAGGCACCAAACGAATCTTCTTTCCTACTAAAATCAGTTGCGTTTACCAACTCATTATATTTGTCATAGGTAAAACTAAGTCCTGTTTTAAACTTGTTTCTTGTATCTCCAATAATTGAATTAAAAATTAAATTTGAATACACACTTTCATGCGTAATATCATATCTGTTTAATCCAAAATATGAATCTTGTTGATGGTTGCTATAAGCGGCCTGAAATCCAATACTCTGAAAGGGCAATTCCGGAAAAACATAGCCTAATTTTGCTGAAGTTTCAAAACGTTTTGTATCTATTTCACTTCCCCATGAATTGATTGTTCCTTTGTCTGTAGTTGGATTAAAATTAATTTCACCAGTTTGTTTTTCATCATTTAAAAAACGAACATTTATAAAACTAACCCAACCTTTTTGGGCATCTGTATATTGCCAACGATTCATTACATTAATCTGATTTGTCAATGGAGCATCTAAAAAATTATCTTTATTAGTATCAAATTTTTCACCTCTATAATCCCCATGCAGGTACAAACCTGTTTGCCATTTATCAGAAACTCTTTGATTAAAATGTGTATTTAATTCTAATCGTCCATTTAAAGAACTGTATGCATTTAAGAAAAATGTATTGTCTGAAAAAGGTTTTACCAATTCAGCATTTATTTGCCCGGATATACTTTCATACCCATTTACAACACTTCCTGCTCCTTTTGTAATCTGTATACTTTCTACCCAAGTTCCGGGCGTAAATGTTAATCCAAATGCTTGAGAAGCACCTCTTACCGAAGGGATGTTTTCTTGTGTAATTAATAAATAGGGACTTGTTAGGCCTAACATTTGTATTTGTTTTGCACCTGTTAATGCATCAGAAAAACTAACATCTATGGATGGATTAGTTTCAAAACTTTCAGCTAAATTACAACAAGCAGCTTTTAATAATTCATCAGCATTCACTGTAAAAACATTAGCTGTTGAGAAAAAAGACTTTTGTGTTGCTTTCTTTTTACTGGTGATAACAACCTCTTCTAAAGTAGATTTTTCAGTTAAAAAATGATGGATTGGTGTTACATCTTTAATTGAAATTGTATCTGTTTTATAACCAACATAACTTACAACTAACTTGTTGTAAATTGGTTTATAAGGAATGGTAAACCATCCTTTTTCATTGGTAACTGCACCAATGTTCGTTCCTAACCAATGCACATTTACATCGGAAACCCCTAAATTATTCTTTGGATTATTCTTGTCCATAATCATCCCCTTTAAATCTGTTTGCGAGAAAATTATAATCGGAATAAATAGTAGAATACTATTTATAATGTATTTTTTCATTTTATATTTTTAATTCATATTTAACAACAACACTTTATAATTCATCTAAAGGATGATTACTAATTGTTCAAAATCAAATTAAAAAAACCTGGAAGGAAACTTGAAAATCTAAGGGGATATCTGGTGGATAAAAATCTTTATAATTTATTTTTCTAGATTGATTATCTAATAATAAATTATTGTTAGAAACAAAAAATGAAATTAAGAATTGTTGACTTTTAAAATCGAACTTTAAATCTGAAATTTGTTGGAGTTCATCTTGCCCTTGAATTTTATGAACTTCGTTTTTACAACAGTTTTTCTTTTTTGAGGTAGTGGCTGAATCCATTTTCATACCGCAACCATCAGCTTTGCCAATGTAAGAAATATCAACTAAAAAATCTCCACAATAATGTTTATCTACAGTGAACGAAAATGTAGAAAATAGCACTAAAAATGCCATTAAAGAGGTTGATATTTTAAATAAAGCTTGTTTCATTGCAATTGCAAATTTACGATAACTAATTTTAAAAAATTGTTAAATTATTTTTTACTTAACTTTTGGTAATAAAATGCTGGTAATAACAGCAATAAAAATAAGGGATGAATAATAAATCTTCTTATATAAAAAGGAAGTAAATACCCATATTCCAGAGATCCTGATATCAAAAACATAAATACAACTATAAGAATTATAAAGGATAGTATAAAAAATAACCCTGAAAACTGAACATAATCTTTTCTTTTAAAAATTAACCATATAATTCCAAGAGATAGAAAAGAATTTAATAAATATCTAAAAAGCATATCAACTACTAAATGCCAGCTATTAATTTCTGGCATTTTTGTATATAAATAATCGTTTTGAAAATAGTCAATCAATGGGTCATAAAAAAGCACTGAAGCAAAACCCCTAACAACAAAAAGTAATAAAAACAGAAAACAAATTAATAGTATTCTTATTGATCTGCTCATTTCTTATAGTTTGAAAATTTGTGAACCCAAAGTACCCATAGTAAAAATATTGTTCCATAAATAATTGCAGGAAATACTATATTATGTAAAAACTCTTGGTGTGCTGGATAGTTGTAAATCATCACAGTTAAAAAAGCAATTCGGAAAACATTTACACTGTAAATAAAAAAACTCCCAAAAAGGGCAAACATTAGCGTAGCTTTTAAGGAACCAGCAAAAGCAACTATAAATGCAATAAATAAAATAATTAAGCTTACAGAGTTGCATCCTTCAATCACTCTTGCTGTATAACGTTCTTGAATGAATAACTTCACAGAAAGCTCTTCTTTATGTTGCTTATAATTGGCATTATATCCTAGTAAATTTAAAAACCCAACAGTTTGATTTGCTACTTTTGTAGTTATAGTGGAAGTTTTAAAACCCCCATTTTTTTTTTGTGAGTTTTGTAAATACGAGGAATAAACTGCAAACAATATAAAATAAGTTGCAAAAAATTTGATTAGAAAAACGACAATATTTTTATGTTTTTTCACAATAAATTATACTTATTTTTGTTGCTTATTTATATTACGAATATACGAAAATGAATATAGAACAACTACAGCAAGAAATTGATACAATTATTATTTCTAACAATTCTAAAGAGGATAAATTGCAAACTATTTGCGATTATCTAGAAAAGGAAATTTCTTATTATGATTGGGTTGGTTTTTATTTTAAAAATGGAAATAAAAACGAACTAAAACTTGCACAATATACTGGTGAAGAGACTGAACATGTTATCATTCCCTTTGGAAAAGGAATTTGCGGACAAGTTGCAATTAGTAATGAGAATTTTGTTGTACAAGACGTATCTGAACAAGAAAATTATATTTCTTGCGGCTGGAAAGTAAAATCAGAAATCGTAATTCCAATTTTTGTAAATAAAGAAAATATTGGTCAAATTGATATAGATTCTCATACAGCAAATATTTTTTCTGAAAAAGACGAAAGACTTTTAGAATACATTTGCGATAAAGTTGCTAATATTTTCTGATAAGAATTGATTTTCTAATTTATTTTATATATGTTTGTTTTAGTTATACATAATTAATAATTTTCTATAATCATTAAATCCCTAAAATAATGAGAGAAGAATACACTTCATATATTGCCACCGGCAATACAAAATCCAAATACTCTGTAAAAAAAGAAACCCTTGTAGACCAATTTGTTACTTGGTTTAGAAATTTTTTAGACAATGCAGAATAAAAATTAATTCCCCCTAAAATGAAAAGACAAAATCAAGCTTTAATTTTTAAAGTATTTTCTTCTGTCAAGAAAAATAAACGACAAAAGCATCCTAAAAATTACAATACTCTTGTAGAGCGTTTTAAATCTAAATTACAATTAGAATAGTTGTTAATTACTTCTAGTTTTTGTTATTATCTTTTATTGTGATGAAGTATAGGTTTCACTAGATTTGTGGACTTAACAACACAATACTAAATGAGCACTTCAAAAACTATTAAATCCGCATTAATTTCGGTATTTCACAAAGATGGCCTAGCACCAATAGTACAAAAGCTAAATGAACTAAACGTAACTATCTACTCTACAGGAGGAACAGAAAGTTTCATTAAAAAGCTAGGTATTAATGTAATTCCTATCGATAAAGTAACTTCATATCCTTCCATCTTAGGGGGAAGAGTTAAAACATTGCATCCTAAAGTTTTTGGGGGAATTTTAAACAGGCAAGACAACGAGAATGATATCGCTGAATTAGCAGAATACGATATTCCGCAAATAGATTTAGTCATCGTAGATTTATATCCGTTTGAAAAGACATTGGCCTCTGGAGCAAAGGAACAAGATATCGTTGAAAAAATAGATATCGGTGGAATTTCGTTAATTAGAGCTTCATCAAAAAACTTTAAAGATACTTTCACGGTTTCTTCAATGAATCAATATGAAGACTTTTTGAAAATTCTTTCAAAAAATAACGGAACAACCACAATACAGGAGAGAAAAAAGTTCGCAGCCAAGTCTTTCAATATTTCTTCACATTACGATACTGCAATTTTTAATTATTTTAATGAAGATGAGGTTGTTTTTAAGGCTAGTGAAACTATTTCCAAAACTTTACGTTATGGTGAAAATCCTCATCAAAAAGGGTATTTCTTTGGCGATTTAGACGCAATGTTCAATAAACTTCATGGAAAAGAATTGAGCTACAACAATTTATTGGATGTTGATGCTGCTGTAAATTTAATGAATGAATTTATAGGAGAAAAACCAACGTTTGCAGTATTAAAACATAACAATGCCTGTGGTTTTGCACAAAGAAATACTATTAAATCAGCATATTTAGACGCTTTAGCTGGAGATCCTGTTTCTGCTTTTGGTGGTGTATTAATTTCAAACTCAGAAATTGATTCCGAAACTGCTGAAGAAATTCATAAACTTTTTTGCGAAGTTGTAATAGCCCCATCTTATTCAGAAAAAGCATTATTAACTCTAAAAGGGAAGAAAAATAGAGTTATTTTAATTCAGAAAAGTAATGATTTGCCAAATCAAAATGTTAGAACGGCTTTAAACGGATTGTTAGTACAAGACAAAGATTCTAAAACTGACAATTTAGAAGATTTAACATATGTTACAAATACTAAACCCACAGATATAGAGTTAAAAGATCTATTGTTCGCCTCTAAAATTTGTAAACACACAAAATCCAATACTATTGTTTTTACAAAAAACAATCAACTATTAGCAAGTGGAACTGGACAGACGAGTAGAGTTGATGCTTTAAAACAAGCTATTGAAAAAGCAACAAGTTTTGGTTTCGATTTAAAAGGAGCTGTAATGGCAAGTGATGCTTTTTTTCCTTTTCCAGATTGTGTAGAAATTGCTGAAAAAGCAGGTATAAAAAGTGTAATTCAGCCAGGAGGCTCTATCAAAGATCAGTTAAGTATAGATTATTGTAATAACCACAACGTTTCTATGGTTTTAACTGGAACAAGACATTTTAAACATTAATAGTTTAAGTGTAGTTTAAACATAGAAATTTAGTAGATTTGTTAGAATACACTAAAATAAAAATAATTAGATAATTTTATGGGTTTTTTCGATTTTATGACGGAGGATATTGCGATTGACTTAGGTACCGCAAATACATTAATAATCCACAATGGAAAAGTGGTTATTGACAGTCCTTCGATTGTTGCTAGAGATAGATCAACAGGAAAAATCATTGCAATAGGTAAAGAAGCCAATTTAATGCAAGGAAAAACCCATGAAAATATAAAAACTATTCGCCCATTAAAAGATGGCGTAATTGCAGATTTTCAAGCATCTGAAGAGATGATAAAAGAATTTGTTAAGCAAATTCCTTCCATAAAAAAGAAATTATTCCCACCAGCATTAAGAATGGTTATTTGTATTCCCTCTGGAATTACAGAGGTAGAAAAACGTGCTGTACAAGATTCTGCACGCCATATGAATGCTAAAGAAATATATTTAATTTACGAACCAATGGCAGCTGCAATTGGTGTTGGAATTGATATTATGGAGCCTAAAGGAAACATGATTATTGATATCGGGGGTGGTACCACAGAAATTGCTGTAATTGCTCTCGCTGGTATTGTTTGTGATCAATCTGTAAAAGTTGCTGGAGATTTATTCACCAATGACATTATGTATTACATGCGGACACAACATAATTTACATGTAGGTGAAACAACCGCAGAAAAAATAAAAATTACTATTGGTGCTGCAACTGAAGATTTAGATACTCCTCCGGAAGATATGTTAGTCCAAGGTAGAGATTTATTGAGCGGAAAACCAAAACAAGTTCAGGTTTCATTTAGAGAAATAGCTAAAGCATTAGATAAATCTATACTGAGAATTGAAGATGCTGTTATGGAGACTTTATCAAAAACCCCTCCAGAATTAGCTGCCGACATTTATAATACGGGGATTTATTTAGCTGGAGGTGGCTCTATGTTGCGTGGCTTAGACAAACGCTTATCTAGAAAAACAGATTTGCCTGTTTATGTTGCTGAGGACCCTCTACGTGCAGTTGTTCGTGGAACTGGAACTGCTCTAAAGGAACTTGATAAATACAAAAGCGTTTTAATGAAATAACGCTAAATGAATTATAAAAATGCAACAAATTGTCTTTTTTCTTCATAAATATAAGTATTTCCTGTTCTTTTTATTTTTAGAATTCATTGCCATTGCCCTAACCTTTAACAATTTAAACTTTCATAAAAGTAAATTTGTAAACTCTGCAAACTTTGTAACTGGTGGTCTTTACTCAAAAGCCACTGATGTTTCTGAATATCTTCACCTAAAAGATATCAATAAAGAACTTCTTGATGAAAATACACGATTAAAAAATCAACTTCAACAAAATACTTTCATGTTAGATTCCACGATAGAAGTTGAGGTAATTGATAGTGTTTTATACCATCAAAAATATATTTATATAAACGCTAGAATTGAAAAAAATGAGTACTCTAGTCAGTTTAATTATTTAACAATTAACAAAGGGATAAAAGAGGGTGTTTATTCGGAAATGGCAGTTATTAATAGCAAAGGTATTATTGGAATTACTGATAATGTCAATAATAACTACGCCAGAGTTCAATCAATTTTAAACAAAAATAGCAAGATTAATGCACGTGTAAAAAATAGCAATCACTTTGGATCTTTAGAATGGGATGGGCAAAATTATAATATTGTACAACTAATAGATATTCCTAGACAAGCTATTCTTAAAATTGGAGATACAATTGAGACAGGTGGAAAATCAACAATTTTTCCAGGTGGAGTTCCAGTTGGAATAATCTCTAAAACCTATAATGGAAACACAGTCAATAATAGAATAGATGTTCAATTGTTTAACGATATGAGTAACTTAGGCTTTGTATATGTTGTTAAAAATCTACACAAACAAGAAATAAAATCTTTAGAAAACACTTCAAATGAATAAAATATTTTATTTAGTTTTCTTATTTATATTTCTTCTACTTCTTCAAGTTTTAGTGTTAAGTAATATTAATTTTTTAGGGTACATAAACCCATATTTATACATTTCTTTTGTTTTCTTTTTCCCTTTAAAAAAAAATAGATTTCCTTTCCTAATAACTACTTTTTTTATGGGTTTATCGGTAGACTTCTTTTTAGATTCTGGAGGCATTCATGCTTTTTCAATTTTATTTATTGGTTATATTCGACTATTTTTTGTTCGTTTATTCTTCAAAAAAACAGAAATTGATTTTTTATTATTTAGATTACAATCAGAACCTTTTGGTAAAATTTTTAACTATGTTGTAAGTTTAACTGTAATACATCATCTTATATTGTTTTCTTTTATTAATTTTAGTTTTGACAATATTTCCGATGTTTTATTAAACACTTTATTTTCAAGTATTTTTACACTTACATTATATTTTATAGGATCATACATATTCACTAAAGAACAATAATGCAGAGAAGTTATTTACTTTATTTCTTAATATTTATTATCAGCTTATTATTTATAGGAAGATTATTTCAACTACAAATAATAAGAGGAGCCAATAGTGATCCAATATTAAATGCCTCTGTAAAGACAATTTTTGATCATCCCGAACGTGGATACATTTACGATAGAAATGGAGAATTACTTGTAGCTAATCAGCTTTCTTACGATGTAATGATTCAACCAAATCAAGTAATAGCTATAGATACAGTAGAGTTTTGTTCACTACTAAAGATTGATAAAAAAAGTTTCCTAAAACGATATGAAAAAGCTAGAAAATATGCAACTTACCTTCCCTCAGTTTTCTTGAAACAACTCGCCAAAGATGATTTTGCTTTCCTTCAAGAAAAACTTCATAAATACAAAGGTTTTTATATTCAAAAAAGAATTATTAGAAATTACCCCTATAAATCTGCAGCAAATATTGTTGGCTATCTCAGTGAGGTAAATGAATCTACGGCAAGGAAAAACAACTATTATCAGCAAGGAGAATTAATTGGCTGGCTTGGTGTAGAAAAAGAATATGAAAAAATATTGAGAGGCATAAAAGGGAAAAAATATTTACAAAGAAACAACCTTAACAAAGTAACTGGTTCCTATAAAAACGGAGAATATGATACACTACCAGAAAACGGAAAGGACTTAACACTAACCATAGATATTGTTTTACAACAATATGCAGAAAAGTTAATGCAAGGAAAACGCGGCGGAATTGTTGCCATAGAACCTTCATCAGGAGAAATACTTGCTTTGGTTACCGCACCATCTTATGATCCGAATATGATGGTAGGTAGAAAAAGATCTAAAAACTCTACATTACTAATGGGAGACAAAATTTCTAAACCAACCTTTGACAGAGCTTTAAAAGCACAATATGCTCCGGGTTCTCCTTTTAAAATGATGAATGCATTAATTGGTTTACAAGAAAAGGTAATCACTAAAGAAACTAGTTTTAAATGCTATGAAGGCTACAGATACGGAAAAAGAAAGAATGAATTTATGGGCTGTCATTGTGGAATTTATGACAGGAAAATTAGACTAGAAAC
Source organism: uncultured Polaribacter sp. (assembly GCA_964275545.1). Classification (GTDB taxonomy): domain Bacteria; phylum Bacteroidota; class Bacteroidia; order Flavobacteriales; family Flavobacteriaceae; genus Polaribacter. Next base: position 33,473 of record CAXYCO010000025.1, read on the forward strand.
CGCTATTTCAAAATCGTGTAATAGTTATTTTTCAAATACATTTAAACGAATTATTGAAAAAAACAAAAACCCTTCAGAAGGATTAGATAAATGGAGTGTTCATGCAAAAAGTTTTGGTTTAGGCAATTATCTTGGATACGATCTACCAGAAGGCGCAAAAGGAAGAATTCCTACAGGGAAATTTTATGATGATAAAATTAATTATCGCTGGAATGGTTCATCAATTATTTCGAATGCAATTGGACAAGGAGATATAGAAACCACTCCTATACAATTAGCAAATTTTACTGCAGCTATCGCCAATAAAGGCTTTTTCTACACACCACATATTGTTAAAAATATAAACAAAAAACCAATTGACAACTCCAAATACACCCTTGCTAAAAGAACAACAATAGACAAAGAACATTTTTCTCCTATTATTGAAGCAATGCACAGCGTATTTAAAAAGGGGGGAACTGGACAATACAGTCAAGTAAAAGGAATTGAAATCTGTGGAAAAACAGGAACTGCAGAAAATTTTATTAGAATTAACGGAAAAAAAGAACAACTTCCAGATCATTCTATTTTAGTTGCATTTGCACCAAAAGAAAATCCAAAAATAGCTATTGCTGTTTTTGTTGAAAATGGCGGATATGGATCTACAATTGCTGCACCAATAACTAGTTTACTTATTGAAAAATATTTAAAAGGAAAAGTAGAAAGAACTTGGATAGAACAAAATATGCTCACCAAAAATTTGCAACATATTTATGATAAACAAATACCAAAACCCTTAGAGATTGCGTCAGGAACGAAATAATATTTTTCACGGAATCGATTGGATTTTAGTGGTCCTTTTCTTTATGCTAGTCAGTTTTGGCTGGATAAACATTTATGCTGCCTCATATAAAGAAGAAGATACTGCTTTATTAAGTTTTGGCACAAAATATGGCAAACAACTAATTTTTATTATTTTAAGTATTCCTTTAATTATATTTATTCTTTTTTTTAATGGTAAATTCTACGAAAGGTTTTCAAGTATTTTTTACATACTATCTTTAATCTCATTGGCTGGTTTATTTCTCTTTGGGAAGAATATAAATGGAGCTACCTCTTGGTATAATTTTGGAGTTATTGGCTTACAACCGTCAGAGTTTGCAAAAGCATTTACAGCGTTAGCACTAGCTAAATTAATGAGTGACCGAAAGTATAATTTAAAACTATTAAAAAATCAGGTTAAAGCGTTTATCATACTTTTTTTTCCGGCTTTTTTAATTATGTTACAACCAGATGCTGGTTCTGCTTTAATTTATTTAGCCTTCTTTCTTGTTCTTAATATAGAGGGATTAACGAGTAACTATATTTTACTTGGTATTGCTGCTATCTTAATATTTATATTAACAATTTATTTTGGAGTAAAATGGATTATAATCTCTTTATTTTTAATAATATCTCTCTTTACTTTTTATGCAATCTATAAGGGTGGGAAGCGATTCTTACGCTTTAATTGGTTCAAAATAATTAGTATTTATGCTATTATTGGAATTTTTACTTTGGGAACTAGTTATACCTATAAGAATATTTTTAAACAACACCATAGAGATCGTTTTGAAGTTTTATTGGGATTAAAAATTGACAATAAAAATATTGGATACAACTCACATCAATCAGAACTTACAATTAGTTCGGGTGGTTGGTTAGGAAAAGGCTTTCTACAAGGCGATATTACACAGGGTAAGTTTGTGCCAGAACAACATACTGACTATATTTTTAGTACAGTTGGGGAAGAATGGGGGTTTATTGGAAGTAGTTTCGTTATAATTTTATTTATGTTATTGCTATTTAGAATTCTATATCTATCAGAAACACATACTAATAAGTTTGGAAGAATTTATGGTTATGGGGTAGCCTCTATCCTATTCTTTCATGTGATTGTAAACATAGGGATGGTTATTGGTTTATTACCAACTGTAGGTATTCCTTTGCCTTTTTTTAGTTACGGAGGCTCCTCCCTTTGGGGTTTTACAATCTTACTCTTTATTTTTATAAGGTTAGATGCTCATAAAGCCTATGATTTATAAATTTAAACTTAAAAATAAGGCATAAAAAAAACGCTCTAAATAAATTTAGAGCGTTTTTTGTGTAATTTTAAAATAAGTTCTTATAACGCAGCTACTTGCTTGGTTAATTTAGATTTTAAATTAGCAGCTTTATTCTTATGAATAACGTTGTTCTTTGCTAATTTATCTAACATAGAAATAACCTTACCTAACAATCCTTCTGCTTCTTTCTTATCTTCACTAGCACGTAAATCTCTAACAGCATTACGGGTAGTTTTATGCTGATACTTGTTACGTAATCTTTTAGCGTCGTTACTTCTAATTCTCTTTAATGCTGACTTATGATTTGCCATAATTCTTAATTTATTCGTTTTTTAATTAAAACTTGTAGTCCGTACGGGAATCGAACCCGTGTTACATGGATGAAAACCATGCGTCCTAACCCCTAGACGAACGGACCATAACAATTAAATATCTCCTAATTGCGGATGCAAATATACAACGTTTTTAAAATTCTGCAATATTTTTTTAAAAAATTTTAAAAAACTTAATATGCCTTTGCAAAAAGCACTTTTCTAAAGGAGGGTTTCCCTGAAAAAATACAGTTCCCAGTCTCGTCTTTAGCATCATTAGGAATGCATCTAATTGTTGCCTTGGTAAGGTTCTTGATCTTATCTTCTGTATCCTCTGTACCATCCCAATGAGCAGAAACAAAGCCCCCTTTATTTTCTATTACATCCTTAAACTCATCAAAAGTTGTTACCTCAGTTGTGTGTTCTTTTCTATAACTGATTGCTTTATTGTATAAATTTTCCTGAATTTCTTCCAAAAGGTTACTTACAAAATCAACAATAGTATCTTGAGAAACCGTTTGTTTTTCTAAAGTATCTCTTCTTGCAACTTCTACTGTATTATTTTCTAGATCACGATTACCTATTGCTATCCTAATAGGAACTCCTTTTAACTCATATTCTGCAAATTTTGCGCCTGGCCTATAGGTATCTCTATTATCAAACTTTACAGAAATTCCTTTTTTTCGCAATTCTTTTACAAAAAGAGTTACTTTTTCTGTAATTGCTTGTAGCTGCTCATGATTTTTATATATAGGAATAATTGCCACTTGAATTGGAGCTAATTTTGGAGGGAGTACTAGACCAAAATCATCTGAGTGAGTCATTATTAATCCACCAATTAGACGTGTAGAAACTCCCCAAGAAGTTGCCCAAACATGTTCTTGTTTTCCTTCTTTAGAAGTGTATTTTACATCAAAAGCTTTTGCAAAATTTTGTCCTAAAAAGTGAGATGTTCCTGCTTGTAATGCCTTCCCATCTTGCATTAAAGCCTCTATTGTATAAGTATCTTCTGCACCAGCAAAACGCTCACTATCCGATTTAACACCCTTTATAACAGGCATGGCCATAAAGTTTTCTGCAAAAGTTGCATATACTTCTTGCATTTGTTTTGCCTCTGATACTGCTTCATTTTTTGTTGCATGTGCAGTATGACCTTCTTGCCATAAAAATTCTGCTGTACGTAAAAATAAACGTGTCCGCATTTCCCAACGAACAACATTTGCCCATTGATTTATTAATAGTGGTAAATCTCTATACGATTGAATCCAACCTTTGTAGGTATTCCAAATAATAGCTTCGGATGTTGGTCTAACTACTAGTTCCTCTTCAAGTTTTGCTTCAGGATCAACTCTTAATTTACCTGGTCTATCAGGGTCGTTTTGGAGCCTGTAGTGCGTTACAACTGCACATTCTTTAGCAAAACCTTCTGCGTTTTTCTCCTCTGCTTCAAATAAACTTTTAGGAACGAAAAGTGGGAAGTATGCATTTTCATGCCCCGTTTCTTTAAACATTCTATCTAATTCTGCTTGCATTTTTTCCCAGATAGCATAGCCGTATGGCTTTATAACCATACAACCTCTTACGGCAGAATTCTCTGCAAGGTCTGCTTTTACAACTAATTCGTTATACCACTTGGAGTAATCTTCTGCTCTTTTAGTTAACTTCTTGCTCATTAATTATAAGTTTGGCACAAAAATTGGTACCTTTAAAGTGAAAGTTGTGTTAAATGAAATCTATTTTACTAACAAATCGGTACAAAACTACTACAAAAAGGTTAGTTACCAAGTAAAGTTTATAACTTTTTGTTTAGCAATCATTAATAAAAAAAACTATTCATCAAATTATATATAATTATGAAACTACATTATATCAACTTAAAAGCCAACCAAATTTTACTCTTATTTATTTGTAGCTTTTTATTTGTTTCATGCGGAACCTATCAAAGTATTTATAATGATGACGGAATTTATGCCGATGAAACTGCTACTTCTGAAAAGAAAAAAGTAGTTGTTGTTAATCAGAAAGATTACAAACAATACAATGATAACTATTTTACTGAGGAATTAAATCGTTTAGAGAGCATTGATAATAAAGATATTTTTACAGATGTTGATGATTACAGATCTTCTGATAGCCTTGATATTAATGAAGAACGTTTTGATGATAGAATACATAATGAACCTTGGGGTTATAGTGACAATAATGACATAGTAGTTCAAGTAAACATAAACACATCTCCTTACTGGAACGATTTTTACTTGGGAAACTTTAATAATCCTTGGGGATATAATAATTGGGGATTTAGAAGAGGATTTAATGGGTTTTGGGGGTATAATCCATATTGGCCTCCCTATTATTATGGTTATAACAGACCTTATTGGTCTCCATATCGTTATGGATATAACAGACCTTATTATAATCCATACAATATTGGCTACAGAAACTATAGATATGGAAGAAGAACTGCATATAATAATAGGTATTCAATTAATAATACTGTAACTTCTAGAAGAGGTGTTATTAGTAAAAGAAACACCTCTAAAACAAGACGGTTTTATAGCAAAAATAACACTACAGTTAGAAGAAGCACTAGAACTTCTCCGAATAAATCAAATACTAGAGTTAGGAGAACTACAAATTCTACTCCTCAAAGAAATGTTAGAACTAGAAACACAACACCCAGACGTAATTCTAGTAACACAAGGAACAATAGGTCTAATACAAATAGTAGAAGAAATTCATCCAGCAGAAGCAGTTCATCAAATAGAAGTTCGTCTAGCAGAAGTTCAACCAGTAGAAGTTCATCCAGTAGAAGTTCAACTAGTAGAAGTTCATCTAGTAGAAGTTCGTCTAGGAAAAGAAATTAAAATTCTTCGTAAAATTTAAAGTAAAAACATTAAAATGAAACAATTATTTATAATTGCGACTTTGTTCGTAGCCACTTCTATGTCCTATTCTCAATCATTAGATTATCAAGATTTAGCATTAATTTTTTCTCAAGATGATGTAAACGGATCAGCTCGCTTCACTGGAATGAGTGGCGCTTTTGGTGCAGTTGGTGGAGATATTTCTAGCATTTCTATCAATCCTGCTGGTTTAGCAATGTATAATAATAGTGCTTTTTCAGGAACTTTTAATTCTAGAGAAACAGATATTACTTCAACTTATTATGGGAATTCTTTAACAACTCAAGATCAGTTTTTTAATATTTCTCACGCAGGAGCAGTTTTAGTTTTTGACAATACTTTTAACTCTGAATGGAGCAAATTTGCGCTTGGCTTTAATTATAGAATTACAAAAGATTTTAACGACAGTTTTTTATCCCAAGGAAATAGTGGAGTGGCAACTTTTACTAATTTCCCTCTAGATGATAACACTAGTCCTATAAATTATAATATTGCAGATGAACAATTTTTTAATACTGTTTATAACGGAGAAATAAGTGAACTTAATATTGCTTTTTCTGCAGTACACCTTAATAAATTATATATAGGCGCAAGTTTTAATACTTATGATTTAAACTTTAGTCAAAGATCTACACTAACAGAATTTAATAACGATGGAGACGGTAACGTGTTAGATGCTAATTTTTATCAAGAGAATATAACAACAGGAAATGGTTTTTCTTTAAATGCAGGTTTTATTTACAAACTACATCCAAGTTTTAGAGTTGGTTTATCTTACCAAACACCAACTTGGTTTACAGATATTATAGAAATCACTAACATTACCAATAACGATGGTTATTTTGGTGACACTGAAATTACTGTGAGTAACGACAATTCAATTTATAACAATACTGCTGGAAATTTTTTCCCTTCGCAAGAATTAATTTACAAACTAAAAACCCCTAGTAAGTTAACAGCAAGTGCTGCATTTATCATTGGAAGAAAAGGATTAATTAGTATCGATTACATCAATAAAAGTTATCAAAATATAAAACTATCTAATGATAATTTTGTGTCTGAAAATCAGTTTTTTCAAAATGATTTGAAAAATACACATTCTGTAAATATTGGTTCAGAATGGAGGATGGACAGATTTAGTATACGTGGGGGGTATCGATTTGAACAAAGTCCAAATAAAAACACTATGAATTCTGACGACTTAAAAGGATACTCCTTTGGTGGTGGCTACAATTTTGGTGTTACAAAAATTGACATTTCTTACAGCGACAACAATAGAACAGGTTCATATAATTTTTACCCTCAATTTAACAATGTGAATCCTACAAATTTAAAACAAGATAATAAAACAATAACTGCTACACTTACGTTTAGTTTATAACTTCAAGAAACAAGGAAAAAGTACCATAAAATTCTCATATTAATGAGAATTTTTTATATATCAAAAGTAATTCAGTTTTCCTTTTTTTACGTAATTTTGTGAAACATTTTTATTCTATGAAAAATACTACAATTACCATCCAAGAAACTACTAATAAAAGCATTATAAAGTTTGTAAGCAATCAAATTTTAATAAATGGTGGAAGTTATGAATTTAACAATATTGACGAGGCTAAAAATTCTTCGTTGGCACAACAATTATTCTATTTGCCTTTTGTAAAAAAAGTTTTTATTACCGCTAATTTTATTGCAATTCAACGTTTTGATATCATTGAGTGGGTAGAAGTTCAAAAAGAAGTTGCAGAACAAATTGAAACTTATTTAAAAGACGGTAATTCTGTTATAAATGAAGAGAATTCAACAACAACAAAAGAAGCTATTGAAGTCTATGCAGAAGCTACTCCAAATCCATCAGTAATGAAATTTGGAACCAACAAAGCATTAACACAGACTGATGTGGAGTTTAAAAACATAGACGAAGCAAACCAATCTTCACCTTTAGCACAAGCTATTTTTAACTTTCCTTTTGTAAAAGAAGTATTTATTTCTGATAATTATATTTCCATTACAAAATATGACATGGTGGAATGGAGCGAAGTATATGGAGAAGTTAGAACCTTTATTAGAGAGTACCTAACAGAAGGAAAAACCATTATAAAAGAATTACCAAAGCAAAAAGAAGTTTCCGATAAAAGAGTAGAAGAACCAGTAGTTGAGCTAGAAGGAATTTCTGCACAAATTGTAGATATTTTAGACGAATATATAAAACCAGCCGTTGCATCAGACGGAGGAAATATCGCTTTTAAATCTTACGATCAAGAGCATAAAATTGTAAATGTAATTTTACAAGGAGCTTGTAGTGGTTGCCCATCTTCCACTGCGACATTAAAAAACGGAATAGAAAACTTATTAAAAGAAATGTTACCAAATCAAATTAATGAAGTAGTAGCAATCAACGGATAAAAAATATGTCAAAAATAGTCAAACCTTACAAAGATTCAGAATTAGGAAAGAAAGAACAAGTTGCACAAATGTTTGATAATATTTCTGAAAATTACGATGGTTTAAACAGAGTTATTTCTCTAGGAATTGATATAAAATGGCGTAAAAAAGTTGTAGAAATAGTTGGAAAAAATAACCCGAAGCAAATTTTAGACATTGCAACTGGCACAGGAGATTTAGCAATTATGATGGCTAAATTAAATCCTGATAAAATTGTAGGTTTAGATATTTCCTCTGGGATGTTAGAAGTTGGTAAACAAAAAATTGCTGCTGCAAATCTTTCAAATAAAATAGAAATGATTGTTGCAGATTCTGAAGAAATGCCTTTTGAAGACAATACTTTTGATGCTATTACTGTTTCTTTTGGAGTGCGTAATTTTGCAAATTTAGATAAAGGAATTACAGAAATTGCAAGAGTTTTAAAACACAATGGAGTTTTAGTTATTCTAGAAACTTCTAACCCAACAAAACCTCCTTTTAAACAGGGGTATAAACTATACACAAATATATTTTTACCAATTATTGGAAAACTTTTTTCAAAAGATAAAGTTGCGTATTCTTATTTGTCTGAATCTGCAAATTCTTTTCCTTTCGGAGCCGCATTCAACAATATTTTAGAAAAAAATGGGTTTACCCATACTGAAGCTAAACCTGTAACTTTTGGTGTTGCAACAATTTACACTGCCAGTAAATAATTATGAATAAAAAAATATTGCTTTTCGGCTTTTTTCTGATAATTTCTAGTGGCCTTTTTGCCCAAAGGGATCGTGTTGAATATTTGCCAAGTTTTGATAAAAAGAAATTACATTATGGTTTTTACCTGGGAATGAACCAAAATGACTTCAAACTAAACTTAAGAGAAAGTACTATCCAAAATGCTAATATTTCGGTAGAACCATCCATTGGTTTTAATGTTGGTTTAATCGCCGATTTACGCTTGCATAAAAACTTGAGTTTGCGTTTAGAACCAGGTTTGGTTAGTAACTCAAAAAAAATTAGGTTCAATCATTTAACAACAAGTTCAAATCCTCAAGATAGTGTTAGAGATATTGGATCTACATATTTGCATTTTCCTGTGGTTTTCAAGTTTAGTACAGATAGATATAAAAATATTCGTCCTTATTTGTTAGCAGGAGTGTCGTTTGATTATAATTTTTCTAGTAATGAAAAAAATCAGGATGATAATTCTTCTGGACAGTTTAGAATGAAAACCAACAATTTCATGTACGAAGTTGGTATTGGTATAGATATTTATTTATACTTCTTTAAGTTTTCACCATCAATTCGTGGAGTTTTTGCCATGAATAACGAAATTAAATATGATGATGACCCTAACAGTAAATGGACAGCTCCAATAAACTTTATGGGAACTCGCGGTATTTTCTTAAATTTTGCTTTTGAATAAAAATAATTTAATCCTAAGAATTTCAAAATTATTACTAAAAGCTAATTCCTTTTAAATTCACTTAATAAAATTGCAGTAGCAGTTGCCACATTTAAACTCTCCGTTTCTTTAGTTTTCCCAAAACGTGGAATGGATATTTTATTTTCAATTAATACCTTGATGTTATCTGAAATCCCGTTAGCCTCATTTCCCATAATTAGAATTCCTTCCTCAGGCAATGGTGTTTTGTACACATTTTCACCATCCATATCTGCAATAAAAGTTGGCAACTTAGTTTCTGATAAATATGCTGCTAGATCTAAATAATGAATAGAGACCCGGGTTAAAGACCCCATACTCGCTTGTATAGCTTTCGTATTATAGCAATCTACTGTTTTTAATGAGCAAATTAATTGCCTAACACCAAACCAATCGCACAAGCGTATGATTGTTCCCAAATTCCCTGGATCGTTAATATCATCCAAAGCTAGAATTAACCCATCTTTATTAAGAGGAATTTCATCGGGAATTTTAAAAACTCCTAACACTTTATTTGGAGTCTTAAGATTACTTATTTTCTTTAAGTCTGTTTCAGAAATTTGGATAATTTTATCAACATAAGTATCTGAAGAAAAACCATCAGTACAAAAAAGTGTTTCAAGTTCAAAAGATGAATCTAAAAATTCTTGGACAACTTTGATTCCTTCAGTAATAAACAATCTATGCTTTTGTCTGTACTTTTTTTGAGATAAACTTGTTATGAGTTTTAATTGTTTTTTTGAAATATTCATTAATTGATTGTAAATAGAAATAAACCGTTGAAAAATACTATTTTTGAGATTGATAGCCATGCTAATTTAATGAAAAAACTTTCTTTCTTATTTTTATTCATTTTAATCTTGTCTTCATGTAACTCCACAAAACATGTTTCTGATGATGAGCATATGCTTAAAGAGAACTATATTTTTGTCGACAGCGTCAGGGATAAAAGCAGTGCTTTGCAAAAATTTGTACTACAAAAACCCAATCCAAGGTTTCTAAATTTACCATTTGCATTGTATTTTCATAACCTAGGAAATCTTAATAGCCCAAAAACAGCAAGCGAGTGGGGGGAAAAAAATCCTCGCTCCTATAATTTTGTGAAAAGTGTATTTTCTGAAAAGCAAAGTATTGCCTATGCCAATTCTTCTATTGGTTTAAATAATTGGTTTTTAAAGTCTGATGGGCCAGTAATAGTAAATACACAGAAAGTAAAAAACACTTCAGATAACTTATTGGCATATTTCAAAACACAAGGATATTTTAAGTCTTCTGTAGATACCATAATTAACAGGTATGATGATAAGAAAGCAACTGTAGAATATTACGTTACTAAAGGAAGGCCAATAACATTAGACAGTATACGCATTAAAATAGAATCGCCAGTTTTAGATTCAATCTATAAAGCTTCTAATTACATAGCCTTATTAAAAAAGGGAGACCAATACAATGATCAAACTTTTAGAAACGAAGCTAAGAACACTCTTAAACTTTTTAGAAATAACGGTATTTATCACTTTAAAGAAGCTGCATTAGGATTTTATGTAGATGATACAAGAACAGATTATAAAGCCAATGTAGATTTTCTGATGTCTGGAAATAGATTGGTAGAAAAAAACGGTAGTTATCTAGAAAAGCCTTTTAAAATTCAAACAATAAAAGAAGTAAATATTATAACAGATTATTCTTTTACAAGAAAAAAACTAAAGTATCTAGACTCAATTTCTTATAATGGAATGAACTTTTTTGCCCGTGACAAAATAAAATACAATCCTAAATATTTATCGCAATCAATATTTTTAAAACCTAATTCTGTCTATAAAGATACCTTAAGAAATTTAACAAGGAATAATTTAAAATCTCTTAAAAATTTTAAATCTACAAGTATAAAATTTTCTCAAATACTTGGTTCTGATGATGAATTAAAGATGGATGTTTTTTTAACTCCAATAGAAAAATACACATTGGGTTTTGAAACAGAATTAACACACTCAAATATCAGAGAAATAGGTGCTTCTGCAAAATTCTCTATTATTGATAGAAATACATTTAAGGGTGCAGAATTATTAAAGCTCTCTTTTCTTGGTTCATATTTTAATTCAAGAAATGGACCTGGTTGGGAAGTAGGTGCAGATGCATCTTTAGAAGTCCCAAGGTTTATAGCGCCTTTTGGTTTGAGTAAATTAATACCAAAAGAAATGTCCCCAAGAACATTGTTTTCTTTAGGTACAAGTATTCAAAAAAATATAGGTTTAGATAGGAAAACATTTACAATTTTAACTGATTACAAATGGAAATACAACCCTCGAAAAACGTTTCAATTAGAAATTTTTAATACTCAATATATTCAGAATTTAAACATTGATAATTATTTTGGTATTTATAGTTCAGAATTCATTAATCTAAATGAGGTTGCGCAAGAATATGATAATGTTAACAACATAACTACAGACCCCAATTACCCTCTACCTGACGATGAAAACCAAGCAGATATTGCTGTCGATTTTATGGATACAGTTATTGAGAATACTAGCTTTCAAACATCAAATCCAGAAGAATATAACACAACACTTAATATTTTAAACAGGTATAATATTGTGACTTCTAATTTTTTAATTCCAACGATAGCTTACTCTTTTACCTACAATAATCAATCAAATTTTAAAGATAATAATTTTTCATTTTTTAAAATTAGAGTAGCAAATTCAGGCAATATTTTAGGTTTAATATCAAATGATAAAAATTCCAAAGACAAAAAAACATTTTTAAAAATTCCATTAGCACAGTATTTTAAAACAGATATCGAATATAAGAAGTTTTGGAATGTTGGCGCAAATTCAGTTTTTGGTTTCAGAACATTTTTAGGAGCAATTATCCCTTATGATAATTCTGATATTCCGTTTACAAAAAGTTATTTTGCAGGAGGTTCTAATGATATTAGAGCATGGCAAACGTATGAGTTAGGTCCTGGAAAGACAACGAATGGTCTAGAATATAATATTGGAAGTTTTAAGTTTCTTACAAGTGCAGAGTATCGTTTTGACGTATTTAGTAAATTAAAAGGGGCATTGTTTATAGATGCTGGAAATATTTGGGACATAACTGGTTCATCTTTTGTAGAATCCGGTGCTAAATTTACTGGATTTAATTCTTTAAAAGACATTGCTGTTGGCTCTGGTTTTGGAGCGAGAGTAGATTTTGGGTTTTTGATTTTCCGATTTGATATAGGTTTTAAGACATACGAACCCTATTTAAATGAAAGTAAATGGTTTAAAAATTATAATTTTGCAAATGCGGTTTATAATGTTGGAATAAATTATCCATTTTAAATAAATGAGTTTTTACTAAAACGTAATAGTAAACTATTTACTTTATTATTTATTTAAAACAAAAAATATGTAGTTTTGTTATTTAAATTTATTTTATAATTAAAATTCACATCTAATGATAAAACCAGGAGTTGCAACGGGAAAAGAAGTTCAAGAAATTTTTAAACTTGCTAAAGAAAAAGGATTTGCTTTACCAGCAGTTAATGTTGTTGGATCTAATACTATTAATGGAGTTTTAGAGACAGCTAAAGAATTAAATGCTCCAGTAATAATTCAGTTTTCAAATGGTGGGGCTCAATTTAATGCTGGAAAAGGTTTATCAAACGAAAATCAAAAATCTGCAATTGCTGGAGGTATTGCCGGTGCAAAACATATTCATGAATTAGCAAAAGCGTATGGGGTTTCTGTAATTTTACATACAGATCATGCAGCAAAAAAATTACTTCCCTGGATAGATGGTTTATTAGATGCATCTGAAAAGCATTTTGCTGAAACAGGTAAACCCTTATATAGTTCTCATATGATAGATTTATCTGAGGAACCAATTGAAGAAAATATTGAAATTTGCAAGAATTATTTAGCTCGTATGAGTAAAATGGGAATGACCTTAGAAATTGAATTAGGCATTACTGGTGGTGAAGAAGATGGTGTTGATAATTCTGACGTTGATGTTTCTAAACTATACACACAACCCGAAGAAGTTGCATATGCTTACGAAGAGCTAATGAAAGTTTCACCTCAATTTACAATTGCAGCTGCTTTTGGAAATGTACACGGAGTTTACAAACCTGGAAATGTAAAGTTAACTCCAAAAATCTTAAAGAATTCTCAAGAGTTTATATCAAAAAAATATGGTGTTGAAGAAAATCATATCGATTTTGTTTTTCATGGAGGTTCTGGTTCTACTCTAGAAGAAATTAGAGAAGCTATTGGTTATGGAGTTGTTAAAATGAATATTGATACGGATTTACAATTTGCTTTTACTGAAGGAATTAGAGATTATATGCAAGAAAAATCTGCATATATAGCAACACAGATTGGTAATCCAGATGGAGCGGGGCAACCCAATAAAAAACATTACGACCCAAGAAAATGGCTGCGTTTAGGTGAAGAAACTTTTAAAACAAGACTAAAACAAGCCTTTTCAGATTTAAACAATGTAAATACATTGTAATTTTAAATATCTTTAGAATTCATTGTTTATAGTTTACCAATAAAAGAGCATTTTGATAGAATTCAGAATGCTCTTTTTTAATTTTAAATAAAGCTAATATGGACAACCTTCATATATCATTAAAGAAAAAATTGTAGTTCGCAAAAAACTTTTACATTTGTAATGTTACTTTTTTAGGTTGTAACAATAAAAATCAAACAACAATAAATTAAATAAACTAACTATGAGCGCTTGGTTTAAACGTAAAGATAAAGGTATACAGACTGCAACAGAAGACAAAAAAGATACTCCAAGAGGTCTATGGTATAAGACTCCCAGCGGTAAAGTTATAGATACAGAAGAACTTAAAAAAAATTTATATGTTAGTCCAGAAGATGGTTATCATGTAAGAATAGGTAGTAAAGAATATTTCGAATTGTTTTTTGACGAAAATAAATTTAAAGAATTAAATGAAAATTTAACTTCCAAAGATCCTTTAAATTTTGAAGACACAAAAAAATATTCAGATCGGGTAAAACAAGCTCAAGATAAAACAAAGTTAAATGATGCTGTTAGAACAGCCGTTGGTAAGTCTTTAGGTAAAGATTTAGTTATAGCTGCTATGGATTTTGCTTTTATAGGTGGCTCTATGGGTTCTGTTGTAGGAGAAAAAATTGCACGAGCTATTAATTATTCTATAGAGCACAAGATTCCTTTCTTAATGATTTCAAAATCTGGTGGAGCTAGAATGATGGAAGCATCACTTTCTTTGATGCAACTAGTAAAAACTTCTGCGAAATTAGCACAATTAGCAGAAGTGAAAATCCCATATATTTCTCTGTGTACTGATCCAACAACTGGTGGTACAACTGCATCTTATGCCATGCTAGGTGACATCAATATTGCAGAACCAAATGCATTAATTGCTTTTGCTGGACCAAGAGTAGTTAAAGATACTACAGGTAAAGATTTACCTGAAGGGTTTCAAAAATCCGAATTTGTATTAGAACATGGTTTTTTAGACGCTATTTATGAGCGTAAAAACTTAAAAAAACAGGTTAATTTATACATTGATTTAATTCAGAATTCACCTATTAGAGATTAATAAAAAGGGCTGTATCTAAGGTTTATATTTAAAAAAATAATTATATATTTGCATCCTCAATGAAAACATCATTGACATACATAAAAATCATTTAAACAATATTGGAATGTATTTAACTAAAGAGGTAAAAGAAAGCATTTTCGAAAAACACGGTAAGGGTAAAAACGATACTGGTTCTTCAGAAGGTCAAATTGCGTTATTCACGCACAGAATTAACCATTTAACAGGACATTTAAAAAATAATCGTAAAGATTATAACACAGAGCGTTCATTAGTAATGATGGTAGGTAAACGTAGAAGTTTACTTGACTATTTAAAGAAAACCGAAATCAATAGATATCGTGCAATCATTAAAGAATTAGGAATTAGAAAATAATTCTTACAAAAAAAGAGGTGCTATAAACGCGCCTCTTTTTTATTACATTAAATTTAAATCTAATCCTAACAAGATTAGTAATCTATAAAAAATCAAGAATCTTAACAAAATTCTTGTATTTCCATTGCAACAACAGACAACAATACAACAGCAAACAAATTAAAAATTTAGAATTAAAATTTATGATTCCAAAAGTATTTAGAGAGGTTATAGACCTTGGTGACGGTAGAGAGATTTCTATCGAAACCGGAAAACTAGCAAAACAAGCTCACGGTAGCGTTGTTGTGCAATCAGGAAAATGTATGATGTTGTGTACAGTTGTTTCCAATTATGAACAAAAAGATCTTGGTTTTCTACCATTAACGGTAGATTACAGAGAGAAAGTTTGCTGCAGCAGGTCGTTATCCTGGTGGGTTCTTCAAAAGAGAAGCAAGGCCAAGTGACGGTGAAGTACTAACAATGCGTTTAGTGGATCGTGTATTACGTCCGTTATTCCCTAAAGATTATACTGCAGAAACGCAAGTGATGATTCAGTTAATGTCTCATGACGAAAATGTAATGCCAGATGCTATGGCAGGTTTGGCGGCATCAGCAGCAATACAATTATCAGATTTCCCGTTTGAATGCGCAATCTCTGAAGCGAGAGTTGGACGTATCAATGGCGAATTTATCATCAACCCAACAAGAGCACAATTAGCAGAATCTGACATCGATATGATGATTGGTGCATCTGCTGATTCTGTAATGATGGTGGAAGGTGAAATGGATGAGATTTCTGAAGAAGAAATGGCTGACGCTATTAAGTTTGCACACGAAGCTATTAAAGTACAATGTGCTGCTCAATTGAAGTTAGCAGAAGCATTTGGCAAGAAAGAAGTTCGTGAGTACGAAGGTGCAAGAGAAGATAAAGATTTAGAAAAGAAGGTTCATGATATGGCATATGATAAAGTATATGCTATTGCAGAAGCTGGATCAGCTAAACATGAGAGATCTACAGCATTTAAACAAATAAAAGAAGACATTAAAGCTACTTTTTCAGAAGAAGAATTAGCAGACTATGGTGGTTTGGTCTCTGATTATTATCGCAAAGCAGAAAAAGCTGCGATTAGAGATTTAACCTTAAATGTAGGTTTACGTCTAGACGGACGTAAGACAGATGAAATTAGACCAATTTGGTCTGAAGTTGATTATTTACCATCCGTGCACGGTTCATCTATCTTTACTCGTGGAGAAACGCAAGCTTTAGCAACCGTTACTTTAGGAACATCAAGAGATGCAAATAAAATAGACATGCCATCGTACGAAGGTGAAGAAAATTTCTATTTACATTATAACTTCCCTCCTTTCTGTACAGGTGAAGCTAGACCAATTCGTGGAACATCTCGTAGAGAAGTAGGCCATGGTAATTTAGCACAACGTGGTTTAAAAGGAATGATTCCTGATAGTTGCCCTTATACAGTAAGAGTAGTTTCTGAAGTTTTAGAATCGAATGGTTCTTCTTCTATGGCTACAGTTTGTGCTGGAACGATGGCATTGATGGACGCAGGTGTTCAGATGACAAGACCCGTTTCTGGTATTGCAATGGGGTTAATTTCTGATGCAGAATCTGGAAAGTACGCTGTATTATCTGATATTTTAGGTGATGAAGATCACTTAGGAGATATGGATTTTAAAGTAACGGGTACTTCAGAAGGTATTACTGCTTGTCAAATGGATATTAAAGTAAAAGGATTAAGTTATGAGATTTTAGTAAATGCACTAAAACAAGCTCGTGATGGTCGTTTACACATTTTAGGAAAAATAACTGATACTATTTCTACTGCGAATGAAGAAGTGAAAGAACATGCTCCTAAAATGATTAACAGAAGAATTCCTAATGATATGATTGGTGCATTTATTGGACCAGGAGGAAAGCATATTCAAGAATTACAGAAAGAAACAGGAACTACCATTGTAATTACTGAAGACGCTGTAACAGAAGAAGGAATTATCGAAATTTTAGGAACAGATCCAGCAGGTATAGAACAAGTAATTACTCGAATTGAATCTATGCTTTTCAAACCAAAAGTTGGTGAAGCTTATGAGGTTAAAGTAATTAAAATGTTAGATTTCGGTGCGGTTGTAGAATATATTGAAGCTCCAGGAAACGAAGTTTTATTACACGTATCTGAATTGGCTTGGGAACGTACAGATAATGTTTCTGATGTTGTAAAAATGGGAGATATTTTAGATGTAAAATACTTTGGCTTAGACCCAAGAACTCGTAAAGAAAAAGTTTCACGCAAAGCATTGTTACCAAAACCTGAAGGTTATGTAGCAAGACCACCAAGAGATGATAAACGTTCTGGTGGACGAGATAATAGAGGTAGAGATAATCGTGGACGTGATAACAGACGTGACGATAGAAAACCAAGAGAACCAAGAAAAGAAGAATAATCATCTTTTTAATTGATATCTAAAAAATCACCAATTTATTTTGGTGATTTTTTTGGTTTAGATCCCAATTATATAAATGCTTTCATTTTCTTTGTAACTCTTTTATGAAAACACAGCACATTACATATGTATCTTTGGGTACAAATCAAGGGAATAAATTTGAAAACTTACAAAATGCAATTGATTTAATTGCTGATGAAGTTGGTGATATCCAAAAAATATCTTCAATTTATAAAACAGATGCTCTCGGTTTTGATGGAGATGAGTTTTTAAACGCTATTGTAAAAATATCTACATATCTTCCGCCACAGACTCTAATGTTAACACTACTAAATCTTGAGAAAAAAATAGGAAGAATTCGTACAGAAAACAAACAGTATTCAAATAGAATTATTGACCTTGATATTATACTATTTGATGATGAAATCATCTTTTCTAAAATAGTAATAGTTCCACATTCTAAAATGTTAGAACGAAAGTTTGTAATGGTTCCATTGGTTGAAATTGCAGGAAACTATATACATCCAATTGAAAAAAAACAGCTTAATATTTGTCTACTCAATTGTAATGACTCATCCAAAATAATCAAGATTGATATTGATTTAGTCAGACCAATTTCGATTTCAGAAAAATACAACTACATCGCAATTGAAGGAAATATTGGTGCAGGAAAAACATCTTTAGCAAAGATGATTTCTGATGAGTTTAACGCCAAAAAAGTTTTTGAACGTTTTGCAGACAATTCTTTTTTGCCCAAATTTTATAAAAACCAAGAGCGGTATGCTTTCCCTTTAGAAATGAGCTTTTTAGCTGACCGGTACCAACAACTAAGTGATGATTTAGCTCAATTTAATCTGTTCAAAAACTTTATAGTTTCTGATTACTACATCTTTAAATCTTTAATTTTTGCGCAAGTAACACTTAAAAAAGAAGAATATGTATTGTACAGAAAAATATTTAACTTCATGTACAAAGAAATTGCAAAACCAGATTTATATGTGTATTTGTATCAAAACAAAAACAGATTATTAGACAATATTAAAAAACGTGGACGAGCGTATGAACAAAATATTCAACCAGAATATTTACAAAAAATTCATGATGGATATTCTAACTTTATAAAAACAGAAAAAAGCTTAAATTCTATAATAATTGATATATCAGATGTTGATTTTGTTGGCAATAAAAAGGACTACAAATACATTATTAATAAAATAAAGAATTTTTAAAAAAAAAATTATACTTTTGTAGTAATGAATACTCCCCCCATAGTGCTAAAAAAGTTATATTTTAAAATCAGATGAGGAGAATTTATTTATTTATATTTTTAAATTTCATGTTTGCCAATGCTATATTTGGGCAATTTACTACAGATGAAATAACTTACGGAAATAATATTGAATTAGAAAATAGTAATAGTTGGGCATTTGGTGCAGGTATTAGTAATTTTATTATGCACGGAGACTTGCGCTCAATTGGCACTGGTGATGACACAAATTACCTTAACTTTGGTGGTTTTGTATTTGTAAATAAGATGTTTAATCCTTTATTAGGGCTAGAGTTTAAAATAACTTATAATGAAATTTCTGGAGGCGCACAATACTTTTCTAATACGCCAAATTATTTTGTTTTATATGCAAATAATGTTATAAACCAAGACAACTTAAATTTTAAAGGAAGAGCGTATGGAGCTGAAATAAATTTAATCTTCAGTTTTACAAACTTATATCAAATAAATTCATCTAAATGGAATGCAGCTGGTTATTTTGGTGTCGGATATCATCAATACAACTCTGCGCTATTCGAACTTGTAGATGGTGTAAATGTTCCGATAGTCGATTTTGGATTTAATCCTGCAAGAAATAATAAAACTGAAGCAAGTTCAATTTATTTATCTGCTCAATTTGGTTTAAAAAGAAGGATTAGTAAGCGTGTAGATTTAGAATTTAGGACTGGTATGTATTTTAATTATGAAGATCATTTAGATGCTGCTATTTCCAATAAACAAGATTGGGAAACTTTTTTTGTTTCTAGTTTAGGTATTACTGTAAAAATAGGGAAGAAAAAAATATTTGCTATTTGGGGTGATCAGGATAATAATACTGAAGAATTTAAAATTATAGATACTGATCAGGATGGAGTTATGGACCAGTTAGATATTGAACCTAATACGCCTGCAGGAGTTATGGTATACGGAAATGGCAAGGCTGTAGATTCAGATAAAGATGGTTTATCAGATTATATGGATAAGTGTCCATTAGAGTATGGTCCTATTTCAAACGAAGGGTGCCCTTTAAATATTGATTCTGATGGAGATGGTATTATGGATGGAAAAGATTTATGCCCTAATGTAATTGGTACAATTGAAAATAAAGGATGTCCTAAATCAGAGGATGAAAAACCTAGCAATATTAACCAACAAATAGGCTTACTTGCTGCTAACATTTACTTTGACACCAACAGTGATAAGATAAAAAACATCTCCTTTTCAACTTTAGGAGAAATTATAAGATTAATGGAACAAGTGCCTAATATTAAATTCCTTATTGAAGGCCATACAGATGACAGAAATAGTGATAGATATAACTTATACTTATCTCAAAGAAGGGCTAATGCTGTTAGAAAATATATGATTAGACAAGGTATTATTGGAGAAAGACTTAAATCTAAAGGGTATGGAGAAACAAGACCTAAATTTTCTAATCAGAATCCTGGAGGAAGACAATTAAATAGAAGAGTAGAAATTAAACCAATAGGATCACTTGATTAAAAGAAATTAGCTTCTGTTTTAAATTAAAAAAATAAAAACTATTTTTTTAGCTCCAGCTTTTCCGCAAAATACTCACAAAAATCTCTCATCGTAGCACTCATTTTAAGGTCATCAGTAGCACGTTCGAAAGAGTCTGACATAGATACAAGTGTTTGATGAAAAAATTGCTTCATTTCATCTACAGGCATGTCTTTTGTCCATAAATCCATACGAAGCGTATCTTTCTTTTTGTGATCCCAAACAGAAATCATTATTGCTTTTGACTCTTCATTATCGATACCACCATCTTTGGCTGTCCAGGAAATTTCTTCAGGAACTTTATTATCATCTAAACCAACTTTAAATTTAATATCTGATGTATGTTTAATTGCCATTATTTTTTGGTTTATATTTTGATTTATTTAATAAGTCTTCTGGTCCTATTTTTTTTAAATGCTGCAAAGATACATCATTATATTTCATATAAGAAGCAACTATTTTCCACCCAATCCAAGAGCCAATTTTTCCTGGCGATAATTTATCTTGTTCTAAATAAAATTTAGAAAATGGAGCATTATATAAAAACCGCCTGCTTAAATTACTATCAGTGCTGTACAATAATTTATTTTGAATAAAATACATCCATATCTTCTCCTCATTATAAATTGCCCAATCTAATTTTTGTTTAGAATATCCTAACTTTTCTTCATCGAATGTTCTCGGCAAATAAATATCTAAAAGATATAATTTCTTTCCCTCATGTAATATTTTGGCTAGAAAAGTTCTATCTATAGTTTGTGGAATTTGTTTGCTTATAATAGCATTGGCAACATCTACAATAATATGTTTTTTGGTGTTGTTTTCTTTGATATACTTTGGATAATCAGCATAAAATTCATGATTTTCTCCAAGGTAAGCATCTAGAGAAATCAATAACAAACTATCTACATATGTAATTCTATTCTCATAATCTATATTTGTAAGCATCGTTATTATATCTGGCGATTTAAACCTAGGGTTGTAATACTTTATATGTTTAAAAAGAGCTGTTAGTTCCTTTTCTATAGATGAGAAATCTTTATAAATTTTCTGTGTTTCTGAGAATAGTTCTTGTTCATCTATATTGTTCATTTTAGAAATCCAAATGCTATCACTAATTTTTTTTGGAAATAAGAAAGGGTATTGTTCTTTTAAATCAGGTAATGTTTTTGATGAGGCATTATAAAAATCTACATCAAACCTATTTGAAGAAAAATTAATCTTTGTTTTAGATATATCTGGTGTTTTAATGTCTTTATTTTCACATGATAAAAAAGTAATGAAAACTATAATGATTGTTAAAAAGACTCTCATAAACTTTGTATATTAGTACTACTATAAAGAAACGACAAAAATACTAAAATAGTTTATCTATGGACGCAGAAAAAGTATCTAAACATATTGTAAATTGGTTAAAGTCTTATGCAGAAAATGCAAAAGTTAATGGATTTGTTATAGGTGTTTCTGGAGGAATTGATTCTGCGGTAACATCAACTTTATGTGCAAAAACCGGTTTACCAACATTATGTGTAGAAATGCCAATACACCAAGCTCAAAGTCAAGTTACAAGAGCAGAAGAACACATTGCACAACTTAAAAAAAAATTTAATAATGTTTCTGAGGTTAGAGTGGACCTAACCTCTGTTTTTGAAGGCTTTAAAAATGCAGTTCCAAATATAAAAACATCCTCTAAAGTAAATTTATCACTTGCCAACACAAGAGCTAGAATACGAATGACTTCTTTATACTATTTTGCTGGTTTGCATGGTTTTTTAGTCGCCGGAACAGGAAACAAAGTAGAAGATTTTGGCGTGGGGTTTTACACTAAATATGGTGATGGCGGAGTAGATTTAAGTCCTATTGCAGATTTAATGAAATCTGAAGTATATCAACTTTCTGAATTTTTAGAGGTTCCTTTAGCAATTCAGAAAGCAGCGCCTACAGATGGTTTATTTGGTGATAGTAGAACTGATGAAGATCAAATAGGTGCTTCATATGACGAATTGGAATGGGCTATGAATGTTCAAGATAAAGGTAAAGTAGAAAATGATTTTTCTGAAAGAGAAAAAAAAGTATTTAAAATTTATACTAGATTAAATAGAATTAATCAGCACAAGATGAATCCTATACCAGTATGTAAGATTCCTAAAAACTTACAATAGATTAGCTGCTATCATCGTTTTTTTAATTTTTATATATGCTTTTTTCTTTGAACCTTTAGTAATTTCAAATGGTAATAAAATAAAAAGTTGGAAAATTTTTAAAATTTGTGATAGTTTTTTCATTGTTTTTCTTTATAGCAATCGCAATATACAAAAAAACCATTAAAATTGACAAAAACACTAATAAGGGGAAATACCTGTTTTATAATTTAATGACTTTATACAACTCTATTTAACTTAGAAAACAACCTCATTTTCAACCCTGTGTAGCTTTTTATAAGGTCAAGATTCACTGTATTTGAATTTTTAGAAATGGATTCTTTTATCAAATCTTCAATCTTTTTACCAATTAAGATTCTACGAAGATTAAACACAGCATCATTAACCGACTTCCTTAAAACTTCTAGAGAGGATTTAACTTCTATGTTTTTACTTTCCCAATTACTTAATAAATGTTTTTCTTCATCCATTAAAATAGAAGTAACTGTATTTGAAATATTTGAATTTTGATGATTTATAAATGCATCTGTAATCAATTTTTGAGATTGATTTAGTTGATGAATCATTTCATTATATATTTCTTGAAAAATATCATTTGAGAACTCTATTTCATCGTCTTGCAGATGTAAATATATCTCTGAAGAAACTAAGTTTTGATATTTTCTAGATGAAATTGACTCCTTCCCATCGTCATCTAAAATTGTTGTTTCTTCAATGAAATCTACTTCTTCATTACCATAAAGCAATAAAATTTTTATAATTTCTTTTTCTAATATGGATAATTGATCAATTTTTAAAGAAGAAACTGCCCCACCTTTAACAACATCCATTGAAGCTTGTTCTTGCTCCTGATAATATTCTGATGGAGGTTGATTTGGATCTTGAAGTTGCTTATTCTTTATTGGTTTACTAGATTCCTTTTTTAAAATCTGTGCCAATTCACTAAACAAAACGCGCTCAGAAATATCCATAATTCTAGCGCATTCTTGCACATACACCTCACGTTGAATACCGTCTGGAATTTTAGAAATGCTCGTTACAATATCTCTAATAACTCCCGCTTTTTTAACAGGATCATTTTTAGAATCTTTTAATAAAAGTGATGCTTTAAAACTAATAAAATCTTGTGCAGAATCATTTAAATACTCTTTTAGTTCTGAATCTGAATGAGATTTCGCAAAACTATCTGGATCTTCACCATCTGGAAACTGAACAACTTTAACATTCATTCCTTGTTCAAGGATTATATCTATTCCACGAATAGAAGCTCTAATTCCAGCTGCATCTCCATCAAAAAGAACAGTAATGTTTTTTGTGAGTCTATTTACTAATCTTATTTGATCTGAGGATAGTGCAGTTCCTGAAGAGGCTACTACATTTTCTACACCAGATTGATGAAATGAAATAACATCTGTATATCCTTCTACTAAAAAACAATTATCCTTTTTTGCAATCTCTTTTTTAGCTTGAAATAGTCCATATAAAATTTTACTCTTATGGTAGATATCACTTTCTGGAGAATTTAGATATTTTGCTGCTTTTTTATCAGCAGTTAAGATGCGTCCTCCAAAACCGAGAATTCTTCCAGACATGGAATGTATTGGAAATATAACGCGACCTTTAAAACGGTCGAATTGTTTACTTTCCTTTACAATTGTTAATCCCGTAGAAGCTAAATACTTTAAATCATATCCTTTTGCTAGAGCAGCTTTTGTAAAGTTATCCCATTCATCTATACAATAGCCTAAATCAAACTTTTCAATAATTGTGTCTTCAAAACCACGTTCTTTGAAGTAGGATAATCCAATTGCTTTTCCTTTGATTGTATTCAGCATTAAATGATGAAAATAATCTTTGGCAAAATGAGAAACCAAAAACATACTTTCTCTCTCACTCATCTGAGCTTTTTGCTCGTCTGTTTGCTCTGTTTCCTCAATTTCTATATTGTATTTTTTTGCCAACCATTTTATGGCTTCAGGATAGGAATAATGCTCATGTTCCATTAAAAAAGAAATCGCATTACCTCCTTTTCCTGTAGAGAAATCTTTCCAAATTTGTTTTACTGGAGACACCATAAAAGAGGGTGATTTTTCATCTACAAAAGGACTTAATCCTTTAAAGTTACTACCTGCTTTTTTTAGCTGAACAAATTCACCAATTACCTCTTCTACTCTTGCAGATTCAAAAACTTGGTCTATAGTACTTCTAGAAATCATTCAAAACAGCATTAATAAGGGTAACAAATATAGCAATTA
>CAXYCO010000026.1:0-77894 GCA_964275545.1 uncultured Polaribacter sp.
AAGATTATTTGCCATTAGAGAGTTTGTATGAAACAGTCGTTAAAGCAGGGAAAGCACGTTTAAGACCTGTTTTACTAACAGCAATTACTACCATTTTAGGATTAATTCCTTTAGCAATTGGTTTAAATATTAATTTTTTCACTCTTTTTAGCGAGTTTGATGCTAATATTTATATGGGAGGAGATAATGTTATTTTTTGGGGACCTTTGGCTAAAACTGTAATTTATGGTTTGTTAATTGCAACGTTTTTAACGCTAATTATAGTTCCAATTTTATTCTTTTTAGTTACAAAACTTAAAATGAGAATTAAAGGGAAGTTACCCCATCAATTAGAAAAAGCAAAGCTTGCTTATAGTGAGGACACATGAATTGATGATAAACATTAAAAGTTAATTTGAAAAGGGTTGGAACTATAACGGTTTCAGCCTTTTTTTGGACTCTAAAAATACTTAATTTTTAAGGATCTTATTTACAATTAGCTCGCCACTTTCTAGTAATATTTTAAGTATTAAAATTGAATTTGATTTTAAGGATACAGATTCTAGCTCTATAATAGAAGCGGAAGCTTCTTTGATCAAAATTTCTTTTCCAAGAATGTCATAAACCAAAACTTTTTTAATTAAAGATTGGTCTGAAGTTTTTAAAACAAGACCATTTGAAGAATTTTTTATAATTAATTTAGAACCAGTTTCTAAGGAGTCTGTATTTAAAACTCCTTTATTTATAATTAACTTAAAACGACTATTAAAAGTTCCAGTCGCTATCGTTTTAAAAAAATAATTAGAGTTTTTTAAATCGTGTTCAATATTAAGAAGGTTGTCTTGTAAAGTAATTATAGAAGATTCTAAATCTCCTTCCAAGTGATCTATACTGATCATGAAATTCTCCTGTAGTGTTTGTGCTAAACCCTAATGGAATTTCTTCAGCCCTTTTTAAGAGTGCTTCTCCCTTGAATTACGAATTGCTTGTCGTTAATTAAAGAATAAAAATTAGCTTTCGTTCCTCCATCAATTTTTTCTCCATCGTATAATCGATCGATACCGTCAGTAGCTTTTTTTAAAAAGCCAATTAATATTTGTTTAAATGAATTATTACTAGATAAGTTTAACCATATTTTATCCTCCACTTTAGAATCAGGTGTTCTATAAAAATTGTCGTTGTTAACTCCTATTCTCATATTATTAGAAAATGTTAATGTAGAAGGGGTTATAGCTTGTGCGAAAAAACCTTGGCCTGAAGCAATATTTCCATTGGGAGCAATACACCCATTACACCCAGCTGTGCCTCCTGTTCCGTTCCAAGAAACGTAATCGTCTTGTGTAAAGTTTTGGGTAGTACTAGCGTCTGTATTATGCGTCCAAAAATAAATAGTTCCCCAAATATTTGAATTAGTAGATAAAAGGATATTTGCGTCAATTGCAGATGGATAAGGGTTTCCAATCAAATTCCAATTATCATCAGCACCATTTGTTACAGAGGCTCCTAAGGCTAATGGTACATCTACCTCTCCATTGTTAAATTTAGAACCTGTAAATTCTGCAGTATAACTACCAGGGTAAGTTACACCTGCATTAGGTCCTTGGACTGCATAGCTTAATCCAGGAGTCATACTAGTTGATGCATTTGCGTTAACCCAATTTTGGGTACTTGGATTAAACGAATAATATAAATTTCCATCCGATGATACTTCGTTTAGCGCAGAGGATGTTAATGGTGAAGACCAATATGTATATACATATCTTGATATTACACTAGGTGTAGTTCTTTTTACAGTATATGAGCCTGTACCAGAGATATTAGACAGATCTGATACTTGCAATAAGTTTCCAGAATCTTCAATTATAATACTTCCGTTATTAATAATATTATTTTCAACCTTTAAATATTTGTCTCCAGAAATGGTAAGTGTATTGCCCGGTTTTACCTCACATTCACAAGTTTCTAAACTAGCTTCAGTAGTCATATCGTAATCGCTTTCTAAAATAACTTTAACAGTATCTGAAGGTGAGCCAGCAGACCAACTTCCTGTCCAGGTTGTAATAGACTCTGAATCTCCAGTAATTTTTGCATCATCTATAACCCAGATTTCCTTCGAATTATTCCTTTTTATTTCTATTCGAATTCTTAAGGTTGAAGAGCTCGGTAAATTGGTAATTGTTACAGTTCCATATGGGTTTACTGTACTTGCGCCAGAACCTGTAGGTGTAAAAGTTGTTTGTGGGTTGGCTCCAGAATACACTGTTGAAGCAGTACTTGTACCTGTAGTAAATGACCAATATGCATTATAATCAGGTGATCCTGTAACTATTAATTCTTCAGATTCTGTAGAACCTCCGTCTGTGCTTACCCAAACCTTTATATAATCTGTATCTTCCATTCCGTTCCCTGAAGTGGTTGAGAAGGCAGCTAATTTAAAAGTAAAATCAATGGTTGAATAGCTAGAAACATCTATGGCATCAAAAACGATTCCTCCTGTGCCAGTACTTTTTATTCCTTGTGTTCCCTCATAAAACATATTATCAGAAGGAAATAGACCTATACCTGAAGAAACGGATGTATTTGTACTTGTATATGTTAATTCTGGGGTAGCTGGTGATGCTTCAAAATCTTGTTGAAACAATGTTGCTCCGCTGATTGTTGCACAAGCTTTTGCTCCTGTTGTTCCTGTTCCACTAATGCTAAAAGTATAGGTTGCTTCATCAGCATCATCACTTAAAATAGTTACAGTAGTTGTTCTTAGTCCGTCAGCACTCGGGTTAAAAGTAATAGAAAAGGTTGTTATTGCTCCAGGATCGATCGTTAAATTCGGATTGCTTGTTAACGAAAAATCTGAAGCTTCGCCTGATGAAATTGTAGGGTTGCTTGTTAATGTTAGTATGTTTCCACCTAAATTCTGAATAGTAAAGGATTTTACAATAGAACTTGAAGCTGTATCTGCTGAACCAAAATCGGTATTATTTATAGTATTTGTTGAAGTTGAACCATTTGGAATTGGATTTGCATTTCCTTCAAGATTAATTTCTGGAGGAGTTGCAGTATAACAGGTCCAAGAAATATCATCTACTATAACTTGTTTACCTCTTGTATTTCTTATCTCAATGATTACATCTCCTGTAAGGTTTATACCAGTGACCGAAAAAGTTTGTGTTATCGTATTGTCCCACGCAATTGATGTTCCTGCTAGATTATTATTTATATACAGAGCTACTTGTCTACTTCCTCCGCCTGTAAATCCTTTTTTTAAGCTTATTGTGAAATTACCAATTCCGCCAGTTACAGTATTAGAAGTTATTCTACTAGTTGTGTTTCTCAACATTAAACCTTTCCCAGAGACTTCATATCCCTTCATCATCCCTTGCTTCTATATAGGACCAAGTTATATTGTTATCTCCAATAAAGCTTCCATTTCCATAACCACCTGAGGGTGCATTCGAGTTTGTAAATGTTTCCGAACCACATATACCTCCGCTTCCAGTACCTCCAGATTCAGTACCTACACCACTAATAATAAAAGTATAAGTTCCTTCATCTGCATCATCACTTAAAACGGTAACAGTTGTAGTTTTAATTCCGTCTGAACTTGGATTAAATGTTATTTGAAAGGTCGTAGAACTCCCGGAGGGTAACGATAGAATTCCTGGATTTGCAGTTACTGAGTAATCCGCTACATTTCCTGTTGAAATAGTGGGATTCCCACTCAATGTTAGTGTTGTACCTCCAGTATTCTGAATAGTAAACGTTTTTATTATTGTGCCGGAAGCAGTATCTATAGAACCAAAACTTGTATTATTGTTAGTATTTGTTGTTACAGAACCATCTGCAATAGAAACAGAATTTCCCTGTATATTAATTTCTTTTTCAGTGGATTCTCCAGAAAATAAATCTTCCGCTTGAGTACCTTCCCAAATTTCTGTGGCAAAAGCAGGATTATCTATAAACGGATTTCTATTTCCTTGTTCGGTTTCTAAAATATTATTTCTGTTGGTTTCATATTGCGAAACAGGATCTTCTGCATTCCAATTTAATAATAAATCTATCATATTAGAATCTATAGAGTTTGCCGTACCAATGGCAACTCCAGATGGTAAACATCTTGATCCGTATCTTAAATACATGTACATCATCATTCTTGCAACATCTCCTTTCCATTCATCTCCAGGATACCATCCAGCACCAGAGAAATCCGCGACCCCTGTTCCAGAGTTAAACTTTAAGTTTCCTCTATTGTTATTCATGGTAACATCTGAAGCTCTTAAATGATGTATGTCTGCACCTGGACCAGAAGTTCCTAAATTGGGATTTCCTAGAGATTTTGGATACGTATGTTCCCTGTTCCAGTCTGAACCAGGTGTACCACCGTTACTATTTAAATTTCTTGTTCTGTCTGTGACATAATTCCCATCTGTATCACTAGAGCCATAAATTAAAAGGACATTAGTATTATTATTAGGGTCTAAATCTGTTTGTTGGATCACTGGCCAACCATAAGGAAGAAAAGTTATGTGTGTATTAATTATTTTTGTGGCTAATTCATTTTTTAGTGCTGCGCCTGATAAAGTAAGATCTACATCATTATAATAAGGAGGTATTTGAGAATAAGAATTAGATGCAATAGCCAAAAGAACTATTAGGGATAGTTTTTTAAACATTTTTAGGGGATAAAATTCTCAGTAAAAATAATATATTTAATTGATTTATATAATATTGCACAAGAAATTTTATAAATAAATAAGTATTTTGCATAAAAAAATATGTTTCAAAAGAAGTCTTTTACGGTGGAACAAATTAAACATAAAATAGAAAATTATTGTGTGTATCAAGATCGCTGTCATAAGGAAGTGGAAAAAAAAATGAAGGAATACAACTTAATTCCTGAAGCTAAAGAAATGATTTTACTAAGCCTTATGCAAGATAATTTTCTTAATGAAGAACGTTTTGCAAAAAGCTTTGCAAGAGGCAAATTCAGAATAAAAAACTGGGGAAAACAACGTATTGTTAGAGAATTAAAATTTAGAGATATTTCTGCTTATAATATAAAAACAGCGTTAAAAGAAATTGAAGAAGAAGAGTATGTAAAAACTATTTATAGCATTACAGAAAACAGAAATAATGTCATTTCTGAACCTAATATATATAAAAGGAAGAAAAAACTAGTTGATTTTTTAATGCGTAAAGGTTTTGAAAATGAGTTGATTTTTAAAACTGTTAATGAGGTTGTAAATTAAAAAGTCTTCATAAAATGAAGACTTTTTAATTTATAATTACTGTAAAATAGTTATTTCAAAATTATTTTTTTAGTGGCTTGTTTGCCATCAATATTTATTTTTATAAAGTACAATCCCTTACTTTGATTTTCTAGACGGACTTGATAAGATTTGGTTTTAATATTTTTTTGTTCAAGTATTGTTTTTCCTAAATAATTATAAACAGAAATTGAGGTAGAACCCTCTGCAGACCAAGATAAATTAAATAGACCTTCTGAAGGATTTGGATACACTAAAAAGCTATTCTGTAACTCTTCATTGTTTAAAGATAGCGTTCCGTTTATAACAAAGTCATCTATAACTACACCTTGTTTGGCTACTGCGTCATCAGATTTAAAAACAAATCTAAAAATAACGTTTGATTCTGAAGATAGTGAAGCTAAATCATTACTATAATCATGTATGGTCGCATTTGTACCACCTAAAGGATTTGATAATCCACCATTTCCAGACCACTGCTTCCCTGGTAAACCATTATTAGTACTTGAATTATTATACCAGTTTGCATCGGAAGCAGATCCTAAAATAATCCAATTTTGTCCGGCATCAGTTGTGTATTCTACATTTAAATAGTCCCAATTAGTCTCTATGTCAAATGCCATTTTAAAACTTAAAACGGGTGTTGTAATTGTAGTTAAATCATAGCATTTAGAATATAAATAACCGGTAGTGTTATTTGGGTAATTTCCAGTAGCATTAAGAACATAAGCTTTAGTTCCAGTGCCGGCACTATTAAGTAGAGATTTGTTTGGTGTGGCTATTTCCCAAACGTCACCTCCATTTGATTCGACAACAAATTCATCTCCACTATTTTCAAAAGAATTAACTGTTGTGGGTGCATTGTTTATATTATTTCTAACAAAAGCAGAAGATGCACTATTGTTAGCAGTGTAGGCATCATTTGTATCTTCTATTTCAAAATTCAAAATATGGCTACCTATAGGCACACTAATTTCAGGAATGGTTATATCAATATTTTCATCAGAATTTAAAGTGCCATTCCAAGTATAAGAATCACTAGTTCCAGCATCCAGTGTGTAATTTATTGTAACAGATGTAAGAGGGTTTGCTCCTTCATTTTTTACATTTAATACTGGGGAAATATCAGAATCACTACAAGTTATTCCATTAGGAGAGTTGATAGAAACTAAACTAACGTCTACCGGTGGTAAAATTCTAGGGATGTTAGTAATAAATACACCTCTACCATAAGTGCCTGCATATAGTTTTGAATCTTTTTCATTAATTTCGAGATCTCTAACAGCAACATTTGGAAGATTATTATCAAAAACCTCCCAAGTATTAGAGGTGTCGTTATAAGAATAAACACCTAAGGTGGTTCCTAAATAAATAGTATTGTTTCCACTTCTTAGATGATGCTTAATAGTAAGTTTGTTTTCTGAAGGTAAATTACTTGTTAAATTAACAAAAGTAGGAGTACTTGTGTTAAGATTCGTTGTTTTATAAACTCCCGAGCTTACCGCAATCCAAGCTATATTAGAATCTAAATTACTTATTTCTATAGCATTTATCGTTCCGTGAGAAAAAGAAAGTTGACTAAAAGAAACTCCTTCATTTGTGCTTTTATATAATCTGTTTGATTGAGAGACATAAATGTTATTGTTATTATTTGGATCAATTTCTATGTGATCCAAATCGTCACTGAAGTTTTCACTAGATAATTTTGTCCAAGAACTACCTTCTAATTTATACAACTCTTTAAAACCAGCATATACTTCTCCAGCATTATTAAGTGCCATTGGTGTTACCCATTCTCCTCCACTATCGTTTGAACCTGTTTCTGCATTAGGGGCTCCAAGACTGAGGTCTCTACTAGCTCCTTTATTGCTTGTTCTTGTTAAAGAACCTCCATATTGAGTAAAGCCATAATGAACATTTTCGTTAATTGGACTTACTGTTCCTTCCATACCATCACCACCATGATAATTTGTCCAGCTTGTTCCATTGAAGGCAAACCCACCATTATCTTGTAACCCACCCGCCATAACTGACGAATTTTGTACAGAAGCAGAAATTTTATAAAATTGACTAATAGATAGTCTTTCAGTTAAATCTGTAAAATTAACTCCTTCATTGGTAGATACATATATTCCACCATCTGTTCCTGCAAAAAATTTACCATCAATAAATCTTAAAAAATGAATATCGGCATGAGTAAAAGAGGGTGTGTCTGGCTGAAACCAGGTTGTTAATTTTGTGAAATCTTCTCCTCCATCCGTAGATTTCCAAATATCTAATACACCAACATAAATAATGTCTACATCAACAGAAGATACCGTTAAAGATAAGTCATACCAAGCTTGGGTAGTTCCAAAAATATCGCTTGTTTCTGCAGTTTTGGTAAAAGAGGCACCACTATCTGTAGATTTATAGATTCCGTTAAAAGCATAATTTCCTGAGGGATTCCTTGAACTAACGATATACACATAGCTATCATCAGCAATTGTTACATCCATCGTAAGTCTCCCAGAATTACTTAATCCTGGTAATTCTACAGTGGAAAAGCTTTCACCTGCATCTGTAGACCTATAAAAGGTATTTGAAGTTACTGCATACCATGTAGAAAAGTCATTCGGTTTTACTTTTAAGTCTATAATATTACCTGTTAATTTTCTAGTCCAACTAACTCCACCATCTGTAGTTTTATGAACTCCGCTGTTTGTTGCTACCAAAACTGTATCAGGATTGTTTGTATCAATATAGATTTCATTCATAGAGTCAGGGTTTCCAGTCATAGCACCTGTTGCAGCCCACGTTAAACCACCATCTAGAGTTTTCCATACCCCAACTGAATAAGAATCTCCAGCATCATCATCACCAGTAGCGATGTATATGATATCTGAATTTGTAGGATGTATTGCGATTCCTGAGACTCCAATTTGAGGGAGGTAGTCTGTTAACGGTTGCCAGTTTACACCAGCATCTACAGATTTCCAAATACCGCCTGCCGGAGCTCCAATATAATATGTATTGGAATTGCTTGGATCTACAGCAATTACATTAACTCTTCCTTGTCCAGAGGATTTTTTGCTAGGAGAAGAATATGTATTAGAACTTTGAAATGGACCTAAAGCAGACCAATTACTTACATCTGCTTTGGCTTGATTTTCATTCATTTTATTTTTTTGTTCCCAAGATTTCCATAGGTCTGATGCTGGAGCTATTGTTCCGTCTTCTTTGGTGTAGAAGCTCCATTGGTATTTCCACCTTTCAAATGGTTTTAAACCACTACCTTTTTTGTAGCGATCTATTGTTTTGAAATAGTTTTCAGCAGATTTAGAGATTTCTTCTAAAGTAACCTTTGATTTATTTTTTAATTCTTGACTTTGCATCCAAGGAGCAAGGTTTTGAACACTTTGGGAGAAGGTACATAAAGCACTAAAAAGAATTGTTAGGGTTATTAGTTTTTTCATAAGGTTGATTGTTGAGTCATTTTTTGTAAAAATAAAGAATCGTTCACTTTTTTTATAGCAATTATATCTTCTATGTCGTCATTTGGAACGGAAACTGACAAAACATAATGTTTAATTTTCCAAGTATTATTTTTTCTCTCTAGAACGCCAGAACCTCTGCAAGTTCCCATCCAAGTAGTTAATAGTTCATCAAACCAAACAAAATTTTTAGATTTATTAACATAGATATTCCTTTCTAATGTTTTAAAATCCCACGCCTTTCCTTTGTCAAAATAAGGTTTGCTAAAAGATTTAAATTTTTCTTTAGACCAATTCTCTGAAGCATCTGTTCCAATAAAAACAGAAATACTATCCATTTTTCCAAAATAACCATCAAAGTTAGCTTGTGAGGCAGCTGTATGCCAATCGGTTAAAATTGAATTGACCTCTATTTTTATCGTATTAGTTTTTTCTGTACGAATGTCTTTTGAAGATCTATTGCAGGTGGCAAAAATAAATAGGATAGAAGTAAAAAGGATACTTTTTTTCATTGTTTTTTTATTGGCATTTTACGAATGTTCTTTTTTTTCTTACTATTTTTTTTTGATTTTTTTGAAATATTATTAAGCTTAGCTGAATCTATTCCTATAAAATTCGTATTAACGTCTATCACATTTTCAAGCCTTTTAGGCTTTTTTTGTTTATTAATGGTTTGTATAGATTTTTTGGAAATATCATCAATTTTAGTGGAGTCTATTCCAATAAAATTGATGTCAACATCGATGGCATTTTCAAACTTTTTTTGAGTGATAATCGTATTTATTTTTCCTTTTAAAGAAGAAAAAGAGCTCAGCACTTTTTCTACTTGGGCATTAACTTCTGCTGCTTTTATAGAAGGGATATAGGTTAAATCTGTTAGCCTTAACGCTTCATTGTGAAGAATATTTACTCGTGCATTAAAGGAAGGAATATTAAATTTTTCGGGAATTACACTGTCTTTTAAATTTTTTACAAGCTCTTTTAGTTCCAATGCATTACTCAAAGCTTCATTGGGAGACGATTTCTTAAATTTTGATAAAAATAAGTTTAATGAATTTAGCTCTTCCCAATTCTCTATTTCTTTAGTTTCGAGGAGATTTGAATATCACTTATTTTAGAGTGCTCATTTACAATACTTAAAAGCGGTTTTCTTTCTGTTTTTTCTGTCTTTTCAAGTGTTTTATCTCCACACGAAAAAAATATTAATAGTAGTATGTAAAAGGTGTTTCTCACTTGAAATTTTTAAAAAGTAAAAATACATAATTCTTAAAAAAAAATCTTTTTTTTAAGAAACATTAACATAAAGGTTCTTAAAAGATGTTTTTTATTGAATATTAATTTTAAAGAATCTATTTTATGAATATGAAAATTAAGTACCTTTGATTTCATTAAATATTCAATTTTTTAAACATGAGTGATGTCATTTTAATCCTAGGAGCTTGCGGACAGATAGGTACTGAATTAACTGAAAAGTTAAGAATGATTAATGGAAGCGAAAATGTTATAGCTTCTGATATAAGGGAAGGAGATCTTTTTATGATGAAAGCTGGTCCTTTTGAAATTATAGATGCTACCGATAAAGAAACTATTTTAAAGGTGGTAAAAAAATACAAGGTCACTCAAGTCTATTTATTGGCTGCCATGTTATCTGCTACTGCAGAAAAAGCTCCAGAAAAAGGGTGGAATTTAAATATGAAATCTTTGTTAGGTGTTTTAGATTTAGCAAAGGAAAAACACATAAAACAAATATACTGGCCAAGCTCTATTGCTGTTTTTGGTCCAACAACACCAAAACAAAATACGCCTCAAAAAACCTTAATGGAGCCCTCTACAGTTTACGGAATTAGTAAAGTGTCAGGTGAGTTTTGGTGTAAGTATTACCATGATAAATATGGTGTAGATGTAAGAAGTTTACGGTATCCAGGAATTATTTCTTGGAAAACAAAACCAGGAGGTGGTACAACAGATTATGCTGTAGATATTTTTTTTAAAGCTATAGAGAAAGGGAATTACAATTGCTTTTTATCGGAAAAAACTCGTTTGCCAATGATGTATATGAATGATGCTATAGACGCAACAATTCAAATTATGCAAGCAAAACCAGAAGATATTAAGATTAGGACTTCTTATAATTTATCTGCAATGGATTTTACACCTCAAGAAATTTCATTAGAACTTAAAAATTATATTTCAGATTTTAAAATCACTTATCAACCAGATTATAGACAACAGATTGCAGACACTTGGCCACAATCTATTGACGACTCTTCGGCAAGAAAAGATTGGAATTGGCAACATAAATTTGATTTACAGTCGATGACTGCAGATATTTTTAAAAATTTGAAAGCTTAGATTGGTACTATGTTATAATGTGTGTAAGTTTTTTGTTTTTGAACGTCTAAAGTTTTGAATTTATAGATTATACAGATGAAAAAACCTTTAGAAAAAGGATTAGAAAAAGCAATTTCTTATTTAGAATACAAAGAATTAGTTAGCAGTTTGATTTCCGAAGGGAAATCTACAGGTCCCAACCAATCGGATGCACTTTTAAACTATAGTGTGTTAAATGATAAACGCATGAAGCGTTTAGATAAAACCATACAACTATCTGAGGAAATAATTTCTAAAACAAAAGCATTAAACAAACCGCAAACTTGGTTGCTTTTAACAGAAAGCTGGTGTGGAGATGCGGCTCAAACAATGCCCGTCATTAATAAGATTGCAAATGAGAATGCAAACATTAACTTTAAAATAGTTTTACGTGATGAACATTTAGAGTTGATGGATCAGTTTCTAACAAATGGCGGAAGGTCAATTCCTAAATTAGTAGCATTAGACAAAGATAATAATGTGTTAAATTCTTGGGGTCCAAGACCTTCTGTTGCAACAAAAATGGTTGCAGATTATAAAGCTGCAAACGGAAGTTTAGATCCTGAGTTTAAGAAAGCTTTACAAGTTTGGTATAACAAGAATAAAGGGAGAAGTGTACAAGACGATTTTGTAGAATTCTTACAATAGCTTTCTTTTTAATTAAAGTTAAACAAAAGACTGTTTTGAGTTTTTTAAAGGCAAAGCGGTTTTTCTTTTGTCTATATTTGTAGTAGCAAAAAATAACAATGTTAGTAGATTTCGAAACCTTACCAGAAGAATCAAAAGTTTGGATTTATCCCTCCAATAGAAAATTTTATCCCAATGAAATTGAGGAGGTAGAAGCAAAGCTCAACGCATTTGTTGAAAATTGGAAAAAAAAGGATGAGAATTTTAAAGCTTCTTATCGTTTTTTATACAACCGTTTTTTAATTTTAGTTGCAGACGATGAAAAGACTCCATTAGTAAACGCAGATATTGATGCTTCGGTCTCATTTATTTTAGAACTCCAAACAACATATAAGGTTCAGCTTTTAGATAAAATGAATGCCTGTTTTAAACAAGGTGAGTTTGTGCAATACAAGGAATTAAAAGAATTTAAAAAATTATTAAAAAATAGGGCAGTTACTGGTAAAACTATCATTTTTGATAACTTAATTACATCAAAAACCGATTTAGAGAATCATTGGGAAGTACCTATTGAAGATTCTTGGTATAATAGATTTTTGTAGAATACTACCATAAAAAATTACGAATATTTTCTTTGAATAAACCTTATAGAATTCTATAGAATACAAACTTCAAAAAAGAGGAATCACAAACAAAAAAATATTTATCTACAGAAAATATGTTATATTCGTTGACTTTAAAGGTCTATTTTTTTCAGGAAATAATTAATACAATTATATTAATTTACCTTTTAAAATAATTTTAGTACTAATTTTTAAGATTAAAAAATGAAAAAAACACTATTAACTAGCTTAATTTTAGCAACAACCTTACTAACATCTTGTAAGCAAAATCAAGAAAAAGACATCGCAAATCTTTCTACAATATATAGCGGTGGAGATATTATAACGATGCAGGGTGATGTTCCTCAATATGCAGAAGCTCTTGTTGAAAAAAATGGAGAAATTTTATTCGTTGGATCGTTAACAGACGCAAAAGCAAAAGCAGGAGAAGAGTCTACGTACAAAGATCTTAAAGGGAAAACATTATTACCTGGATTTATAGATGCGCATGCTCACTTTTCGAACTTTTCGTCTCAGGCAATTGGAGCTCAGATTTTACCTCCACCAGATGCAGGAGCTAACAATATTATAGCTCTTATTGACATACTTAAAGAATGGAATACTCCAGAAAACAGAGCCTTAACAGGTTGGATTTTTGGAGCTGGTTTTGACGATAGTGTTCTTGAGGACAAACGTTTTCCAACAAAGCATGATCTTGATAAAGTATCTACAGAATTTCCTATTATGATTATTCATATTTCAGGACATTTTGCAGTGGTTAATACCAAAGGATTAGAGCTTCTTGGTATTACTGCAGATACGAAAGATCCTGAAGGAGGACTTATCAGAAGAGAAAATGGAAATGAACCGAATGGTGTCTTAGAAGAATTGGCAGCAATACCAAATTATGCAAAAGCATTAACCCCGTCAAGCAGTGAGGTTGCCGATACTTTTTTCGAATCTGGACAAAATATGGCTTTATCATATGGGTATACAACTGCTCAAGAAGGAAGAGCTATGTTAGAAAACCATGCATTCTTGGCTAGTAAGGCTGAAGAAGGTAAAATTAAATTGGATGTAGTAAGTTTTGTCGATTACATGTTTGTGGATACCTTGATGTTTACAAAATGGAATTCAAAAAAATATGATAATAGATATCGTATTGGTGGTATGAAACTAACATTAGATGGCTCTCCTCAAGGAAGAACAGCTTGGAGAACACAACCTTATTTATTGCCGCCTGATGGTGCAAAAGAGGGGTATTTAGGGTATCCAGCGATACCTCAAGACAGTGTTTTAGAGTCTTTATACAGAAAAGGTTTTAAAAATGATTGGCAAATTCAAACCCATGCAAACGGAGATGCAGCGATGGATCAAATGATTCGTACATTGACAACAGTAACCAATGAATTTGAAAAGAAAGACCGAAGAAATGTGTTAATTCACGGACAATATGTTAGAGAAGATCAACTAGATTCTTACAAAGAATTAGATATTATTGCATCTCTATTTCCATTGCATACATTTTATTGGGGAGACTGGCATAAGCAAATTATAGGTGAGGAATTAGGGAATAACATTAGCCCAACTAGAACTGCGTTAAACAAAGGATTAAAGTTAACTATTCATACAGATGCTCCAGTAGCATTGCCAAATTTAATGCGTATGGTTGGTATTACGGTAGAGCGTAAGTCTAGATCTGGAAAGCTTATTGGAGAGGATGAAAAATTAACGGCCTATGAAGCGCTAAAAGCCATTACTATCTGGTC
The DNA here is from genome assembly GCA_964275545.1 of uncultured Polaribacter sp. GTDB lineage: Bacteria > Bacteroidota > Bacteroidia > Flavobacteriales > Flavobacteriaceae > Polaribacter. Next base: position 14,085 of record CAXYCO010000026.1, read on the forward strand.
TGCTTACCAACATTTTGAAGAGGACAAAAAAGGAACTTTAGAAGAAGGGAAGTTAGCTGATATGGTTATTTTAGATAAAAACCCTCTAAAAGTTGCCGAAGAAAAAATTAAAGAAATTATAGTTTTAGAAACGATAAAAGATGGAGTTTCTATATACAAAAAGTCATAAAAAACTATGAAATATAAAGTACTATTTTTTGTTGCCGTCATTTCAATGATGGCAACAAATGCACAAGAATCTAAACAAGAAATAGACCCTTCCAAGCCTACCAATTTATATACACAATTTAATGTATTGGCTGAGGTTAATAGTGGTGAGAAGTTTAATACTTATGGCACACGATTAAATTTTCAGTATGCTTTTAATCCTGATAATTTACTATTATTGGAGGTACCCTTATTATACAACGACGCTACTGAAAGTTTTGGACTTTCAGATACTCGTGTTCGTTATTTTCATGCGCTTAAAAGAAATATTACCAAGCGCTTAATAGCTATTGCTCCTTATGCAGACATTACCATTCCAACAGGTTCATTAAAAAAAGGACTTGGTAACGATGTTTGGTCTCTTGCTGCCGGAGTGGTTGCAGGATATGTAGTTTCACCTAAAATATCTATGTTTCCAGGAGTTGGATTGGTTCACATTACAGCACCTGATGCTGGAAAATCTCAAACTGGTGTTAGTTTTCAAACCAATATGAGTGTTAGTTTTTCTAAAAAAGCTTTTTTATTCATAAACCCGATTGTTACTATTTTAGCAAAAACCAATTGGCAAGCAGAACTAAACTACAATTATATTGTAACACCAAATAAGTTTAAAGTAAACGCTGGGTGGATTCCAAATTTCACCAACGATATTAATACATTTAGAGTGGGTGCTACTTTTTTCTTGTAATATAAGGATCCTTTTTAGAACTTGTTGATTGATTTCAACCAAAACGAGCGTCAATTAAAGGAAACAAAAAAATCTCTTTTATCAAGTACAAATCAGCCAGAAAAGATTTGTACTTGATAAAAGAGATTTTTATTTCTCTAATAATAATTAAATTGATGTTCGATGCCTCAATATTACCTATGTTTTGGGACATATTTTAAAGATTGTTCTTATTTTCTCGATAATTAGAAACTATCTTTTCCTTCTATTTTAGCTAATAATAATTTTTTCAGTGAATTCAGATCTCTCCATATTTTTAAGGAATACAGATGAATCATTAATAATATTTTTTTTAGGCGAACCATATAAAATTAATTTATAGTCTATTCTTATTCGCAAAATTATTTTATAATCCTTCAGTTGTTTTTTTATTTACTAAATTAGGTGTCTAATCAGAAAAACTTTTATAAATATTATAGAAAAACTTCTCTATATGGTTAAGAAAAATAAAATAATTATATTCCTATTCGATAAATTTCTTTCGGATCATACCCGTGAAAAAACTGAGAAAATAATCCTAAAAATAGCAATATTCAGTTTTTTCATGCATTTGGCAGTAATATATTTTATAAAATTAGATTTTATAGAACTTTCTTTAAACTCAGAATTACTAAAAAACCCTATATCAGCCGCTTATACTCCTTTTTCATTTATTCTTATTTATGAGGTATATTTATTAATTTATTATTTACCTAAATCTTTTACAACCTATATCACCAAGCAGTATGAAATTATAACCCTAATTATTATTCGTAAATTGTTTAAAGATTTATCAGCTTTAGAACTTTCTGAAAATTGGTTTGAAATAAAGGGAGATCTTCAGTTTACTTACGATTTGATAGCTTCTCTTCTGCTTTTTTATTTAATATTCCTATTTCAAAAACAAGGCAAACAAAAATCTGTACAACAATTAATTGTTAAACCTATTATAGAAAAGTTTGTTCATAAGAAGAAGCTAATAGCCGTTATTTTAGTGCCGTTATTTTTTGTTATGGCATTGTATACATTTATTAATTGGTCAGCAGAAATCTCCTTTTCATCAAAAGAATTACCAACATTTGAAAGTATCAACAACCTGTTTTTTGATCAATTTTTTACGGTCTTAATTTTAGTAGACGTTGTATTACTTTTAATATCCTTCTTTTACACAGATCAGTTTCATAAAATTATTAGAAACTCTGGATTTGTTATATCGACGATTCTAATAAGAATGTCTTTTGGAGTTAGCGGATTAATAAGTACTGTATTAATCGTAATTGCTGTTCTTTTTGGATTGGCTATACTAACAATACACAATAAATACGAAAAAAATTCTTTGCATAATATAGAGTAGAAATAACTTTTAGATTACTAAAGAACGCCTTTAATAAATTTCTCAATTAATTTTTTATTTATTAATTTTGTTGCTTCTAAAGTTTTATTATACTGTTGTAAAAGCTTTCAGGGCAATCTTAATTAGTTTTCGTACATTAAACAACTTAAAAGAATAAATTCAACATGAAAAAAATTATATATTCAATATTAATTTTGTCAATAATTTCCTGTTCAAGTGATGACAGTGAAAATACATCCAACTATACAATATGGACTGGTGCCAATATAGAGTTTGTTAAAACAGCCAATTCTGATCCAAACGATGAAATAAATCAAGATAAAATAACTTCTAGTGTCTCAATTACTAGAGGTACTTCTGGAGGTCAAATTTATAATATTTTCTTAGAGAATGAATATACAAAAGAGACTAGTCCACTAGGAACCGAGTGGGCAATTGGAAATGTTTCTAACATATCTAATCTTTCATTTTCACCATTTAGAAGTGCTGTAGAAAGCCCTAAGCAAGTTGTAGGTAAGAGTTTAGTTTTACATATTATAGAGGAAGATGTTTACTTGTCTGTAAAATTTAAAAGTTGGGGAGAAAACCAAATTGGCAGCTTTTCATATGAAAGATCAACTCAAAATTAGCAATACCAATTTTCGCTAAAACATCTTCTTACTAAAAAAGTTGTTGTAAATTAATACCTCAAATAAGACCATAACGCTTAATTTTTACTAATAAATGAACGTGGTTCATTATACTAGGCAAAAGCTAGTCCACTTCTAAATTTTTTATAAAGTGTTCAATCGATACTGCTTTTTCAACTGAAAAATCTCCAATTTTTGTTCGTCTTAAAGATGACAAATATGCACCAGAACCTAATGCTTTTCCAAAATCAAAAGCCAATGATCGGATATAAGTTCCCTTGCTACAGGCAACTCTAAATTCAATTTCAGGTAGATTTATTTTGGTGATTTCAAATTCAAAAATAGTTACGTTTCTCGCTTTTATTTCTGTAGTTTCACCTTTTCTAGCCAATTCATACAATCGCTTTCCATCCTTTTTTATAGCTGAAAAAATGGGCGGTTTTTGCTGAATATCACCAATAAATTGTATCGCACTTTGTTTAATTAATTCTTCAGAAATATGGGCTATTGGATATTTTTTATCAATTTCCGTTTCTAAATCATAACTAGGGGTAGTTGCTCCAATTGTAAAAGTTCCTGTATATTCTTTTACTTGCCCTTGGTAAATATGAATTTGCTTTGTTTGTTTCCCTGTACAAATAATTAGTAAACCAGTTGCTAGTGGGTCTAGTGTACCTGCATGGCCAACCTTTATTTTCTTAATCCCAAATCGTTGTTTTATATGCCAGCGTAATTTGTTAACAGCTTGAAAAGAAGTCCACTCTAGGGGTTTGTCAATTAACAAAACCTGACCATTCTTGTAATCTTCTTCAGTCATATTAGCTTAAAAATGAGTAACCAATTGCAACAAAACCTACAATTGCACAGTACAAAGAAAAGTAAGAAAGTTTACTCTTTTTTACAATGGCGATCATCCATTTACAAGCTAATAAACCAGCTAAAAACGCTGCAATAAAACCTGCAGAAATAGGAACCATTTCTGATGATTGAAAGCTTAAATCTCCACTTAAAACATCCTTACCAATTTTCCCAAAAATTAGTGGAACTACCATTAAGAAAGAAAATTTTGCAGCTCTTGTTCTGTCAATTCCTAACAAAACAGAAGTTGAAATTGTTGCGCCAGATCTAGAAATACCAGGAAGCATTGCTATTGCTTGAGAAACTCCTATAATTACCGAATTAGAAAAAGAAACTTTTTTGGTTGTGTTTTTAGCTTTATCTGCTAATAACAGTAGCAGTGATGTTAGTAGTAGCATGCATCCAACTAATAATATTTTACCTCCGAAAAAAGATTCTAGTTGTTCTTCGAAAAGGAGTCCAACAATAACTGCAGGAATCATAGAAATGATAATTTTTAAAGAAAACTTTAAATCATCATTCCATTTAAATTGTAATAATCCTTTTAAAATTTCTGCAACTTCCTTCCTAAAAATAACCATAGTACTTAATGCAGTAGCAAAGTGCAAAACAACAGTAAATGTTAAACTTTCTTCTGGAACAGAAGTATCTCCCAAAATAACCTTAGCTAATTCTAAATGACCGCTAGATGAAACCGGTAAAAACTCTGTTAATCCTTGAATAATTCCAAGAATAATCGCTTCAAAAATATCCATTTTATTTTTTTGGATTTGTTAAAATTGCATAAATTTCAATTCCTAACCCTAAAATTACCAAAGTAGGAGCTAAACGTATTCTTCTCCAGTTATAAATTTCTTCATTAAAAACTTCTGGATTATCGCTACCACCTCCAGACATAAGAATAAAGCCTAATGTAATTATGACCAATCCAATAATCATTATGATATAATTTTTTTTACCGAATAATAATTCTGATTCTTGAGTAGTATCGTTTTTCATATTTTTAATAGTAAAGTTCGTCTGTTTGTAGATTTAAAAATCTTTGCGTAGCAAAGAACGTACTTAAATAAGTAATTATAATTGCTGATATAAGTATACCACCAACCAAATAACTCAATGTTAAGTAATCTTTTAATAATGCTAGACTCGGTGCATATTTGTCTAAATAATAGAGGATAATTGCTAAACCAATTATAGCAAGTAGAGCTCCTAACATTCCTAATTTTATGCTTCGCCAAATAAAAGGTTTTCTAATAAAACTTTTTGTTGCACCAACCATTTGCATGGTTTTAATATTAAATCTTTTTGAATAAATTGACAAACGAATTGAACTGTTAATTAAAATTATTGCAAATAATCCAAAAAAACCACTCAAAACCAAAAGCCAAAAACTAATTTTTTGAATGTTTTTAGTTAATAATTTAATTAGAGGCTTATCATAAGAAATATCTGCAACAAAAGTATTTTTTTTGAATCTTGCCTCTAATTCTTGCATTTTTTCTGGTGTAACAAAATTTGCTTTTAAGTAAATGTCGATGCCATTTTTAAGAGGATTTTTTCCTAAAAATTCTAAAAAGTCCTCACCAATTTCTTTGCTGTAAGATTTGGCAGCTTGGGTTTTACTTGTGTAAATAGCCTTTTTTGTAAACGTTTCGTTTAATAGAGAGGCTCTAAATGTTTTTATTTGTTTTTGTGTGACTTCATCTTTTAAAAATAAAGTCATAGCAACTCTCTCTTTAACTCGATTAGTAACTAGAGTAGATTTTAGCAGTACTAAGCCTAAAATGCCTACCAAAAATAAAACCAAGCCAATACTTATTACTACAGAAATATAAGAAGATTGTAGGCGTCTTTTTTGATATGAATCAAAGTTTTTTGACATAGATTAGTAGTAATTAATTAATGTTGCAAGATAATAATTAGTCCGCATTTGACAGTAAGAGTTGCTAGTATTTTACGAATCTATTTCTTGACATAATTCTATTAAAACTCCATTGGTAGATTTTGGATGTAAAAAAACCACTAATTTATTATCAGCTCCTTTTTTTGGAACTTTGTTTAAAATAGTAAAACCCTCCTTTTGTAAACGTTTTATTTCTGAATTAATATCTGAAACCGCAAAAGCAATATGATGAATTCCTTCTCCTTTTTTGTCTATAAATTTTGCAATAGGACTATCTGGATTTGTAGCTTCTAATAATTCTATTTTATTTGGACCCGATTTAAAAAAAGAAGTTTTTACATTTTCCGACTTTACTTCTTCAACTTTATAATGTGGTTTTCCAAAGAGTGCAGCAAATAACTCATTAGATTTTTCTAGACTTTTAACTGCAATACCAATGTGTTCTATTTTTTTCATAGTGTAAAAGTAAAAAAAACGTTTCAAAACAAGTTAAAACGTTTTTTACAATTATCAAATAATAAAAATTAATACTCCTAATCAAATTTATAGCTTTGTTCGGTATTTAATTTTATCAAACTAAAGTAGATCTCTTTCATTTTTGGATTGTCTTTTTTTAGAATTTCTGCAAATAATGAAAGGTTTTGATTTTCTCTAAGAAGAACAATTGTTGATACACAAGAAGATTTCATTGCATAATAGCTTGGGGTTTCTTCATTAATAACAGCCTCACTTTCATGTTTGTAATTGTCTATAATTAAAGATAATTTTGTAACATCATCATTGTAAATAGCATCTAAAGAACTTTGTTTAAATCCCCACGAAACTTTATAAATACCATAAGCGGGTATTGTTAAAATTTTTCCATTCCAAGATGTATTTGAAGAATTGTATTTGATAGATTTAAAATCTATCAATCCGTTTTTTGTATGTGTAGCCAATTCTTTCTTAAAAGAAAAACGGATATCTTTTTCAATTAATTTATCTATTGTTTTTTTATTCATAGATTTAGCTTTTTAAAACAAATTTAATTTTTTTATTCCCTAATAACTAGAGTGATAACACCTGTTTTTCTATAATTATTTTATTGCTTTTATTAAGACTATGAATAATATAATACAAATATTAACATACTTTTTGAAGACCCAAGTTGGGTAATAGCTTCAATTATAGTAGGTGTTTTTTCGTTGGTTGAAAAATCCAATAAAGAAAAAATTTCAGAGGGTTTATTATAAATATATTTATTTAGTACTTTTAGTGGAAACTAGGATGCTGGATTTGATATGTTTGCTGCAAGAAATAAAATTTACACTATATAAAAATATCGTAAATTTGCGGCATGGAAGAAACCAACAGACAAAAAAAAATTGCAGGAGTACTTCAAAAAGATTTGGTAGATGTTCTGCAAAAAGCAGCCCAAGATGGAATGAAAGGAATTATAATTTCTGTTTCTAAAGTGCATGTAACGTCAGATTTAGGCATCGCGAAAGTATATTTAAGTGTTTTTCCTTCTAGCAAAAGAGAAGAAATTGTAAAAGGCGTTGAATCAAATACACCATTAATTCGCCACGAAATGGCAAAACGTACAAGAAATCAATTACGTAGAATGCCAGAATTATTGTTTTTTGGTGATGATAGTTTAGATTATATAGAGGAGATAGACAAGTCTTTAAAAGGGAGTGATGAGAACGATCCAATTAAGAACCCAGAGGTGCTTCCAAGGCGTCAGAAAAGATAAATCCCAAATATTTATTGAGCTTTCCTTTATACATAGCTAAACGATATTTATTCACCAAAACGAGTAATAATGCAATTAATATTATTACAATTATTGCTTCGTTTGGAGTAATTATTGGCTCTTTAGCATTGTTTATTATTCTATCAGGATTTTCTGGGTTGCGTACTTTTAGCTACTCATTATTAGAGGTTTCAGATCCCGACTTAAAAATTACAGCTGTAAAAGGAAAATCTTTTTTATATACCAATGATGTTCAGCAAAATCTAAAAAATGATAGGTCTATAAAAGTAATTTCGAAAGTAATTGAAGAACGTGTTTTTTTAAAATACAAAGACAAAAACGAAATTGCATTTATAAAAGGTGTAGAAGAAAACTATAATTTAATCACACAAATAGATTCTACTTTACATGTTGGAAATTGGTTGGATGCAGATTATACCAATACCGCTGTTATTGGTTATGGAATATCTAGGAAACTGTCTTTAGGTATTTTAAGTTTTGGAGAACCTTTACAAATAATGGTTCCAAAAAAAGGAAAAGGATTTATAAATCCGCAAAAACCATTTTATACTACAAACGCACAAGTAGTAGGTATATACTCAGGAACACAAGAATTTGAAAACAAATTTGTATTTGTAAGTATCCAACAAGCAAAAAACTTATTACGTTATAAGGAAAATCAAATCACAGGAATAGAACTTAAGTTAAACCCGAACTCCGATGTTGATGCTGTTTCAGAAGAAATTCAAGAAAAGTTAGGTCCTACTTATAAAGTGCAAACTAAAGAACAACTCAATGAGTTATACTATAAAGTAATAAACACAGAAAATTTTGTTTCATATTTAATATTTACATTAATTGTAATCATTGCATTATTTAATGTAATTGGTGCAATTATTATGATGATTATCGATAAAAAAGATAACTTAAGAACCCTGTTTAATCTTGGCACAACATTAAAACAAATAAAACAAATATTCATTTTTCAAGGTTTCTTATTAACGTTGTTTGGGATGATAATTGGACTTTCACTTGGAACTATTTTGGTGCTAATACAAAAACAATTTGAGGTATTTATGATAACTCAAAGCCTTCCTTATCCTGTAGAATTTAGGATTACTAATTTATGTATAGTCATAGGTACAATTACAGTGTTAGGGTTTCTTGCTTCAAAAATTGCTAGTAGCAGAATTTCTAAAGAGTTTTTAGAAAAGTAGTTTCTATGAAAATAATCTTTTTTTTATTTTTTATCGTCTTTTGTTCTTGTATATCTGTAAAAGAAAAAGATACGATACAGGTGCAAAGTGTCTTAGAGCGTGAAAAAGCAAAAATTATTGAGAACGAAAAATTTTACATCTATGACAGTAGAAACTTTTCTCTAGAATTACCATACTCTTGGAGGAGTTACCAAGAGCCTCAGGTTAAAGAGTCTATTAGACATTCACCATTTAATAAAAAAGAGAGTTCAATAGAAACAGAAACCTATTTGGTTTGCTCTATAGTTCACACCAAAAAGAATGTAAGAAATGCAATAAGAAATCAAATTCGTAAAAGTGAATATTACATAAAATCCGTTGGGAGATACCAAAATATCTCTGACATAAAAAAAGAAAAAGGCCTAGATTCTATTGGTAATTTTATCAAAAAAACGTTTTTCTTTTCTCAAAAAAAGAAGAGATATAAGAATGAAAGCTATTATTATATATTAGAAAGAAAATATCTGTTTTGTAGAATTTCTTATCCAGTAGGTCTAACTAGTCATAAAGAAGATGAGGTGTATAAAATTTTAAAAACAATTAAAGTAAAGTAATTATTATTAACTGAATTCTGGAATAATCATGTTTCCAAACTTTGCTTCCACTTCATCAAAAGCAGCAAAAACATCTTTTGCGTCGTCAGAAGTTACCATTTTCATTCGATGTTCTTTAAAATGTGGAATTCCTTTAAAGTAGTTGGTATAATGTCTTCTCGTTTCAAATACTCCTAAAATGGATCCTTTCCAATCGATGGCCATTTGTAAATGTCTTCTTGCCATTTCTGTACGCTGAGCAATCGTGGGTTTTGCTAAATATTCTCCTGTTTTAAAATAGTGTTTCACCTCGTTAAAAAACCAGGGATATCCAATAGAAGCTCTACCAATCATAGCGCCATCTAAACCATAAACATCGCGCATTTCCATTGCTTTTTCTGGAGAGGTAATATCTCCGTTTCCAAAAACAGGGATGTGCATTCTTTGGTTGTTTTTTACTTCGGCAATTGGCTTCCAGTCGGCATCTCCTTTATACATTTGAGCCCGTGTTCTACCATGAATAGCAATTGCAGCACAACCAACATCTTGCAAGCGTTCTGCCACTTCAACGATTCGAATAGAATCATGGTCCCAGCCTAAACGAGTTTTAACAGTTACAGGTAAATTCGTGTGTTCTACCATGGCTTTTGTTAGCGAAACCATTAGATCGATGTCTTTTAAAATTCCTGCACCAGCTCCTTTAGAAACTACTTTTTTAACAGGGCAACCAAAATTGATATCAATAATATCTGGCTTAGATTTCTCAACAATCTCAACTGTTTTTAGCATCGAGTCAAGATTGGCGCCAAAAATTTGAATTCCAACGGGACGTTCTTTTTCATAAATGTCTAATTTCATGACGCTTTTTGCAGCATCGCGAATTAAACCTTCTGAAGAAATGAATTCTGTGTATACCACATCTGCTCCGTTCTCTTTGCATAAAGCTCTAAACGGAGGATCTGAAACATCTTCCATAGGAGCTAATAAAAGAGGGAAGTCAGGTAATTCTATGTTGCCTATTTTTACCATACGTCTATTAGACTGCAAATTTACTTTTTTATTATAAACTAAAAAAGCCTTACAGAAAGTAAGGCTCATTATTTATGTTTTTATATTTTAAAAGACTCTTACCACGTTAAATCCAAAGAAAATATTTCCATCAGACCAATCTCCTTCAGCATTACTCAAGAAGCCAGGTTCATTAGTAGATTGTGCATTCGAAAAAAGTAGTTGAAAAACGTGTCCACCAGTTTCTATGTCTATACCAATTGTTAATGGATTGTTGTAAACAGAGTTAGTATCTCTATTAAAATTATAGGCATAATCCATATTGATACTCATGCGTTTACTCAATTTATAACGAGTGCCTAAACCCATTAAAAATTGATTATGATTGCTTGCTCCAGTAAGATTAAGGTTCTGTAGATTCTGACGCACATAACTAGGAGCCAACTCAAAAGAAAATGTATTAGAAAATCTTTTTGATGCTAATAATTGCAGTGCATAACTCATTCTGTCTCCCGGTTTTAAAGAAGGAAACTGATTTTTATTTAATTCAGTATCTCGATTCACAGTTCCGTAAGCAACTAAATTTATGGGAAATTTACTAGATTGTTTTGCGATACCAACCTTTAAAGCCGCAGCATAGGTTTTACGTAAAGACTCTCTACTGATACTCATTTGAACTCCCTCCCAAAAACTATATAGTAACTGAATTTTAGTATTTGCATTATCGAGTCCAAAAAAAGTATCAAAACCATCTTTTATGGTGCCAAATCTGTGAGAAACAATTAAATAAAAATCTCCTTTACTTGCAATTTTTGTGGACTGTAAGTTTCCTATTTTCATTGCCTTAAATGCAGGAGGTTCAAATTGAGTTTCGTTCTTTGTTACTTCATTTAACTCCTCTAATAAATCGTCTTGAGCTTGCACAGTAAAAGCGCTTAAAAAAGCAAAAGTAAACACTAACAAATATTTATTTATCATATTTTTTATTCTTGAATAATACATTGATCTAATTTTAATTCCTCCAACAAATCGTCATAACCAATCACACGACCTTTTAAAGAAATATTTTGTCCTTTTTTTAATTTTGAAGTATTTACATCTTCTCTAAACTGACAATAAATACTATTGCTTAAAAATATTCCTCTGTTTTCTTTAGATGAAATTACACCACGTAATTGAACTATTTTATTGTTCCAAACAGAAGCATCTTCTTTTATCTTCTCTATAAAATTATTAGAAGTACCAAGGTACTCTGTTTGTGAATTTTCTATAGTTATATGTGGTTTGTATGCGTATCTATAGACTGCATAAAATGAGATACATCCTAAAACTAAAATGCTAAGAATCCATTTACTTTTTTTCGACAAGTTCATAATTTAAGTTGATGTTTATGGATTTTGCAATTTTTTTCCGAACAATTTTTGGTATTTTAATGTTAAAATCCTGAGGCTTTATAGTAAAGTTTGAGGTAATACCAATAGTACCTTCTGTTATCATTACTGTTGCGGTAGTTTCAATTTCTTTTTTGATACCTCTTAGGGTTAGTGTTCCTAATAAAGGATATTCCTTTTTAAGAGTATCAATAGTAAATCCCTTTAGCGCTCCTCTAAAAGTCGCTTTTGGAAACTTGTCAGAATCCATGTAGTTCTCATTAAAGTGTTCTTGCATTAATGCTACCTTAAAGGTAAAAGCAGCGATAAAAAGCTGAGCAGCAATATCTCCAGTATCGGTTTTTAAAATAACCGTAGTGCTCTTGTTGGTAGCTTCTATAGCTTCAAAAGTTGCTACAGAGGCCTTGAAATTTGTAGTTCCTGTTCTCGTAATATATTTTTGAGCGAATGTTATTTGGGTTAAAATAAAAAATGCTAGAATGGCTATTTTTTTAATCATAAGCTGAATTTAATTATGGATTAATTAATTTTCAAGAAAACCATCTGCCTTCCAAGCATCAATAACAGCTCTTGTTTGTGCAGATAACAAACCTGATTGTGGCATTGGATCCGCTACATCATTCATGCTTTCAATTAATGTTCCGCTCTCAGCAGATGTTCTTACTTGAGTGTAATTTACTAAGGATAAAAAGCTTGCTTGACCTCCAGAAATATGACATGAAATACAATTATTGTTAATAATAGTTTTAACATCCGTCTCGTAGGTAACAGTTGTTAATATTGGTTCTACAACATCAACTGGAATTTCAGTGGTTGTGCAACCACTAATTAATAAGAGTACAACTAAAGAAATAAGAATGTTTTTTTTCATTGTCTAATGTTCTGGATTTAAATAAATATACAATTAATTTTGAGTAATAGTCTTAATTTTTATTCATATGTCAAATAAATATACTTAAAAGTTAATTGCAGCTTCTACTTCCTTTATACCTCTTTTTACAATTACTTTAGTTTTATTTCCTTTCTCAAAAATAGACAAAGCACGCATATAACTCATCAAATTTGTAACTACACTATCTCCTAGTTGAATAACAATGTCACCTTTTTGTAAGCCAGCCTTTTGAGCGGGTTTATCCTCAGAAACCCCATCAATTCGCATTCCTTTTCCGTCAAACATATAATCAGGAATTACACCCAAACCAACCTTAAACCTTGGTACACTTTCACTTTCATTTTTTGTTTTTCTGAAAGGAAGCTTTCCATTATTATCTAAATCAGAAATAATATTAAAAATATAATTAGAAATTAAATTCATTCCATCATAATTCAGTTTATCTGAATCATCTCCTGGTTTGTGATAATCTTCATGCTGTCCAGTAAAGAAATGTAATACAGGGATATCTGCAAGATAAAAACTTGTATGATCACTTGGGCCAACACCAGATTCTTGCTGAACTAATTTAAAATTATCATTATGAGACTTTAAAATTTGTTTAAAAATTGGTGAGGTTCCTGTACCGTAAACGGCCAAAGAAGAGTCTTGTTTTAAACGCCCCACCATATCCATATTAATCATATATGATACTTTATTTATATCTAAAGTTGGATTTTTAACAAAATAATTAGAACCTAATAAGCCCATCTCTTCTCCAGAAAAAGCCATAAATAAATAATTACTCTTTGTGTTTTTCTTTTTTAATTTTGCAGCTAAATTCAGTAAAATTGATACTCCAGAAGCATTGTCATCGGCACCATTATGAATTGCCTTTATAGAATCTCTATACAAAGATCCTTCGCCACCAAAACCCAAATGGTCATAATGCGCACCAATAATAATAGTATTTTCTGCTTTATTGTCTATAAGCCCCATAACGTTATTTCCTGTAATAGTTCCATCTCCATTTACATCAAATTTTATTTCGTCATGTGGGTTTGTTTTAGGCTTAAATGTAAAAGGTTGTAGAAATTTTTTTGTCCCTTTTGGTACCAATCCTAATTCTTTAAAACGATTAGAAATATATTTTGCAGCTTCTTTTTCACCCCTAGTTCCTGTTTGTCTTCCTTCTAAAAAATCAGAAGCCAAAAAGGCCACATCTTCTTTGATTTGATTTTCTTTATTAATTTCTGATTTACAGGAAACTAATAAAAATAAAAAGATGAAAAATAGCAGCTGTCTCATGATGATAAATATTATTTTTGTAAAGTTAATTAATAAATAAGAAAATGAGAATTGTTTGCTTCATTGTGTTTATAATGTTTTTTACGTCATGTAAAAATGAGAAAAAATCAACAGAAAAAGCAGCAGTTATAGATTCATTAATATATCCTGAAGAAATCCATTTTAAAAGCATTAAACAAGTAACTTTTGGTGGCGATAATGCCGAAGCTTATTGGAGTTTTGATGATAAACAATTGGTTTTTCAATCTAATTATAAACATTGGAATGTGGGGTGTGATCAAATGTTTTTAATGAACGTTGATGAAAACTTTAAGGACAAAATACCACCCATGATTTCAACAGGAAAAGGACGCACAACATGTGCTTATTTTTTACCTGATAATAAACATATTATTTATGCATCCACTCATCTGGTAGATGATAATTGCCCGGAAGTTCCTTTGCGTAAAAACGGAAAGTATATTTGGCCAGTGTATGATAGTTTCGACATTTTTGTTGCAGATTTAGAAGGTAATATCGTTAATCAGTTAACCGATGAAAAAGGATATGACGCAGAACCAACAGTATCACCAAAAGGTGATAAAATTGTATTTACATCAACTAGAAGTGGAGATTTAGAGTTGTATACTATGAATATTGATGGTTCTGACGTTACACAAATTACAGATGAACTTGGTTATGATGGTGGTGCTTTTTTCTCACCAGATGGGACAAAAATTATTTTTCGATCTTCAAGACCTAAAACTCCAGAAGCTATAAAGGCTTATAAAGATCTATTAGCAGAGGGTTTGGTCGAGCCAACAGAAATGGAACTTTATATTTGCAATGCAGATGGCTCAGAATTAAGACAATTAACAGATTTAGGAAACGCAAATTGGAGTCCGTTTTTTCATCCATCAGGGAAGAAAATTTTATTTTCCTCAAACTTTGAGGCAGAAAGGGGTTTCCCTTTTAATTTATATTTGATTGATTTGGATGGAAAAAACTTAGAAAGAGTAACACATGGAGAAACTTTTGACGCCTTTCCTGTGTTTTCTAGTACTGGTAAAAAATTAGCTTTTTCATCAAATAGGAATAATGGAGGTGGTAGAGATACGAACCTGTTTATCGCAGAATGGCAAGATTAACAAATGGCTTGGACTAAACAAAAAATACTAAAGAATATCGAAAGTTTAATGAGAAGTAAATTTACGACTCCAAAAGAAGCTTTTAGTTATTACGATGAAGATAAAGATGGGTTTTTAACAAAATCTGACTTTAAAAAATTATTAAAAGAGGCAAAGGTTAGCTCATTAGTTAGAGGCTTAGTTGCAGAATTTATGATGAAAACTTTTGATTTGAATAATAATAATACAGTAAGTTGGAAAGAGTTTCAAGCTGCTATTAAAGAGTCTGGTATAAAAAAGTAATATAGAAAAAGGAACGGAATTCATTGTACTTTTTTTATTTGACAAGGTTTCTAAATACCATATCTTTGCAAGCAGAACGAAGCTAGATAACGAAGTATGAAGAACATTAGGAACTTTTGTATTATTGCACACATAGACCATGGTAAAAGTACCTTGGCAGACAGGTTATTAGATTATACTGGTGCGGTAACAGATCGTGAGAAGAAAGACCAGTTATTAGATAGCATGGATTTAGAGCGAGAACGTGGTATTACCATAAAATCGCACGCTATTCAGATGGATTTTGAGCATAAAGGAGAACAATATGTCTTAAATTTAATTGATACTCCAGGGCACGTAGATTTTTCTTACGAAGTTTCTAGATCTATCGCTGCTTGTGAAGGTGCATTGTTAATTGTAGACGCTGCACAAAGTATTCAGGCACAAACAATTTCTAACCTATACTTAGCGTTAGAGAATGATTTAGAAATTATTCCTATTTTAAATAAGGTCGATTTACCTTCTGCAAACCCAGAAGAAGTAACGGATGATATTGTAGATTTATTAGGCTGTGATCCAGAGGATGTTATTCATGCTAGTGGAAAAACAGGTTTTGGGGTAGATAATATTTTAGAGGCTATTATAGATAGAGTTCCTGCTCCAAAAGGTGACCCAGAAGCACCATTACAAGCGTTAATTTTTGATTCAGTTTATAATTCTTACAGAGGAATTGAAACCTATTTTCGTGTTTTTAACGGAGAAATTAAAAAGGGGCAACGCATTAAGTTCATGGCAACTAATAACGAGTATTTTGCTGATGAGGTAGGTACTTTAAAATTAGAGCAAGTTGTAAGAAAGTCGGTAAAAGCAGGTGATGTTGGGTATTTAATTACAGGAATTAAAACAGCCAAAGAAGTAAAGGTAGGAGATACAATTACAGATGCTGTAAATCCTACAACAGAAAATATTGATGGTTTTGAAGATGTAAAGCCCATGGTTTTTGCAGGTATTTACCCTGTAGATACAGAAGATTACGAGGAGTTGCGTTATTCTATGGAAAAATTGCAATTAAACGATGCATCTTTGGTTTTTGTGCCAGAAAGTTCTGCAGCCTTAGGCTTTGGTTTTCGTTGTGGTTTCTTAGGAATGCTGCACATGGAAATTATACAAGAACGTTTAGAACGCGAATTTAATATGACTGTTATTACAACAGTTCCCAATGTTTCTTACCACGCATACACCAAGAAAAATCCAACTGAAATTGTTTTATTAAACAATCCAACAGATTTACCAGATCCATCAAGATTAGATAAAGTAGAAGAACCATTTATCAAAGCAAGCATTATTACAAAGTCAGATTTTGTAGGACAAGTAATGAGTTTGTGTATTGAAAAGCGAGGCGAAATTACCAATCAAACCTATTTAACTACAGAAAGAGTAGAATTAACCTTTGATATGCCTTTGGCAGAAATTGTGTTCGACTTTTATGACCGTTTAAAAACAGTATCTAAAGGCTATGCATCTTTCGATTATTCACCAATTGGTATGAGAGAATCGAAATTAGTACGAGTAGATATTTTATTAAACGGATCGCCAGTAGATGCGCTATCTGCATTATTACACGCTGATAATGCCTATTCAATTGGTAAAAAAATAGTAGAAAAATTAAAACAATTATTACCAAGACAACAATTTGATATTCCTATTCAGGCAGCCATTGGTGCAAAAATAATTGCACGTGAAACTACCAAAGCATTGCGTAAAGATGTTACTGCAAAATGTTATGGAGGAGATATTTCTAGAAAGCGTAAGTTATTAGAAAAGCAGAAAAAAGGGAAGAAAAGAATGCGTCAGGTGGGTAATGTAGAAATTCCGCAAGAAGCATTTATGGCTGTTTTAAAATTGAATGACTAGAAAAAAGAATTCTTCATCATAATCAGCATGAATTCTTCATTAGGAACTGTGGAATTTTATATAACAATTAGGTATGAAATATAAACTTTTTGTATGTAATATTGTTCAATTACATTTTCATGCAGATTTTCCTTGTAAACAAATGATCCTTGTATCAATAATTTTAGTGGGTTCAAATATATATTTTAAGTTACATTGATTGTAACATTAAAAAGATACATAAAATTAAAAGAATTAATGAAGGTAGGTGTTTTATAAAAGGATTTTTAACTTTAAAATGAAAATATTGAGCTCCAATCATAAATAAACCCATTAAAACAGAGGAAATTAAAATAAATGATGAGTGCCAAATCCCCACAATCAATAATGTTGCAATAGAAATTTTACTGGCTCCTACAATGTTTCTGATTACATCACTTAATCCAAACGCTTCGAACTCTTTTATAACATTGTGAAATCTAAAAACCCATACATAATACACTGAAATTGCTATTATTAACTGAGCTATAGTTACTAATTCCTCCATTTTTATTTAAATAAATATCCCTTATAATATATACCCTTATAAAGCTAGTTTATGTTAGCTTTATAAGGGCATTTAATGTAAAATTACTTTTGTTTATAGATAGACTTTCCTCCTTTAATAGTTTCAACTACTTGAATGTCTTTAATAGACATTGGTGTCACTTTTAATGGATTTCTGTCTAGAATAACCAAGTCTGCTTTTTTGCCTTTGGCAATGGTTCCTTTACTTTTTTCTTCATCAAACTGTTCTGCAACATTTATAGTCATTGTTTGAAGTCCTTGATAAGGCGAAACAGATTGATCTAAACCAACTTCAGCACCTGCTCTAGAAATTCTGTTTACGGCAGACCAAAGCATCATCATTTGATCTAAAGGAGCCACTACAAAATCGGTATGATTTGTAGGTCGCATTCCCATGTCTATAGCATCTTTCATAGGGCTTATATATTGTGCTTGTTTAAAACCTCTATTTTTTAAGTGAGCTTCATAAAAATAATAGGTATGAAGCGTATAAAAAGAAGGACGGATTCCATACTCAACAAACTTAGGCATTTGATCCTTTCGCATAAACTGACTGTGAATAGAAGTTACATTCCATGGCTTTGAATAATCGCCGTCTCTAGCATATTCATAAGAAGTAAGAAAAGCATCAATAGCAGCATCTCCATTACAGTGCAATATTAAAGGTACGTCCATACCTAAGACTGTTTTTACCATTTCATTTGCCATATCTTGTGGGAAAGTCATTTCTCCAGTCCAATTCTTTTCTCCAGAAGGACCTCCATCTAAATATGGAGTAGAAAAGAAGGCTGTTCTTCCCTGTGGCGATCCATCGATGGTAATTTTTACACCACCAATTTTAAACATATTGTCGTATTGTAACCATTTATCACGTGGCATTAATTTTAGAATTTTTTCTACATCGGTGATGAATGGATAGGCAACAATATCAATAATATTAATACCCGATTCTGATACTCTTTTGATTGTTTCAATTTCAGAGATGTGAGATGCTCCTTCATGAGCCGTTGTAATACCAGCCTTTGCATATAACATTTGACCAGCTTTTGAAGCTGCTATTTCTTGTTCTGGAGTCATTGGGTCTGATTGTTCCATAATTGGAAGAAAAGCAGTTTCCATAATTAAGCCATAAGGCTCTTGTGTTCCAGGCTTTCTAACAATAACACCTCCTGGAGCTGTTTTGGTTTCTTTATTAATACCGTATTTCTTCATTCCAAGACTATTTAGTACACAGCCATGCATAGAAACGTGATCAATTCTAACAGGATTATTCGGGAATGCTTCGTCTAGAATATCTCTGTTTAACAACTTACCGTCAGGCATTACGGTATCATCATAGCCATACCCCATAATCATTTCACCATCTTTTATATTTTGATCTTTAGCGAATTTTTTTAATGTATTCACAATAGATGCTATATCTGCGCCAGGTCCGGAGGGAGGAGCGTATAACTGACATTGGTTTGCTACCCATAAAGAATTTATATAATGACTATGAGCATCCAAAAACCCTGGCAACATTGCTTTTCCTTTAAGGTCAACAAAATCTGCTTTGTTTTCAAATCGCTTCATAGCGTCTGCTTTTGCACCTGCATAAATAATAACGCCTTCTCTAACAACAACGGCTTCCACATAGGTAGGTAAATCACCTTCCATAGTTAGTATGTCTCCTCCAAAGTATACTGTTTGTTTTAGTTTATACGGTTCTGCTGATGGGGTATCTGATTTCGTTGTTTTGGAACAAGAATAAATAAATACAGACAGAAACAAACAATAAAATACGTTTTTCATGATTTTTACTTTTTTAAATTATTAGATTTAATGATGTTAAACTTTCCTTTAAATATAGTAGCTAGCACTTTAATTTCTTTAATTTTCATGGGTGCTACTTTAAAAGGATTTTCTTTTAAAATTACCAAGTTTGCTGTTTTTCCTTCGGCAATAGAACCGATTTGTTTTTCTAAGTTTAAGGTTCTTGCTGCATCAATGGTGATTGCCTTCATCGCATCAAAAACAGATATTTTTTGATCCTGTGAAAAAGCATTTTTCTCTGAAGTAATGCGGTTAATTGCTGTCCATGCAAGTGTTAAAGGTTCCATAGGAGCCATTGAAAAATCGGAATGGAATGACACAGGAATCTCTCTTTTAACTAAGCTATTGATTCTAACTAAATTTTCACCTCGTTCTTTACCCAAACCATTTTCACTGTATTTGTCTGCCAAAGCCCACAAATAATAAGGGTTTACAGAAGCTTCTACACCCAAATCTTTTATTTCTTGTGCCATTCCATCTGTGTAATACCCCATATGATGTAAGGTAAATCGGTGGTTTTTTCTAGCATATCGCTTTTGGTCTATTTCTAAATAATCTAATACTTGCTGAATTCCTTTGTCTCCATTAGAATGCACATGAATTTTATAATCATTATCCCAATACATACTTATTTGCTCTTGAAATAAATCTAAAGGAGTCATCCATTCTCCATGATGTCCATCCGTATAATCATCTTTCATTTGCATGAGCTGAGAATAGATGGCTCCATCTGAAAATAATTTTACTTGCTTGGGTAAAAATTTAATATTGTCGGTATTGTAAGTGTCACTTAAAGTTTCCATAAAGGCCATTGCCTCTTTATTACCTCCCTTCATACCAAACAATTGGGTACCGCTTGGAATAAGATACACATCGAAAGGAGGGTTTTTGGCCATTTCCTTTTTTAATAATGCCAACTCTCCATTAAAGTCAGAACTTGGAAAACCTGGCTCCGCAACAGTGGTTATACCATTTTGTTGAATAAGTTGTGTCATCATACCAAGACCTTCCATATATCGAGTAGGTTCCAGCATAATAGGAGCCATTTTTGGAACTAGTTCCAACCAACCGCCTTCATAGAAATGTCCTTTATCCCATTCTACTTGTGGGTTTCCTTTAAAATCATCTTCAGTGACACCAAGTAATTCGATGGCAGCATCATTTACATAAATTTCATGAAATGATCTATGAATAATTCCAACAGGATTGTCTTTTGTAATGTTATTGATAATATCTTTAGACAATTCTCCGTGCCATAATTGGTGGTACCCCCAAATAAAGTACATTTCTCCTTTTTTGGAGTTTTCAGTAATAGATTTGGTAATTTTATCGATGTATTCTTTATGCCCAGAGACCCCTTTTTTAGTACCCGTTGGTAAAACCCAATCATAAGGAGCTATTATTTCGTTGGGAAGCATGGTTGCTGCTAAAGAAGGATGAACGTGTGGCTCTACAAAACCTGGCATCAGGGTATTTCCTTTCAGATTATGAGGCTTTGCTTTTGGAAATTGTTTGTCTGCTTCTTTTTTGGAACCCACAAAAACAATTTCATCAAAATTGGTAACTACTGCTTCTGTAGTTTCCAGTTTTTTACCCTCCATGGTAATGATATCGCCACCAAAATAAGAAACAAGTCCTTTGTCATAATTTTTGATATTTTCTTTTTTTGATTCTGTACATCCAATAAGGATTAATATAAATACTACTAGATAAAATATTTTTTTCATCTTTCTAACTTATGTATTAATTACGAAATCTACCGCCATTATAAATATCAAAATCTACATGAGGCCTAACTTTTGGTCCGTTTGGTCCCCAAGTAACGTTGACTCCTGCATTGGTACCCCATCGGGCGCTTCCACAACTGTCTAATCCAATAAGAATAAAAGAGCATGCAAGGATGTATAATATTTTTTTTATTTTTTTCATATGTAAAGTTATTTAGATTGAATGCATAAAATAGCTCCGTTAGGATCTTGAAAAATACCTAGTTTTCCGTTTCGGATATTCTCTGTGGGCTTTAGGATCACAAAACCACCTAAATTAGTTACACTTGAAATTACCTGAGTTGGATTTGTGTTTTTTAGGTAGGGCACCCACTGAGATTTTTGATTCTTAATTGGGTTTTTTACCATTCCTGCCACACTATTTCCTTGTTCTTTGAATACCCAATATGGCTTTTTGTCAAACAAAGATTCACTAACTGTAAGTTCAAATGTATCTTTATACAATGTTGCTGATTTTTCTGGGTTGTCAGACCATAACTCCATCCCAATCCAATCTCCATTATTATCAACTGAGGCTGGTGTTTCTGTTATAAAAGCAAACTCTTCTCCTTGAGGAGATTCAAAAATCACTTGTTTTCCTCTACCAGCTATCTTTAAAGGTTTTGTAGCTAGTGTACATCCGGCAGCAAGGGCTAATTTTATTTTTTCTCTCATCTCTTTGGGTGAAACTATCAAGGAAGTAATCCAAACGGAGGATTTGGCTGAGGATATTTCTATCATTCCTCCAATAGTTTCGGTATTGTTTTTTATAAGTGTGTATGAAAACCCTTTGAAGTTTTGATCTTCAAAAGTCCATCCCAACAAATTCCCATAAAATGCTTTAGAAACTTCTAGATTTGGCGTAACTAAATCGTGCCAAAGCGAACTTTTAGTCATTGTTTTTTGGGTTTCGGACGCAGACACATTAAATACCACTAGAAAAAGTAGCAGTGTTAAAAAAAAATTTGTTTTTTTCATTTTCATCTTAAAATTAAATATTATTAAAGTTAAATTCATAGCTAAAGCCTATAAGAAAAACGTTGTGTGTTCTTGTATCTAAAACAGACTTAGAGTCATCAATTCTACCAGACATATAAATTTTTACATAATCATCAAGGTTATAATTGATATCTAAAATATAGTGCATCAGTTTGTATTCTGTATCAAAATAAGAGTTTTTGCTTGTTTCTTTCATGTAATTAAAACCAGCTTGTACTGTTAGTTTATTAGAATGTTGATAGCTTATTAGACTTTCTAAACCATAGGTAGGAAAAGAAATTACGGTAGATTCATCTAATTGAATAAACTCATCATCATGCAAAGAATAGGTTAGGGCAGCTCCAATTTTATTTTTAGCATATTTTAAACCAAAAATAAAATTACTAGAATTGGGACCAATATCCGTAATAAAATTTCTGTATTCCTCTCTTATTTCTGCAGAGTTGTAAGCGGCCCCTATTAAAAGGTTAATAGGTGTTTTATATTGTATGGAAGCACCATAATTATGAGAACCTCCTATTAGTTGTGACTGAATCGCCAGCGAGAAATTATTAAAGTTATTTCTGTAAAGTACAGATTTGTTTGCTCTACCGGTTCCTTTCCACCCTCCATCAGAATTTCCAGCATAGGTGCCGGATGCACTTCCTCCAAAGACTACAAAATTATCAGTATATGCAGCAATATCATAATAAGCACCCCATTGTTTACCAAATGATATTGAACCATATTTAGCATGGCGTATACCAAGAATTGCTAATCTGGATGTGATTGCATCTCTTTCTTTGAATGGATCTTTAATAAACTCAGAGGAGGTACTTGCGTCATTATTAAATTCAGTTCCTTCTATAATATGAACACCCAATTCTAGTTGGCCAAAAGCCTGAAAACCGTTGTCTAAATTTCGAGAAAGGGATGTTCCTACTCTAGGAGAGTTCTCTTGTAATTCAAGTGTGCCGTCAAATACGGAGGCGTGAACTCTTAATTTACCATAGATGTTTATTGAATCTAAAATTTTTTCGTCTTGTGCCTGTGAGACAAATACAACCTGTAAAAAAGTAAAGAATACTATTTTTCGTATCATGTGTATGGACTTTAAATATTCTTGCTTTGTGGCCATATTTTACTGAAAGTAAATGCAATACCCCAAGAATTATAATAATTCCATTTATTATCCCAAACTAAGGCAACCCCAATCTCCCAATTATTTGGAATATGAAAACCATACTCAACACCAAGTCGAGTCATTGTTAAAGTGCTTTCTTTTGTAAATTCGGCTCCAATACCTGCGATTAGTATAAGTCGTTTACTAGGTTTAAATAATACTACAGGAACACTTGCTAATGGATAGGAACGCTCTAGTAATTCTTCATTTCCGTGTTCAATGAAAAAGGACTCTAGTATTATATCATTTTGCAATCCAATAGCTAATTTATCAGAAATCCAGTAATCATAATTTAACGTCCAAGAAGGCAAAGCCAACCATTCTGTTTTGCCATCAATTTTACCTTCAGAAACATGGGTATGTCCCAAACCAAGAGTTAGTCTACTAGCTCCTTCATTTCCGTTAGTAGAATGGTCTGCTTTATTCGTATGGCTCTGTTGGGAGTAAGATGTTACGTAGAATAGAGTTGTAAAAATTAGGCATAAAATTACCTTCATTATGAATAGTATATTTAATTTAATCTTTTACTTTTTGCGTCTTCTTTCATATCATCATTCGCATAAATACCCAACTCAACTCGTCTGTTTTTGGCTCTACTAGCATCGTCATTTGCGAATTTTGGTTGAGTTTCTCCATACCATTTTGTTGTAAGTCTAGAGGCATCTACCCCCTGAGAAATAAAATAGCTAGATACTGATTTTGCTCTTTTTTCTGACAAGGTAAGATTGTAAGCAGCAGCTCCTGAATCATCTGTGTGACCTTCTATTAAAATATTTGTATCGGGATAGCTCTTAAATACTTGAGCTGCTGCCGTTAAATCATTTTTATAACTTTCACTTAATACAGATGAATTTACTTTAAAAGCTAAGCTTGTATCAAAAGTCATATTAATTCCTTCTCCAACTCGATTTACTTCTGCAGAGGGAACAGCTTGATTTAAATCTCTGGCCTGAGCATCCATTTTTTTACCGATTAAGTTACCAGCAATACCACCAACAGCGGCACCTGCCAAAATACCCCATACGCTTCCTTTTGAAACCGCTGCGCCAATAAGCGCTCCACCAGCAGAACCCGCAATGGTTCCTTTTTGTTGTTTGTTTAATGCAGCACAACCTACAAATAAGGTCATAGACAAAACTAAAATTACTATTTTTTTCATCATTTTTTTTATTTAATTACAGATTAGAGCCATAAAAAGCTCTCTATTCATATTTTTATATCCTAGGGACTTTGCTTTGTTCAAGTCATCACAGAGTGTTTTTTTCTCGTCAGTTGACATTTTCATACGCAATTCTTGAGCCTTTTTTGTACCGTATTTCTCTTCCATCATTCTCAATCTAGTATTGCTTCTTGAAATTGATAATTCGATATTTTCTGGGTCCATGTTTTGAGCTTTATCATAACTTTCAAAGGCTCTAACAAAATCTTTTTTTGTTGAGTACATCGATCCTTCTTGTATCAATATATTTACATTATTTGGGTCTAAAGCTTTGGCTTTATCAAGATAAATTTGTGCAGAATCTGTTTCATTTAATTGCCTTTCATACAAAGCGGCCATTAAAGCATAGTTTGAGGCCCTTTGAGTAATGTTTTTATTATTTTCTGTGAGCTCCATTACACTGTTCAAAGATTTTTTAGAACCAACTATGTCACCCATTTTATTTTGAGCAACTGCTTTTTGAAAATAACCATTTAAGCTTTTGTTTTTTGAAATTTTAAGAGCATAGTCTGCTTCAACTATTGCTTCTTCATATCTTTCAAGCCCATTGTAGGCTTCAGCATTACCAATAGCATTGGCTTCTTTTGCATCTTTAGTTCTACATTTTGCAGAAAAAAGAGCAAATTGATCTAGTGCTTGAGTATAGTTTTTTGATTTTAGAACAGTTTTAGCGTTCTCTAAAGATGCTCTACATTTTTTACCCATTGTAAATGTCTGAGCATGATTAATGTGAATTACCGTCAGCATAAAAGCTATAAGAGGGATTTTAAGATTCATTTTTTAGGTTTGTTTATGGAAAGTATGTTAGCGTATTTAATAGCAAATTAATTTCTTAAAAAATTAAAGTTATGGTTTTTTTTTTAAAAATCGAATTTTTATTTAAGTTATGTACGTTTGAGATTATACGAATGATATGATAATAATTAATTTTTTAATGCTCCTACATACTTATAACGTAATATGTATTCGATTTTTTTAAAAAAGGTATGACTTGTTTTTTTATGACTGATTATTGTTTAAAACTAATCTAAGTATAAATAGCTTCAAGTGAGTTATTTAGATTTATTCTAATATTTTTTATTCATACTTTTATATGGAATTAAAAAAAAAGATATGGCAATACGTTACGGAAATACTTGTGCTAATTGTGCAAGTTTAGATACAAAGAATTTTTGTGATCAGCACAAAATAATGGTTGATAAGATCTATACATGTGATCGTTTTACAATGAAATCGGTCTTAAAGGATATGAGAAGTTGTAATTCTTGTTCAAGATATAATAAAAGCGATTGCGCACATCCAGAAAAAGCTTCCTTAGGAATGTTGTGTTCTCAATGGGCACCTCAGCAAGCTTCAATGTAATCATTATTAAATTTATTCTTTTAGAACTGTTCAAGAACATATATCTTGAACAGTTCTTTTATAAAGCAGGGAATATTATTTTATAATGGGTTCCTCGATCTACATAAAATGTTAGGTTTCCACGAACTTGTGTTGTAAAATCTTCTGCTAACTGCAATCCGATACTATTTTTTCTAGCCTTATCAATATCAATTCCTATCCCGTTATCACTAATGAAAAGGCTATAATTTTCCCCATCAGATTCAAGTGAAATGTCTATTTTACCTTCTTGCATTTGTATGAAAGCATATTTAAACGCATTTGTAATTAGCTCATTTAAAATCATTCCCAAAGGAAGTGCTATTCCTAAATTTAATTGCAACTCATCCATATTTATAGTCACCTCAATAGGTTTTTCATTACTTTGTTGAGAGCTTACAATAGAATCTACAATATCAGTAAAATATGAATGCGCATCAATAGTTTCTTTACTGTCATCGGTATACAATTGTTCATGAACCAAGGCCATTGAAAAAATTCGATCAATACTTGTTTGTAATTTTTCCTTTAATTTTAAGTTTCCGCTAGCATCTATTTGCATTTCAAGAATACTGCAAATAATTTGCAAGTTGTTTTTTACCCTGTGATGCACTTCTTTTAATAAAACATTCTTGTAATTAACGGTTTGTTCTAAGTCTAAGTTTATATTTTCAATTTCTGTTTTTTTGTGCACCAGTAAAGTATTGCTTTTTCGAAGTTTTAATTGATATACAACCAAGATTATTAGCAAAACAAAAAGGATACAGAGAAAAACACTAATTAAATTACGTTGACTCTTTGCAGTATCTTTTTCTTTTTCTGTTTGCAGTAGTGCTGTATTTTTCTTTTCCACTTCATGTTTGGTTTCCATTTCAGACATGAATTCTAACATGTCTTTTTTAGAAATACTATCAGTATAATTTTTATAGTTTTTGTAGTTGTATAAAGCATTTTTGTAATCTTTTTCTTTCTCATAAATTCTGGTTAAAAGATCATAACCTCTTATGATTTTTAGTTTATGACCATATTTTTCAGCAATTTTAAGACCTTCTTGTCCAAGTTTTTTTGCTTTCTCAATTTTGTCTTCTTGAAAGTATAGATCTCCCAATAATAATGAAGAATAGGCAATTCCGTCAAGATTACTTATTTTTTTAAAATGATCTAAAGCTTTTATAAAAAAGGTGTCTCTCTGTTTTAAATGACTACTATCCTTATAAATTTTACCAATTTCACACAAAATATGAGATTCTAAATAGAGATTTTTCTCATTATTTTGATTTATTTGATAGGCTTTTAAAAATTGAGAGAGTCCTTTCTTGTTTTGATTTAGATGTATATAATCCTCTCCAATATTAGACGTACATCCTGCTACACGTGTACTGTCTCCAGCTTTTTTATAGTATGTAATAGCCTCTTGATAATATTCAATAATGGTTTCCCATTTTACTGTACCACCCATCACATCAGCTTTTCTGTGTATACACTGCGCAATATTATATTCATCATTTAGGGTCTTAAAAATAGTTTCGGCAGTAGTATAGTTTTTTATAGCAACATTTCTTTTAAGAGTAAATCTTCCATAATCTCCCAGGGCTTGGTAGCATTGCGCACGTAAATTACTCGATGTAATTATAGGAAGCGCTTGGTTTAAGTACTTTTTCCCTTTTTCGTAGTCGCTTAATTCGCAGTTATTGTTTAGGTTAAGAATACCAATAGCGATCAGGTATTTTGCGATGGAATCATTGTTTTTATTTTCAGTGGCTACTTTTAATTTTTTTCCATATTTTTTTTCTTTGGCTAACCAATCTTGCATTATTTTTAACTCACTATTTGGTTTTTGAGCATTATTAAACAATGGGTAAAAAAGAAATAATAAAAAAGAGGTGCACAAAAAAAGTTTTTTAAATGGCGGCATTCGATGTGATTTTATCTCTATTTTCAATAGACCAGATAAGTAGCGCATTGTTTGTATTGGTAATTTCTATTTTTTTTATGATATTACTTCTGTGGTTTAGAACTGTTTTAGATGATTTATTAAGTTCTAAGGCAATTAATTTTGAGGAAAGTCCTAAGCTTATCAGTTGAAGTACTTGTTTTTCTACTTTTGTTAATTTTTCAAGATTTAATTTTTTAAAATCGGTGTTGTCCCTTTTCTTTTCTATGAGTTGATTAAGTATAAGTTGTACTGCTATTTCTACTTGAGATTTTTTAAAGGGCTTAACAATGTAGTTAAGGGGGTTTAATTTACTAGCTAAAGAGAACGTGGTACTATCAAAATAAGCTGTAATAAAAATAATTTCGAACTGGTGCTTATCTTTAAATTCGCGAGCAAAATCGATACCTGTTTTTTCCGAATCTCGAAGGTTTATATCTAATAAAACCAGAGAGGGCTTTAAGAGTTTTAAATGTGCTGCTGCAGTATTATAATCATGCGCTATTTTAACGATTGCATAGGGGGTAACAATTCTCTCAAGACTTCGAGCAATAATAACTTCATCTTCAAGAATTAGAATATTAAGAGGTTTATTCATATTCTGTAAATTTACTGAAAGCTTTTAAAACTTTCAAGAAGTAGGTATTTTTTTTACTACGAATAGAAAAAATGCGTTTTTTAAAAAAAGATGTTTTTGGTCATTAATTTAAAACGGCATTTTTGAGTTTTATTTAATAAGTAAAAAAAGCTCTTAATGGCTTACATGATTGAATTATCTAATATTATTGATTAATTTGTTTGAATACAAAAAAAAGAAACACAAAACAATAGGGTCCGGACCCTATTGTTTTGTGTTTTTGTATAAACTAAATTTGTTGTAGATAAAATAAAAAACCAAAAGAGTTTGCGACTATTTATAAGATTAGGTGTTTATACTGAGTTGCAAAAGACAGTGAAATGTTATTTTTGAAAGTGGATTATAGCATTAAAATATTTGATATTAAACATATTTTGAAAAAGAGATCTTTGTGAATGTAGTAAAATGCAGATTGTTGCTATCTGCATTTTACATCACAATTTTTGGACCTTAAATATTACACAAAGTAAATAAAAAAGTACTTTATTTTTTTAAAAAAAAAATGAAGAAAAATTCAAGTGGATGAGCCATAAAAAAAAATGTTCTTGTCGAACCAATTTTAAATCAAATGAGTTTGTTGAAAACACTATTCGAGTCAGAAGAGTTTGGTGGATGAAGATGATACCCTCTTCTAAGTTGTATAAATGTAAAAAATGCTATGGTCGCTATATGGTAATAAATTCAATACATGTAGTTATAACTTACAAAAGAGGTCTTTATAATTTAAAATTAAATGTATACCAAATAAATAAATGAGGATAAGGTTTTGTTTTTATTTAAAAGATTAGGTGTTTATACTGAGTTGCAATAGATAGTAAAATATTATTTTTGAAATATAATAAAAACATAAAAGTACTTTATACTAAACATATTTTGAAAAAGAGAACTTTGTGAATTAAGTAAAATGCAAATTGTTGCTATTTGCATTTTACATCACAATTTTAAGCACAAATAATTATTGATTTTAATTCAATTTTTTGAATAAAATTATACTAAAAATTAAGCTTATGAAACTTTGCCCAAATTGTAAAAGTAAAGAATAAAGTAGAATGAGAATTAGTTCCAACTTTTAAAACCTATAAATGTAGGTTGTGCAACACTTTTTACTTCTGGAATTCTCTACTCAATCATTCTTTTATTTACAAATAAATAGTAGCTTAGTAAGCTTATTACTTGTTGTAGTTGTTTAAAAAGGTGTTCAATCAATTGAAAAATTTATTTTTTTATCAATATTATTTTAAATCTATCTACCAGCTACATTACTTTCACGCTAAATACTATTCTTAATTACCGCTGTTTTTTTAAATTTTTTGAATCTCTACGTTTTATTAGTTAGTGCTATTTAATTCTAAGAATAAATGAAAAAAATAGTCAAATAGTATTAAGATCTATATTATTTTTAAATTGTTACTTTATATTTGTTTGATAAATTTACAACATAAATTATTTTATAGTCTAGCAAATGCAGAATAAACCAAACATATTACTAGTTTATACAGGAGGTACCATTGGTATGGTTAAGGACTATGAAACCGGTGCTTTACGAGTTTTTGATTTTAGTCAGATTTTAGAGAGAATTCCAGAATTACGTCAATTAAACTGTACCATAGAAAGTGTTTCTTTTGATACTCCTATAGATTCATCGAACATGAACACTGAATGTTTTGTTCAAATCGTTGAAATTATAGGAGCTAATTATAATACCTTTGATGGTTTTGTTATACTAACGGGATCCGATACCATGTCTTATGTATCATCTGTGGTTAGTTTTATGTTTGAAAACCTGCAGAAACCCGTAATTTTTACAGGTTCTCAATTGCCAATTGGAGATTTACGTACAGATGCTAAAGAGAATTTAATTACTTCTATTGAAATTGCATCCTCAAGAAAAAATGGAAAACCATATGTTTCTGAAGTAGGTTTGTATTTTGAATACAAACTATACAGAGCCAACAGAACTACTAAAATTAATGCAGAACAATTTGAGGCTTTTACATCACTAAATTATCCGCCATTAGTAGAAAGTGGAGTTCATCTTAATTTTAATGAGCATTCATTATATCAACCAAAAAATGATCAACCAGAATTGATTGTAAGAAAAAAATTAGACACCAATATTGTTATTCTGAAGTTGTTTCCGGGAATTACAGAAAATGTAGTTCGCAGCATTATCAATACAAAAAACTTAAAAGGAATTATTTTAGAAACCTATGGGGCAGGAAATGCACCGTCAGAAAAATGGTTTTTAGATGTTCTTAGAGAAGCTGTGAAAAAAGAAATCAAAATTATAAATGTTACACAATGTGTTGGAGGAAGCGTAATTTTAGGACATTATGAAACAAGTATTGCGTTAAAAAAAATTGGTGTGGTAGACGGTAAAGATATTACCACAGAGTCTGCTATTGCAAAGTTAATGTATTTGCTAGGGGAGAATTTGTCAAAAAAACATTTTAAATTGTTCTTTGAGAAGTCTTTACGAGGAGAAATTACAGAGGACTAAATCTATGAAATCAAGAATAATAATAAACATTCTTTAATTTATCAGTAAGTTTAACAATAAAACTTTGTCAGAAAGCACTAAATTCTTCTCATTTTTTTTTATTGAATCAAGATTTTTTCGTTACTTGGCACTCACAAAAATATAAATTGATTATTTTAGAGTATATACTGTAAAAAGTATTCGAAAAAAATTTATTTTTTTGCAATGTATATACCTTTAACCCGTTAACTATTAAAAATTAATTATAACAGAGATGAAAAAAGTAGTAAATGTACTATCCGTAACAGGATTCATGTTTTTTGGAGCTATTCAATCAACTTTCGCACAAGATGCACCCGCTGAAGAAGCACAAACGTTTCACCAAGTATTAAAGCAAAACTTTATTGATGGTGGACCTGGTTTTATGGGGATTGTATTAGTAGCCTTAATATTAGGTCTAGCAATTGCTATAGAAAGAATTATTTATTTAAACATGGCAACAACAAATACAAAAAAGTTGTTAGCTAGTGTAGATGATGCTTTAAGTTCTGGTGGTGTAGAAGCTGCAAAAGAAATTTGTAGAAATTCTAAAGGACCTGTTGCTTCAATATTTTTTCAAGGTTTAGATAGAGTAGACGAAGGTATAGATGCTGCTGAAAAAGCGGTAGTTTCTTATGGTGGAGTTCAAATGGGACAATTAGAGAAAAATGTTTCTTGGTTGTCTTTGTTTATTGCTTTAGCACCGATGTTAGGTTTCATGGGAACTGTAATTGGTATGATTGGAGCTTTTAATGATATTGCTGTAGCAAATGATATTTCTCCTGCGGTAGTAGCTGTTGGTATTAAAGTAGCCTTATTAACAACTGTATTTGGTTTAATAGTAGCTATTATTCTTCAAATCTTTTATAATTATATCGTTTCAAAAATTGACGGTATTGTAAATAGTATGGAAGATGCTTCTATCTCTTTGGTAGATATGTTAGTTAAGTATAAAAAATAAAAAATAATTATGAAAAGTAATAAAATTTTAAATATTATAATTGCATTTATTGCTATTATTGGTGCTTTCCTTTTCGTAAGAATCTTTATGTCAGACGCTGATCTTGAAACTGATGTTGATGCTCAAAACAGTGTAATAAGTCCCTTAATTCATTATTCTACATTTCTGTTTTATGCAGCTGTAGTTATTGCAGTGGGGCTTTCTTTATGGACAATTGTAAAGAATCCAGAGAATCTTAAAAAGATGTTAATGAGTTTAGCAGCTTTAGGAATACTTTTATTAATTGCTTATTTTATAGCAGATGATAATGTAGTGTATGATGCTGCAGGGAAAATACAACCAGGAGGTGAAGCAGGTTCATTGAAAAATAAATGGGTTGGAACTGGAATTTGGTATAGCATGATCTTAGGAGCTATTGCATCTTTCTTTTTTGTATTTGATTTGGTTAAAGGATTAATAAAATCTTAAAATATGGCTAGAAGAGAAAACCCGGAAATTAATGCAGGATCTATGGCAGATATTGCCTTCTTGTTATTAATTTTCTTTTTAGTAACCACAACCATGAATGTAGATTCTGGGGTTTCTAAAAAATTATCAGAAAAACCACCACCAGACTATGTTCCTCCAGTAATTAAGGAAAAAAACATTTTTGAAGTGAATATCAATAGAAATAACGAGCTATTGGTAGAGGGTGAAAGAATGGATGTTAAAGATCTAAAAGACGCTGCTGTTAAGTTTATAGACAATGGTGGAGGTGTTGGTAAACCTGGAGAAGATGGCACACCTGGAGTAGCTTGTGATTACTGTGAAGGCGAGAAGAGTGATGCTTCATCGGATCATCCTAACAAAGCAATTATTTCTGTACAAAGTGATAGAGGTACTGAGTATGGCACATATATTGTTGTACAAGATCAGTTATTAAAAGCTTACAGGGAATTAAGAAACAGGTTATGCCAACAGAGGTATAACATGTCTTTTACTGACTTAGAAGCTGCTTATAAAGATGATAAGAATAACAAAGAGTTGAAAGAAAAAGTTGAAGCTATACGTATAGCATATCCTCAAATTGTTTCTGATGCAGAACCAACGTCTTAATTAATTTTAAAATTTAACAGATGTCTAAATTTAAAAAGAAAAAAAAGGGAATGCCTGCTGTGAATACAGCATCTTTACCAGATATTGTTTTTATGTTATTGTTCTTTTTCATGGTAACAACTACTATGAGAGAAACAGATTTAAGAATAGAAGCACCCAAACTTCCTAGTGCGGTAGAGGTTAAAAAGTTAGAGCATAAAAGTTTAGTGTGTACTATATATGTTGGTAAGTCTAAGAACGTTGAGAAATACGGTTCAGGTTTTAATAGGATTCAATTAAATGATAAGATTGCCTCTGCAGAACAAGTTCCTGCTTTTATTATAAATGCAAGATCTAAAGTGTCTGAAGCAGAAGTGCCATTTATGACTACTTCTATAAAGGCAGATAAAGAATCTAATGTTGGTACCATTATAGATATAAGATTAAAGTTAAGAGATGTAAATGCTCTGAAGGTAAGTTATTCTACTCAAAAAGGTGCAGAATAAAAAATTTTAATTTTACTAAAAAAGGGTAATTCATTTGAATTACCCTTTTTTATTTACTGTTATTTAAAACATGTAAAAAATTGTATATTTAGATTTTGTTTACAAAAGCATGAATAACCTTTTTAGTTTATTATTTTCTGTATTTTTTGTGCTAACAATTGCTGCACAAAAAGATTCACTTCAGTTAGGAGATCGCTATGCAGATGATCAAATTTATGCAGCTATTACCTATTCGCAATTTTATAATCAACCCTCTACAATTAGTAAAAGTGGATTTTCGTATTCAATTTCTACAGGCTTTATAAAAGATTTTATTTTAAATAAAAACGGAACTTTTTCTTTTGCTGCTGGAGTTGGTTATGGATTTGATTTTTTTAATCATCAATTAAAAGTAGAAGAAATTAATAATACACCAATTTTATCTTCAGACAATTCATTAGTTTCTAACAAGTTTAAATCACATAATTTTGAGTTTCCCTTGGAGTTTAGATGGAGAACTTCTACTGCTAATAATTATAAATTTTGGAGGGTTTATACAGGAATAAAGTTTGTATATAATTTTTCTAATAAATTCGAATTTACAGATTCGAACAACAATTCTTTTAGCTATTCTAACATATCTAGCTATAACAAACTTCAGTATGGCCTAACACTCTCTGCAGGATACGATGCCTTTAATATACATCTGTTTTACGGGTTAACACCTTTGTTTGAAAGTACCATAGATGGAGTCGAAAAAGTAGGCACTAAGATTTTAAAGTTTGGGTTAATTTTCTATATTTTATAGCATTAAATTTACCATAAAAGGGCATAAGAACCCTAGAAAAAATCCGAAATAAACTTCTTTTGGCGAATGTGCTTTTAAATATAATCTTGAGCTAGCTAGTATTCCAGAAACTAAAATAAGAGTTAAAATTATTGGTAAAAATGAAATTGTATATAGAGCACTTAACAATAAGAAAAACCCACTAGCAATTCCAATAGAGAGAAGATGTAAACTTGTTTTTAATTTAAAAATAAAAAATACATATACAATAACCAAACCGAAAGAAGTTGCAAAAAAAAGGATGCCTAAGTCTCTTAAAAAAGGAATTTCAAAAAATGTGTTTCCTAAAAAGTAAAATATTAGTATCATTATAGATAACGGTATTTTTCTTTCTTTAATAGTGGCTACTTGATAGGATTTTATAAATCCAAGCTTTTTTAGGATACTTAATACGAATAGGGGAATAAGATAGGTAATAACAAATATTAAACCCAAAATTAAAAACTTCTGATAGCTATTAATTCTATTGGGTATTAAAATAAAATAGATTAGAACTCCAAGAGTTGGTATCACAATTGGATGTAAAATTACAGATATAAACTTATAGAATTTCACTAAATCTCTTTTCTTAAACGAGCAACAGGTAGTTCTAACTGTTCTCTGTACTTAGCAACAGTTCTTCTAGCAATAGGATATCCTTTCTCTTTTAATATTTTAGACAACTTATCGTCTGTTAAGGGTTTTTTCTTATTTTCTTCAGCGATAACAGTTTCTAAAATCTTCTTAATTTCTCTAGTAGACACATCCTCTCCTTGATCATTTTTCATAGATTCAGAAAAGAATTCTTTTATTAATTTGGTTCCGTAAGGTGTAGATACATATTTACTATTAGCAACCCTAGAAACGGTTGAAACGTCCATATTTATTTTATCGGCAATATCTTTTAAAATCATTGGTTTTAATCGGCGATCATCACCCGTTAAAAAATAATCATACTGATAGTGCATAATTGTATTCATAGTTACTAACAAAGTCTGTTGACGTTGTTTTATAGCGTCTATAAACCATTTTGCGGCATCTAGTTTTTGTTTGATGAAAAACACTGCATCTTTCTGTGATTTACTTTTTTGAGTTGCCTCTTGGTATCCTTTCAGCATGTTGTTATACTCCCTAGAAACTTGCAATTCTGGAGCATTTCTAGAATTTAAAACCAAATCTAATTCCCCATCAAGAATTTTTATCGAAAAATCTGGTACAATCTGTTCTGCAATTTTATTATTTCCTGCATAAGAGCTTCCTGGTTTTGGATTTAATTTTCCTATTTCCTTAATTACCCCCTTTAAATCATCCTCAGAAATACCAAACTTTTCAGTTAGTTTTTTGTAATGTTTATTCACAAAATGATGAAAGGCTGTATCTAGAATACGAATTGCTAAAGTCCTGTTTTTAGTAACCTCTTTTGATTTTAATTGAATAACTAAACACTCTTTTAAATCTCTTGCACCAACACCTATAGGGTCTAGTCGTTGTACAATTTCTGTACGTATTTTTTCTACTTTATCCTCCTCTGTAAAGATATTTTGTGTAAAAGCCAAATCATCTACTAAATCTATAATTTCTCTTCTAATGTATCCGCTATCATCAATGCTACCGACTAAAAATTCTGCAATATTTCTTTCTTCTTCATCAATTCTGAATGTATTTAATTGATTTTTTAGAGATTGATGAAATGTTGTTCCAGAGGCATAAGGCATTGTTTTTTCCTCATCATCTGAAGAATAATTGTTTGATTGTGTTTTATAATTTGGAATATCGTCATCACTTAAATATTCATCAATATTAATGTCTTCTGTTTCTGTCTTTTCGGATCTCTCATCATCAAATTCATTCGATAAATCTTCATCAAAAGACTCTGACTCTTCTTTGCCGGTATCTAATGCGGGATTTTCTTCAATTTCTTGTTTTATGCGTTCCTCAAAAGCTTGTGTAGGTAATTGAATCAACTTCATCAACTGAATTTGTTGTGGAGATAATTTTTGTAAGAGTTTATAGTGTAAACTTTGTTTTAGCATATAGACAAATATATGAAATCGATTAAAATAAAAACGTCATTCTGTGAGGAATGACGTTTGCTGTTGTAAGTTTTATTTTTTTTTAGAATTCAGCATTTTGCGGATATCTTGGAAATGGAATTACATCTCTAATATTTCCCATTCCAGTTGCAAATTGAACCAAACGCTCAAAACCAAGACCAAAACCAGAGTGAACAGCTGTTCCAAATTTTCGCAAATCTAAATACCACCACAATTCTTTTTCGTCAATGTCTAATGCTTTCATTTTTTCTACAAGAACATCAAAACGCTCTTCACGCTGTGCTCCACCAGCAATTTCTCCAATTCCAGGAAATAATACATCCATTGCTCTTACTGTTTTTCCATCATCATTTAAACGCATATAAAACGCTTTAATATCAGCTGGATAATCAAATAAAATAACCGGACATTTAAAGTGCTTTTCAACTAAATAACGTTCGTGTTCAGACTGTAAATCTGCACCCCATTCGTTAATTGGAAACTGAAATTTTTTCTTTTTATTGGGCTTGCAATTTCTAAGAATTTCGATTGCTTCGGTATAAGAAACTCTTTTAAAATCGTTGTCTACAACAAATTTCAACTTTTCTAATAAACTCATCTCACTTCTTTGTGCCTGTGGTTTTGTTTTGTCTTCTTGTGTTAAACGATTGTCTAAAAAGATTAAATCGTCTTTACAATGTTCTAAAACATAGCGCAACACATATTTTATAAAATCTTCAGACAAGTCCATATTACCCTCCAAATCCATAAACGCAACCTCTGGTTCAATCATCCAAAACTCCGATAAATGTCGGGTTGTGTTCGAATTTTCTGCTCTAAATGTAGGTCCAAAAGTATATACTTTCCCTAATGCCATGGCATAGCTTTCTGCTTCTAATTGACCAGAAACTGTTAAGTTTGTCTCCTTACCAAAGAAGTCTTTAGAATGGTCTATCTCTCCGTCTTCTTTAAGTGGTGCTTTGTTATCTTCAAAAGTAGTAACTCTAAACATTTCACCTGCACCTTCTGCATCAGAACCTGTAACAATAGGCGTATTTACATAATTAAATCCATTTTCTTGAAAGTATTTATGAACTGCAAAAGAAAGTTTAGAACGCATTCTCATTACAGCACTAAAAGTATTAGTTCTCACCCGCAAATGCGCATTCTCTCTTAAGAACTCGAAGCTGTGTTTTTTTGGCTGAATTGGATATTCATCTGGATTAGAATCGCCTAAAATTTCTAATTCGGATACCTTAATTTCTACTGTTTGTCCTTTTCCCTGACTTTCTATTAAAGTTCCTTTTACCGAAATTGCCGCACCCGTAGTAATTCTCTTTAACGTCTCTTCAGAGGTGTTTTCAAAATCGATTACACATTGAATATTGTTAATGGTAGATCCGTCATTTAAAGCAACAAAACGGTTGCTTCTAAAAGTTCTAACCCATCCTTTTACTTGTACTTCTTGTAAAAATGTATCCGATTTTAAAATTTCGGCAACGTTCCTTCTATTCATCTTTTTATAATAAAATAGCCAACTCTGTGGCAAAAATTGAAATGCAAAGATACTTTTTTGCTGGAAGATGACCAATGAAATTTGAGAGTAGTTACCCTCCTTTTAAGAGAAATAAATATACCTATAATTAGGTATTGTATGAAACGTGTTTACGCAATAACTTTGAATAATTACAGAATAGTATACCCATAAAATCAAAATTACAACTACGATTGCTGCTTTTTACATTATTTTTTTCAGCGCTTCAAGCTCAAGTTTCTTTAGCATAAAGATACGTAGTAATTGATTTTTACAATGCTACAGATGGCGATAACTGACCTTATAATAAAAGCTATTTCAATATTGTATACAGTAGAAAGCTCTAGTGCTTTTAACACGAAATACTATGGCTGTATAAGTATTATAACCAAAAATAAAAAAAGGTATAAGCGTTGTATTTGAAACCTATTATATATGACCACTCATTCTTAGAACTTCTAAAAGCTCTCAAAAAAATAATTATGAAAAAGCTATTACAAATCTTAAAAATTATTCAACTTTTTACTTTATTACCATTTGACATATCTAAAGGTTCAAAGAAAAAATCATATATGCGAATAAAAAAAATGATGATAGCAGCTAATTTGTTATAAGCTGTATGGAATTGTTAGAAACAAGTATCGATATCATTTTATGGTACTAAATTAGATACTTTAAATGTATCTTACTTGCAAAAGCTGTGAACCATATAAATATGATTAATAAAAAATAACAAAAAGAATCGTGAAAAAGTAAAAGTAGTTTTTTAAATTTTGTTAGATGTGAAAATCGGATGTCTTTAAAAAGCACCCGATTTTTTTATTAAATTATGAAGAAATCCTGATCAATTATTCAATCTTATTTTCTTCCTTTGGAGGAAAAATTTTCATGGCTGGTTCTTTAAATACTTTCTTGTTGGCAATCTTCTTTTCAAAGGTCAATAACAAAGAGGGTAATAAAAGCAAGTTAGAAACCATGGCTAAAAGTAGCGTAACCGATACCAAACCACCCAAGGCAATGGTGCCTCCAAAACTAGAAATTGTAAATACCAAAAAGCCAAAAAACAGCACAATAGACGTATAAAACATACTCACGCCAGTTTCTCTTAATGCGGCATACACAGAAGGTTGTATGTTCCATTTGTTAGCAATTAACTCTTGTCTATATTTTGCTAAAAAGTGAATGGTATCATCTACAGAAATACCAAAGGCAATGCTAAAAACTAAGATGGTAGACGGTTTTATAGGAATGCCTAAAAAGCCCATTAAACCTGCTGTTATTAATAATGGAAGCATGTTCGGAATTAAAGAAATCAGTATCATTTGATGAGATCTAAACATCCAAGCCATAAATAATGCAATTAGAAAAATAGCCAAAGACAAAGAAATAACGAGATTTTTAATTAAATAGTTGGTCCCCTTTATAAAAACTAATGCCTTTCCTGTTACAGAAACTGTGTATTTTTCTGATGGAAATTCTTTTGCAATAACCGCTTTTAATCGTTCTTGAATGACATCCATTTTATCCGTACCAATATCTTTCATAAAAGTTGTTATCCTAGCATAACGACCCGTAGAATCAACAAAGCTATTTAACATGCCTGCATTACTATCAGAGTTTTTTGTGTATGAAAAAATATAACTTTGTTCCTGTCCGGTAGGCAATTGATAGTACTTAGGATTTCCTTTATAATATGCCTGCTTGGAGTATTTTACTAAATTAACAATGGATATTGGTTTCGATAATTCTGGGAAAGTTTCAATAGTTTCGTTAATCTTTTCCATCTTTTTTAAGGTAGACAGTTTCATAACTCCTTTCTCTTTTTTAGTGTCAATTAA
Source organism: uncultured Polaribacter sp. (assembly GCA_964275545.1). Lineage (GTDB taxonomy): Bacteria > Bacteroidota > Bacteroidia > Flavobacteriales > Flavobacteriaceae > Polaribacter. The sequence goes on from CAXYCO010000026.1 coordinate 53,869, forward strand.
AATTTCTAAAGGCATAATTCCTCCAAATTCATTTTCAAAGAATTTAATGTCTTTGTAAAATTGACTCCCTTTAGGCATGTCTTCAATTAAACTTCCAGAAACTTTAATTTGATAAACACCAATAATTCCAAGAACAATAACAACAACTGTGGTAATATAAATACCAATTCGTTGTTTTCTTACCATGGTTTCCATCCAATCTACCACATTTTCAATCCACTTTTTTTCAAGATGGTTTAAATGTTTTTTCTTTGGAAGAGGCATAAAACTATACAGAACAGGTATAATTAATAATGCCAATATAAAAATGCTAATAATGTTGATGGATGCCAAAATACCAAACTCGCGTAATAATTGACTTTTTACAAAAACAAAGGTTGCAAAACCAGAGGCTGTTGTAATGTTTGTCATTAAAGTAGCATTTCCTATTTTAGAAATTACACGTTGTAAAGACTTTGCTTGGTTTCCATGTTTCTTAACTTCCTGCTGATATTTATTGATTAAAAACACCGCATTTGGCACACCAATTACAATAATTAACGGGGGTATTAAAGCGGTTAAAACAGTTATTTCATAGCCTAGTAACCCTATAAATCCAAAGGCCCATGTAACACCAATCATTACCACCAATAGTGTTATAAAAGTTGCTCTAAAAGACCGAAAGAAAAAGAAGAAAATTAGTGCAGTAATTAATAAGGCACCACCTACAAAAAGAATAATTTCATCTTGTATGTTTTGAGCATTCAGTGTTCTTATATAGGGCATTCCAGAAACACGAACATCTAGGTTTTGCGCTATCTCAAAAGCTTCAATTTTTGGGATTAAAATATTCTGAATAAAATCTCTTCTTACAGGAGTGTTTACAATACTTTTTCTAATATATACTGCAGTTTGTAGTGTTCCTGTATTTTTATTGTAAAGTAAATTGTCATAAAATGGAAGATCTTCAAAAAGTTGTTTTTTAATTTCTGATACTTCTTTTCTTGTAGTAGGGTTCTTTTTAAAAAGCGGCTCTAGAATAAATCTTCTTTTCTTACTGTCTTTTTTTAGTTTTTTTACGTCAGCAATAGAAACAGTGAATTCAATCTGTTCTTTAAAAGAATCTAAAGATTTTACGAAACCATTCCAAGCATTAAATTTTTTAGGAGTAAAAACAGTAGAGTCTTTAACTGCAAGAAGTATTAAATTTCCTTCTTCTCCAAAGATCTCTAAAAACTTATTATATTCAATATTTGCTTCATGGTTTTCTGGCAACAGGTTTGCTTCTGTATAAGAGAACTTCATGTATTGAGTTTGCATGGCTAAAAAACCAGTAACTCCAGCAATTAGTAACAAAACCAAATAACGGTTTCTTAAAATAAGACCAGCAACTTTTGTCCAGAAATTCATTCAGAAATATTTAGTCAAAGATACTTAAATTGAACAAGTATATTGAAACAAAAAAAAAGTGCTTTTAAACACTTTTTTTTATGAAATTAAACGTTATTAAACGGTCATGATTTCTTTCTCTTTAATAGAGAGCTTATCATCTATTTCTTTAACATAAGAATCTGTTAGTTTTTGGACATCTATTTCGGAATCTTTTTTTAGATCATCAGAAATATCTGTCTTTTTAATGTCGTTGTTAGCATCTTTTCTAGCATTTCTAATGCCAACTTTAGCGTGTTCAGCTTCAGCTTTGGCTTGTTTAGCTAAATCATATCTTCTTTCTTCGGTTAATGGTGGAACATTAATCATTATAATATCACCATTGTTCATTGGGTTAAAACCAAGGTTGGCAACCATAACTGCTTTTTCTATGGGCTGCAACATGTTTTTTTCCCAAGGTTGTATAGAGATTGTTCTTGGATCTGGTGTGCTAACATTTGCAACTTGACCAAGAGGTGTTTGAGATCCATAATAATCTACCATAACATTTGCTAACATTGCAGGAGTTGCTTTACCAGCTCTAATGGTTCTCAATTCTTTTTCTAAATGAGCAATTGCACTGTTCATTGCCTCTTTAGTTGTATCTAAAATAAATTCAATTTCTTCGTTCATCTTTGTAAATAATTTTAAAGATTTTGATTGTTAAATCTCAACAACTGTACCAATTTTTTCTCCAGAAACTAATTTTAATAAGTTTCCGTTTGTGTTCATATCAAACACTGTAATTGGTAATTTGTTTTCTTCACTTAATGTAAATGCAGTCATGTCCATAACTTTTAAACCTTTTTTAATGACATCTTTAAAAGTGATGGTTTCATATTTAACGGCATTTTTATCTTTTTCTGGATCTACGTTGTAAATACCATTTACACGAGTACCTTTTAGTATTGCATCGGCATTTACTTCAATTGCTCTCAAAACAGCAGCAGTATCTGTTGTAAAGTAGGGGTTTCCTGTTCCTGCTCCAAATATAACAACACGTCCTTTTTCTAAATGGCGAATGGCTTTTCTTTTAATATATGGTTCTGCAACTTCTTTAATCTCTAAAGCTGTTTGAAGTCTTGTATGAACATTTTCATCTTCTAAAGCACTTTGTAAAGCCAACCCGTTTATACAAGTAGCCAACATTCCCATATGATCTCCTTGAACTCGATCCATACCATTAGCAGCACCTGCCACCCCTCTAAAGATATTTCCGCCTCCAATTACAATGGCAACTTCGATACCTTTTTCTACTACTTGTTTAATCTCTTTTGCATATTCAGCAAGACGTTTAGGATCAATACCGTATTGTCTATCGCCCATTAGAGCTTCTCCACTTAATTTTAAAAGAATTCGTTTATACTGCATGTATTGTTTTTGGATTGTTACTTTACTTTTGTTTTTTGAAAAAAAGACATAGACAAAACTACGGTTTTTTTTTGATTTTATTTTTCATGAAAAATAAAAAAACCTCGCAAATTTTGCGAGGTTTTTAATTATGGTTGTAAGAACTAAATTATCCTAAAGTAACTCTTTTGAATCCGCTTACAGAAACATCTCCATAAGTTTTAACATATTCAGCTACATTTTTCTTTTCATCCTTAATAAAGTCTTGGTCCAAAAGACACTGCTCCATATCTAACGTTGTATTGTCAGAAATGAACCTATCCATTTTCCCTGGTAAAATTCTGTCCCAGATCTGTTCTGGTTTCCCTTCAGCTTTTAATTCTGCTTTTGCAGCTTCTTCAGCTTTTGCTAAAACGTCATCAGATAATTGAGACATAGAAATAAATTGAGGAACGTTTTTTAACGTTTTCCCTAATCTACCTAACTCAATATTATCTTTTTCAATAACAGCAATTCTTGCTTCAGTTTCTGCGGCAACAAATGCAGGGTCAAAATCTTTATAAGATAAAGTAGTTGCTCCCATAGAAGCTACTTGCATCGCAACATCTTTAGACAAAACATCTGCTTTATCTACTGCGCCAGATAAACCTACTAAAGCAGCAATTTTACCAATATGAGTGTAAGCACCAACATAAGCAGCTTCGATTGTTTCGAAAGAAGTGATGTCTAACTTTTCACCAATAACACCAGTCTGTTCAACTAGTTTTTCAGCAACAGTCATTCCACCAAAATCAGCAGCTAAAAAAGATTCTTTATCAGAATAATTTAAAGCAATGTCTGCAAATTCACCACCTAATGCAACAAAAGATTCATTTTTACCAACAAAATCAGTTTCACAAGCTAACACAATAGCAACACCTTTTGTGAAGTCTGCGTTAATTCTTGTTACTGCAACTCCTTCTGAAGATTCTCTATCAGCTCTTTTTGCAGCAATTTTTTGACCTTTTTTACGTAAAATATCTATTGCTTTGTCGAAATCTCCAGCAGCCTCTACTAATGCCTTTTTACAGTCCATCATTCCAGCACCAGTTGCTTCTCTTAATTTTTTAACATCAGCAGCACTAATTTTTACTGTTTCCATGCTATATATGGTTTAAAATTTTTAATTATTTAGTTTCTTTTGAAGGAGTATCAGTTACTTCAGCCTTAGTTTCTTCCTTTTTAGGTGCTTCTACTTTAGCTTTTTTAACTTTAGGAGTTGCTTTTTTTGCCTTTGGAGCTGGAGCATCTTCTTTAGTTTCTTCCTTTTTAGGAGCTTCTGCTTTTTTAGCAGCTACTACTTCTTTAGTTTCTTTTACTTTTTCTTTGTCAGCCTTTCTATCAGATAAACCACCTGCAATTGCATCAATTACATAAGACATTACTTTGTCTATAGACTTAGAGGCATCATCATTTGCAGGGATAACATAATCTACTAATCTAGGATCAGAGTTTGTATCTACCATTGCAAAGATTGGTATGTTTAATTTTCTAGCTTCAGCAACAGCAATGTGCTCTTTTTTGATATCAACAATAAATAATGCTCCAGGTAGACGTGTCATGTCAGAGATAGAACCTAAATTCTTTTCAAGTTTTTCTCTTTGACGGTTAATTTGTAACTTTTCTCTCTTGGATAGAGCATCAAAAGAACCATCTAACTTCATTCTATCAATATGAGCCATTTTTTTAACAGCTTTTCTAATAGTAACAAAGTTTGTTAACATACCACCAGGCCATCTTTCTGTAATGAAAGGCATGCTTACTGATTTTGCTTTTTCTGCAACGATATCTTTTGCTTGCTTTTTAGTTGCAACAAATAAAATTTTACGCCCAGAGTTTGCTATTTTTTGCAAAGCTGCAGAAGACTCTTCAATTTTAGCTGCTGTTTTGTATAGGTCAATAATATGCACATCATTTCTTTCTGTGTATACATAAGGTGCCATGTTTGGATTCCACTTTCTTGTTAAGTGACCAAAATGCACACCATTTTCTAATAATTCTTGAATGTTTACGTTTGCCATTTTTTAAATGTGTTTACTTTCTGTTTTGAAATCAACATATAAGTAGTCTATTTATGAGTCTTATATGTTTAGATGCTAAACTGTTTAATATTAATTAAATGTAATAATAACAGTTCTCGATATAATATGGTACAGAATAAATTCTGAGATAATATTAACGTTTCGAGAATTGGAATTTTTTACGTGCTTTTTTCTGACCGAATTTCTTACGTTCTACCATTCTTGGGTCACGTGTTAGTAATCCTTCTGGTTTTAAGATTGCTCTATGTTCTGGGTCAATAGAAACTAAAGCTCTAGTAATTGCCAAACGAATAGCTTCTGCTTGTCCTGTAACACCACCACCGTATACATTTACTTTAATGTCATACGACTTTAAATTTTCTGTTAACATTAATGGTTGTTGTACTTTATATTGCAAAGTTGCAGTTGTAAAGTAGTTCTTATATTCTTTTTTATTGACAGTAATGTCTCCTTTACCTTCTGAAAGATAAATACGGGCAACAGCTGTTTTTCTTCTACCGATTTTATGTACTATATCCATTATTTAAGATCGTTAAGGTTAATAGCTTTAGGTTCTTGACCTGCTTGTTTGTGCTCTGTACCTGCATATACATACAAGTTTCTGTAAAGAGCTGAACCTAAAATATTTTTAGGCAACATTCCTTTAACTGCTTTTTCAATTAACCTTGTAGGGTCTTTCTCAAACATCTCTGTTGCAGTTAGTGATCTTTGTCCTCCTGGATATCCTGTGTGACGGATGTAAGACTTTTCAGTCCATTTTTTACCAGTTAAAATAATTTTTTCTGCGTTGATGATAACCACGTTATCTCCACAATCTACGTGAGGAGTAAAATTTGGTTTGTGTTTACCTCTAATTAGCTTTGCTACCTTAGAAGCTAGACGACCCAACGTTTGCCCGTCCGCATCAACCAAGAGCCACTCTTTGTTTACTGTAGCGCTGTTTGCTGATACTGTTTTGTAACTTAATGTGTTCATAATTACACTATTAGTTTTTGTTTATTAATAATTAATGTTTCCCTTAAAAAAGGAGTGCAAATGTATTACTATTTATTTGATTGGCAAATAGTGTTTTAGAATATTTTTATTGACTTTTACTCTCCTGATTTCTAATTTATAAAATTAACAGAATCTTAAGAAAACCCTAAGACAATAGAAAGCTATTTTTGTAGGCACGTTAGATAAAAATAAAATGATTTTTTTCGCATGATGAAATCAACTCAGAAAGCAATGAAATTTCTTACTTCAGTTATAATTATTAGTGGCTTTTTTTTAATAAAAGTGAATGCACAAGATACCCCGTTAAATAAAATTGAGAAGAGAATTTATACCACAAAAAAACTACAAAAAACTCCGATTATCGACGGTAAGATTAATGAAGATGCTTGGAATGTTGTAGAGTGGTCATCTGATTTTGTAGAAAGAACGCCGAATGAAGGATCGGAACCCACCCACCAGACAAAATTTAAAGTAATGTTTGATGATACGTATTTATACATTGCATTAAGAGCTCTAGACGACAATCCGGAATTAATTCAACAGAGATTAAGCAGAAGAGATGGTTTTGCAGGCGATAGAATTAATGTAATTATAGACAGTTATCACGATAAGAGAACTGCTTTTGTATTTACTACTACAGCTGCAGGTGTTAAAGGAGAGGAAATTGCGACTGGAAATGGAGATGATTTTGATGATAGTTGGAATCCTATTTGGTATACAGATGCCAATGTAGATGAAAAAGGATGGACAGCAGAAATGAAAATCCCTTTTAGCCAATTGCGTTTTGGTAATACCAAAGAACAAATTTGGGGATTTAATATAGTTCGAAATATTTTCAGAAAAAATGAACGTTCTCTTTGGCAAAGAATTCCTAACAATCAAGCAGGTTTTATAAGTGAAGCCGGAGAACTACATGGATTAATTGATTTAAAGTCACAAAAACAACTAGAAATTCAGCCTTTTACAGTTTTACAATATGATTCTTATCCAAAGGAAGCAAACAATCCTTTTAGAGATGGAAGTGATTTTAAAATTAATGGTGGTTTAGATGCTAAAATTGGAATTACCAACGATTTAACTTTAGACTTAACAATAAATCCAGATTTTGGACAAGTAGAAGCAGACCCAGGAGCAATTGCTTTGGATGGGTTTCAAATATTTTTTAGAGAGCAAAGACCTTTTTTTGTAGAAAACAAAAATATATTTGATTTTGAGTTTGCTAATGGAAGAGACAATCTTTTTTACAGTAGAAGAATTGGAAGAAATCCTCATAGAGATCCAAATTTAACAGATGGAGAATTTGCGGATACTCCACAAAACTCAACAATATTAGGGGCTGCAAAATTTTCAGGAAAAACAAAGGATGGATGGTCCATAGGAGTTTTAGAGAGTGTAACAGCAAATGAATTCGCAAAAATAAAACAAACTGATGGTGGTATTCGAGAAGAAATTGTAGAGCCATTAACCAACTACTTTATTGTAAGGGCTCAAAAAGATTTTAATGAAAGAAATTCTTATTTGGGTGGTATTTTTACAGCAACCAATAGAAATCTAGATGGTGATTTTTCTGAATTACACAAGTCAGCATATACTGGTGGAATCGACTTTAGGCATACTTGGAGGGAAAGAGATTTTTATTTAGAAGGAAATGCGATTATGAGTCATGTTAAAGGAAGTAAAGAAGCAATAGAAAACACACAACGCTCTATTAGCAGATTATTTCAAAGACCAGATGCAGACTATGTAAACGTAGATCCAACTAGAACTTCTTTAACAGGTTCAGGAGGTAGAATAGAAGCTGGTAAACAAGGTGGTGGGAACTGGCGTTATAATGCTGGTTTTATTTGGCGCTCTCCAGAGTTAGAATTGAACGATGTAGGTTTTTTGCGCAAAACAGATGAGATGATACAATTTTCAGAAATTCGTTATTTATGGCAAATTCCTACCTCAATATTTAGAAATGCAGAGGTAAAGTTAGAACAATCTGCTCGATACGATTTTGGAGGAAATTTAAACAGATCAAAATTTGAAATTAAAGGAAATTTAAACTGGAAAAATAATTGGGATACAAATCTTGGTGCTGGAGTAAATAAGGAAAAATATGATAATTATTTTTTAAGAGGGGGTCCACGATGGCATTACCCTAATGACAGGTATTTATATTTATTTACGGGGTCTGATAAAAGTAAAAAGTTTAGTTTCAGGCTAGGTTATAGCAGCGTTAGAAGTGATGAAAACGTTTTTAAGAAAAACAGGTATGTTTTTAGAATTAATTACCAACCTTTCGATTCTTTTAGTTTGTCTTTAGAAAATGAACTGGAACAAACTAAAAATAAGTCTCAATATGTTACTACAAAAGATTTTGGAAACTCAAAAAGATACATTTTAGGAAACATTACAAACGATTCTTGGTTTACAACATTGCGATTAAATTATAGCTTAAATCCTAATTTTTCAGTACAGTTTTATGGGCAGCCTTTTATCTCTAGAGGAAGGTATTCTAATTTTAATTTTGTGAACAATTCAGTGGCAAATTCATTTAATGAAAGAGTAAATGTTTACGATGAAAATCAGATTTCATTTGGTTTAGATGCTGATGGGAATGAAGCTTTTTTAGTTGATGAAAATAGAGACAATAGCATAGATTATTCTTTTGATAAACCAGATTTTTCTTTTGTACAATTTCAAACAAATTTGGTTGTAAGATGGGAATACATTCCCGGATCAGAACTATTTTTTGTCTGGGCAAGAGGTTCTAATGGATCACAAAATATTGATGATTCCTTGAGTCAAAGCATAAGTACCCAAGTTCTTGATGTTCCAGCAAACGATACTTTTTTAATAAAAGCAACCTATAGGTTCGTAAGGTAGTTTTTTTAAAAATTAGGAGCTACAGTGAAATTTATTTTTTCTTTTGTTATCGGGTGCAAAAACTCAATATATTCTGCATGAAGGTGCAATCTATCCATTTTTTTACCATACAAATCATCACCAATTATAGGGGTGTTTAATCCATCTTTATGAGCGGCATGAACTCTTAATTGGTGAGTTCTTCCTGTAATTGGATAAAAATAAACTCTAGTTTTTCCATTTTCTTTTTTAATTACTTCCCAATTAGTTTCAGTAGATTTCCCATATTTATAATCTACCAACTGTTTTGGTCTGTCATCCAAATCTACACGTAAAGGAAGCGTTATTTTTCCGCTTTTTTTATTTAAAACCCCATCTAACAGAGCAACATAACGTTTTTGAATAGTTCTATTTATAAACTGACTTTGTAATATTTTATTCGTCTCTTTTGTTTTTGTGAGTACTAAAATACCGGAAGTAGACATGTCTAATCTGTGCACAATTAAAGGACCAGTAGCATTCGGGTATTTCTCTTTTATTCTTGAATACACAGAATCTTTAATTTCTTTTCCGGGAACAGATAAAAATTCTGCAGGTTTATTTACAACAATTAAAACATCATCTTCATAAATAATTGGAAGCTTTTGTTTTTCATGTAAATTCTCTAACAATAAATTCTTTTCCATTTTAACCCCACTAAGCATGTGAGTTAGAATTGGTTTGCATCTACTTTGACAGGCAGGATAAAAGTTTTTATGTTTTCTTATTGCTGAATTTGGTGAGATTCCCCACCAAAACTCTGCCATAGAAATTGGTTTTAAATTATTTATAAAAGCATATTGTAACAATTTAGGAGCAGAGCATTCTCCGGAACCTGCGGGAGGTTTTATTGCTGGATTATCAAAAATATCTAATAAATTTTTAAATTCTTTTTGTTGATTTGTAAAAGAATATTTACTAAATAATGTTTGTTGTAAAGAATTCGATTTTTCTTTTCGTTCCTTTTTAAGTGAAGTGATTTTCTTTTTAAAAAAGGATAACTCATCATCAATCTTTTTAATTTTAGAATTGTAATATTCTTTTAATTCTTTATAAAAAAATTGATCGTTATAACTTTCTTGCTCTATCTTTTTTGAAAGCTTTTTAAAGTCAACGTCATTTAGGGATGAAACTGAATTATTTTTTCGAACTTTTCTTTCAGACCTTTGAACTTTCATTTTCTGCCTTTGAAGTTTTAAGTCCTCAGTAATACGTTTGTTGAGTTTTTTTAAAGATTTATTTAAAGTGATGTATGTCTTGTCTTTTTTTAAAGTAGTCAATTGATTGTTGATTTCATCAATTTCAGCTTCACCTTTTAGATAAAAACTTCCAGATGTTCTCATATTAAACACTGGAGGAACAAATTTATTTGGCAAACTTTTGTCAGCTAATTTACCTGAAAAAGCAGCTAAATAGCCTATCTCATTTTGTTTGTTCTGTACAACTAAAACACCAAACATTTTGCCTACTGGCACATTATTTTGAATTGAATGCAAACCAAAATTATGATCAAAATCAGTTTGAAGCTCTAGATATTCTTGTAATTCACTTACAGCAATTTTAGACAATAAGTGAGGCTCATAATAAAATGGGAATGTAAATTTTTCTGGAATATTTACTTTAGAAATAGGAGCTTTAAAATGTAAAAAGTGTTTCAATTGGTTGATTAATCAATTAGACAATAAAAATACTTGTTTTTCTTACAATTGAATACTTTTTTTTGAGTAAAATTTTAATGGATAATTAATACAATAATACCCTTTTCAACTTTTAAACCAAATATTTTTAAAGAGTGTAAAAAAATAAAAATCATTTATAAGACATATTTTTTTGGAAGTTTTAAGAATTTATAACTTGTTGTCTACGGTTGTCTAACAAACAATAATTTTGTTCCAATTAATCGTAAAAAGAACTAATGGAACAAATCAATTAAGTATATTGCATTAGAATTAGTTTCAAAAATAAATGACGTTTTTAGAAACTTTTAAAATATTATGCAATCAATCAATAGAAGTTTAAATTAAAAATAAATACACATGAAAAATATATTAAAATCAGTTATACTTTTAGTAGCTTTAACTTTAATAAGTAGTTGTTCATCAACATTAACAGTATTGAATTCTTGGACTGAAAAAGGAGATAATATCTTGAGTGGGAAGAATGTTTTAGTTATAACAAAAGTAAAAGACAATGGCACACGTATTCAATCTGAGGAATCAATTACAAAACAATTATTAGCATCTAACATAAAAGCAAAATCTAGTTTTAAAATGTTCTCTATGCTAGAACCTAACAAAAAATTAAATAAGGAAGAAATTGAAAGTGCAGTAAAAAAAATAAAAGAGAAAGGATATAACGCTATTGTTCTAACTACATTAAAAGATTTCAGTAAAAGTCAACATACAGAGCAATCTGGCGGGTATTATGCAGGAGGTAACTATTATGGTAATTATTATGGTGGTTTTGGTTCTTACTACGGAAGAGTCTATTCATCTTATGACCGAGGTGTTTATGTTCCTGCAGAAAGTAAAACCTATACATCAAAAAAATATACTTTAGAGACTGTTACTTATGATTTAGATTTACCAGAAAATAAAGAATTAATTTCTGTTATAACCATACAAATAGAAGATCCAGAGGATATCGAAAAGGTTGCAAAGAAATATGCGAAGACTGTTGTTGGTAAAATTATTAAAAATTAAAATTCATTAAATACTGGATTTTTTTGATATTAATTTCGGTAAAATACTTTGTATCAAATCATAATGTTCTTCTTAGTTACTAAGAATATGCTAATTGATTCTTCTTATTTTATAACGATAAATCGTTTGTATTTTGGTCTTACTTGCAGGGTCCGTTTTCACAACAAGGTCCTAACTGACATTCAAAAAATGTAGCAATAATATTTACTAAAATAATAAATGCAGCCAGATATGATACATATTTTTCAAAATTGAGAATTATATGTTTAGATCCTGTTTTAAAATGATTACTAAAAAACAAGAATACTGCAGAGCCTAGAATACTCATTATAAATATTAGCAATCCCCAGGTATATAAATGCATGCCAAAAACGGGAGTTCCATAGCCAGTGTCTCCAATTACTGGTGCAATGTGAAGTAATATCTGTCTAATGGAAAATAGTCCACCGACTAATGCGGAAATAATTACTACAGCAAAGTGTTTAGAATTAAAGCCAAAAAATATATTTAATGCAAGGCCAAATATAACGCCTATCATACCCATTCGTTGCAAAAGGCAAAGTGGACAAGGATCTTCTTTAAGGCCAAATTGAAAATACAGAGCTCCTGTTAGTATAATACAAACAATAAGTATACATAAACTATTGAAGTATTTTAGGATTTTCATAACCTTTAAAAGTTTAAATTTAGTGAAGATGTAGTGTGGTATAAAAACATACATAAACTTGCAACTGTTGCAAGTATGAAAAAGTAATATGATCTTTTTTTATCTTTCCTAAAAAGCATAACAAAAGAGATACCGTAAGCAAGAAATATTAAACTCATATTAATGATGTTATGTTTAAAGATACTGTTTAAAATTTAATTATCACATAGATTTATTCTAATTTTTTGTTCTTAGTGCTTTCATATTGTGTTAATTTAGAATCTTTTATGTGGTAATAATCTTAAATTAAAGCCTAAAAATTACTTCGTTATTTAATTTTTTACAGGAACAAAAAACCAATATACATGTATTGGGTTTTTGTTAGAATTTGATTGCAATTTTTTTAAGAGCCTTATTGTAAAATAGAAGAATAATATATTATAGTGAATTGGTACCAAAGGTATCTCCATTTGATAAATCTCCTGTGTCGAATCCTTTTTTAAACCATCGCATGCGTTGTTCAGAGGTACCATGTGTAAAGGAATCTGGAACTACCCTACCTGTAGCGCTTTTTTGCAAACGATCGTCTCCAATAGCATTGGCGGCATTAAGAGCTTCATTTAAGTCGCCCGTTTCCATCATTTTCGACATTTTTTCTGAATGATGAGCCCAAACTCCAGCTAAAAAATCGGCTTGTAATTCTAATCTAACGGAGTATTTATTAAATTCGGTTTGACTTATCTTACCTCGTAATTTATTTATCTTATTTGTTGTGCCCATAATTTTTTGGATATGATGCCCTACCTCATGTGCAATAACATAAGCTTGAGCAAAATCACCAGGAGCATTTAACTTTGTTGCCATTTCATCAAAAAAGCTCAGGTCTAAATATAGTTTTTCATCACCCGGACAATAAAAAGGTCCAGAGGCACTGGAGGTATTTCCACAAGCAGAGTTCACCGAATTTGTGAAAAGCACTAATGTAGGTTCGCGGTAATTATTTAATAGTTTATTCCAAACATCTTCGGTGTCTGCTAAAATGGTCGAACTAAATTCAACCATTTCATCTTCTGTTTTTGTGCTTTTGTAGCTTGCTGAAGTTTGGCTAGACGAATAGTCTCCTGAAAAAAAACTGTTTATAATACTTAATGGGTTGTTTCCTGTTAAAAAAGAGAAAGCTAAAAAAACACCAATAATAATTACGCCTGTTTTTGAAAATAGAATCTTTATTAATTGACCTATTAATAGCGGGTTAAGTTTACCTAAACCCTGTTTTGGATTTTGTTGCCCTCTACGATCTTCGATGTTTGAGCTTTGTCTTCTGTTTTTCCACTTCATAATAAATACCTAATTATAGGTTGTATAAATTTACTTCAATAATTGAACTTTATTCAAAATTATTGCAGGTGAATTTTAAAGTTTTTTTATCCTTATAGATTAATTTTTAATACAACCTAAATTACAATAACTACCAAAATAATTAAACTCATGCAGTATTTAAAGCTGAAATACGATTCAGATTTTCAAATTAATTTTAAAGTACCAATTTAGTAAATACAAATCAAATACAAAATTGACACGTATTTTTAAAAAGTAGTTTAGAGCTGGTATTTAATTAAATGACTTCCTGTAGGTGTTTTTTTTATAAAGTATCTATTCATAATCTTTTCAGTACCAATAGCTCCAATAATAATTCCAAGGTATCCAAATATTTTACTGCGAGTTAGGTGTTGTAAAATACTTCCAAAATAAATTTCACTGGCAGTTCCAATAATTAATAGACCGATATATGTAAGTTTTTTTAACTTTCCTGATTTTAGTATTAAATTATTTTTCCCTCATATTTTTTGTTGCAATTCATGTATTCTTTTAGGTTAAATAAAAATTTTTTTAAAAGAAGTTGAAAGTGCTATTGGTGTTATACATCAGAATCCATTAGTCAGAGCAAGATGTTTAATGATAATTTTTTTATTTTCGATTAATTCAATATTTATTTCAGCCTCAAAATTTAAAATATTGTACTTCCAGCTTTCTAACAATGACCATTTTTTTTATAAAATAGATTTCATTTTTGGAATTTTTTAGTTCTTTAAAACCATATTTTAAAAAAATAAATATTTTTTTAGTTTTTCCTTTAATTTCAAATCATTTATTAATTTGAATTCAAAAATATTACTATATGCTTTCATTAGTTACAAACTGTTTTTGTCCGATTTTTATGAGTGTTTTAAGAAATTAATTATACTAAATAAAATAGTTAAAAAGTTTCTTTGCACTAAGTGATATAGTCATAAATCTAGCAATTAATTTTACATAACTTTCTAAAAAGTTAGTGTAAAAGTTTGTGTTTTTTTAGTAATTTCATTTGAATTTTCTTCCACAAACTTCATTTCATCTTTAAAATAAAATTAATTTTTAGATATTTAAAACCTATGGATTCTCTTAAAGGACATTCCATATATACCTATAATTAGGTATATACAGAATAAATAAATAATACTATTTTTACTATATTGCATAAAAAAATTAAATAACAAAATTATAATTAGGCATGAAATCAAGAATTGTAACAATTATTTTATCATTTACGTTGTTTTTAAGCTATGGGCAATCTAATAAAGACATTTCTAAAGTTTATTTTAAAAGAGCTAACGAAGCAACAGAGTTATTAGATTATGATGCTGCTTTATCGCATTTTAAACAAGCAATGAAGTATACAGATACCATAACAAATAGAAAAATAGCAAGTCTTGGAGCTAAAATTTATTACGAAATTCATCATAGAGAGGATACCTTAGACGAACAATTAAGTGCCTTGCAGCTTTCGGAAAATTATTCTAAGCAATACTTTGTTTTGGCTAAAAATAAGTCTACAGAAGAATATTTAACTTGTACAGAAGAATATATTTTGATCCAAGAAACCATAGAGACTTTAAAGGTTAAAATAGCAAAAGAAGTAGAAGAAGAACGTTTAAAAAAGTTGGAATTAAAAAGAATTGATTCATTAAAAACCTTATGGTTAAGCAAGTCTAAATCTTTGGCAATTAATGTAGACAGTATTTATTCTTTTAATAACAAAAATGTAGCATTATACTCTAAGGGAGACAATTATGGAATTATTAATGACCTTGGAGAAATTATAGTTGAAGCTAACGAATACAAAGATGTATTAACATTTGACGGGTATTTTATTTTTAAAAATAAAGCATCAGATCCAACAAAGTTGTATTGTTATAATTCAAAAGATAAGTCTAGTTTTCAATTGCCAAGTATCAACGATTTTAACACACTTTCTACCCATTATGGGGAAGTTATGTTGCCAAGGGGTAGTGGAAGATTAATAACATATCCAAACAATTCAAAAGAACCATTCGTTTATGATATGAATTTTAAGAAAGTTGTTAGAATTGCCAACCAGAGTGATTTATTAAAAAACTTAAAAAAATCTGATATTATTGATAAATATAAAAAAGAAGGAGACGTAAAAATAAATAAAAAATGGTATTTATTTGGAGGCCATTTAGGTGGTCAGATTTATCCCTTATATGCAGAAGAAGGATATAATTTAGTTAGTTTTTTATGCTCTGTTGATGGTACGACTTTAATTCCAGCAACAGAATACCAATTTATAGGGGCTTTTTATAATGGCAAGTCCCAAGCAATAAAGGGTAAAGATATTGTATGGATTAACCAAATTGGTACTGAGGTAAACGATGCAAAAGATGAGGATGCTAAATACAATGGTATTTCAGTTGTATCTAAAAGAGACGATGGTACTTTTCAAATTTTAAGAGAGGGTGTAATAACTTTAGGAAGTGAAACTTTAGATAAATTACCAATATATCTTAGAAAATTTTCAAAGTAATTTTTTTTACCATCATTCGATTTTTTAAAATTACGAACCCTAGTTCATATAAACTAGATATAAAGATTGCAATGAATTTTGTTTTTTGACTAAAATATGTAACTAATTTTATGTTTCTTTTTAATTGTTTTAGTTTGTTTATTCATTTATATTAATTGGAATTGTTCTTCTAACTTCCACTAAATTCCCATCTTGTTTAGCGGGTTTCCAATTGGGCATCGAATCAAACATCTTAAAAACTTCATTTTCTAAACTTGGTGTCGTATTTTTAAGTATTTTGATATTAGAAGCTTTTCCATCAATACCAATAGTGAATTTAAAAACTAATTTCCCTTTTGCATTCCTGGTATTAAAAATTAGGTGTTTTTTTATAAAATTATTAAAAGCCAATTTTCCACCAGGAAATTCAGGTAGTATTTCAAAGTCATAATACTCGACTTCATTTCCATTATTATCAAAACATTTTCCACTTTTTAATTTTCCCTTTTCAAAAAAATCTTTTCTCTTTTGTTTCCCATTTCTCCAATAGCTTATTCTCTCACCATTCAACTTATTTTTTTTGTATGATATGGTATTTTTTAACTCTCCATTTTTATACCAATAAGAACTTTTCCCACTCCGTATTTTAGTAGTCCCTTTTTTGTAGAAATTTATTTCTGATTTTAATTGACCATTTTTAAAGTAACTTTTTTGTGTTGTAATTTCTTTTTGACTGAATATTGAAAAAGAAATGAAGTTAAAAATAATTAATATATATAGTACTTTACTCATAATTTTGTTAACCTTATTTGTTGCTGTTAAAATTCATATTGCTCATAAATTCTGTCAATAGGATTTTGAAAGTTGTTTTCAATAGCTCTATTTCCCGATGTCTTTTTTTAAGGCTCAAGCAGTGTTCTTAGGTATTATAAACCCATTGGAACGTCCATCAAGAGTACTCGGGCATTTTCTGAGGCTTTTACTGTAATTGATGCTGTATTCCAAACTCCAAAACCATCTCTTTTTGATAATTTTTCATTGTTTATTTCAATTTCGCCTTCTAATACAAAAGCATAAACTCCGTTGCCTTCTTTTTTTATTTTGTATTCGTCTGAATTTCCTTTGGTATATTTGCCAATATAGAACCAAGCATCTTGATGTAGCCAAACACCTTGGTCTTCTTTGTTAGGAGAAAGTACTTGATAAAATTCGTTTTTCTTTTCAATATCTCTAATTGATATTTGGTCGTACCTTGGTTCTGTGTTTTTAGTTTTTGGAAACACCCAAATTTGAAGAAATTTTACTTCTTTGTCTTTGTTTTTATTGTATTCTGAATGTGTTACACCAGTTCCAGCACTCATTATTTGCACATCTCCTTCTTTGATTACGGTTACATTTCCCATACTGTCATTGTGTTCTAAATCTCCTTCTAATGGAATGGAAATAATTTCCATATTTTTGTGAGGGTGTGTTCCGAAACCCATTCCTTCTTGTACGATGTCATCATTTAAGACACGTAGCACTCCAAAATTCATTCTTTCTGGGTTGTGGTAATTACCGAAGCTAAAGGTATGGTGCGAGTTTAACCAACCGTGATTGGCGTGACCTCTTGTTTCCGCTTTGTGAATTACTGTATTCATAATTTCTATTTTTTTATTAGGTAAATAATTAAATCCTTCATGCCCATTAAAGTAGATAAAAAATCACAGATAGAATGTCCGTGAGGACATTCCCAAGTATGCTAAAAACAGCAATGATTCCATGTACAGTGTTGGCTTCAGTTTTTTATTTTCTTTTTTTCAATTTCAAATCAATCTTTAAGTTTCCTTCTTCTTATAAATTTAATTCAGTCCAATGATTTATAATTTCCATATTCGTCATCTCTACAAACTTTTTTTACAGCAATAATTAAAAGATTAATTTTAATTATTTAAGAGGTGTTTTTCTTCTTTTACTTGTCCTCATTTGTTGTTGTCATAAATGTTTACAACTTGCAAACAATCTTGAATCTTGGTTTTAGAACTTATAACTATAGAAGATTAAAATTTAATGTGTTTGAGGTAAAAGTAATATTTAAACTTAGATTATAAGAAACTTTAGTGGTTCTATCGCATCTGACTGTTTATTGCTTTTCTTTATCAAAAGTGGAATCAACTTAATATATAAAATTTTGATTTCAATTTAATATATTTTTAAATATTTCGATTTTATCAGTTGAAATCGGTTGAATTTGATAAATACGACAAAGCCTTGTTGGTAATAGTTATTATTTCAGGTTCTAATACTGTACAATTAAATTTTGCCATTAAGATCAAATTGAGATACAAAATCCCAAATAATAGAGTTTGCGTTAATATCCATGTTCCCCAATACTCCTGGCCAACCGTGACCTCCGTTTATAACTTTATAATGTTCGATTTCAACATTATTATCTCCATTGAAATATTGAAATAAATCTACGGAACTTCCGTCTGTAGGATCGCTATTTGGTAAATTGGTTATAACCGCTGAAGTGTCAGTATTATTGAAGTCTATCCAATAATTTATCGTTTCGCTGTGCGATATTGTCCCTTCTGGATCAGACCCATCGTATTGAACCACAGTGTCCATGGTGCCACTAATTGTAATAATTGGCGTAGGGTGAGTTGGATTACATGTATTCCTTGTTCTTTTACTCATATTTGACGCAACGGCTCCAATAGCGGCTATTTTATCACTTAAAAGACAGGCTAATTCTTGACTAAAGAACCCTCCATTTGAATAGCCACATGCATAAATTCGATCTTGGTCAATATTATAATTGGCAGTGATTTCAATTATTAAATCGCCAATAAATCCGATATCATTAGAGCTACTTCCCGTTGTCCACGAACCAACATTCCAATGAGTTGAACCATAGTACAGAGATCCTTGCGGATAAACAAGGATAAATTTTTCAGATTCTGATAAAGCACGCATATCACTCACATTCATTTGATCATTAGCGGACATTGTCCAACCATGAAAGTTTAACATAATTGGTACTGACTGAGTTCCATCGTATGCATCCGGTATGTGAATCAAATATTCACGAACTTCGCCATTAACATCAATACTTCTAGTGAAAGTGCCGTTTATGGGGTTATTTTTGTTCGCTTGATCCTTTTTACTACACCCAGTCAGTAGTATAATCACTAATAGTATTCTTAATATTATCATGGCCTAAAAATATTTTAAAGATAATGAAAAATTCTGCACCTTGGAGGGAGTGTTGGTTGGACAAGGACTCTGTCACATCTGTCATAGTTAGAGCTATTTTAAACTTTCATAGCAAACTATAAAAATGTAAATATTTAAATATCAGTACATATATTTTTATCCTTATGACTCCACTTTTGTATCGGTATTTGAAGTTAAATAGTAAGCGGAAATTAAAATAAATGAATAAAAAAAGCTTAAAACAGAAGTTTAAGCTTAGCATACTAATGACTAAAATTTATGAAAAAAAGCTTTTTTCGCTCAGTTCTTTGTTGGCTGTTCGTTTTTTTAGAGGTTATTGTATATTTCTGTTACCTCAAATTCAGTTAAACCTGAATTATAAATTCTAACTTCATCGATAGTTCCTTTGAAAGTATCGCTTGGCAAACCCAATCTTGAACCAATTATCAAAGGTTCTGTATTTGTAGTTATTTGACCATTAGTAATTTCGGACACTTCGAGTTCTCCGTTTACATATAGTAACATTTCGGACTCTTTAAAAACTCCCGTTATCAAATACCATTCATTTATTTCATAGCCTTGTTTCCGCGCTTGATTTAATATTTGTCCATTTTCGGTGGTTACTGAAAATACTATATCACCCGTTGCCGATAAAGAAATACCATAAGGCAAACGACCCGTTCCATTCACAGAAGCACCTTTTCTTACAATATGTTGAGTTTTGATTTCTTCTGGCTTAATAAGTGCAGAAATTGTAAATTCATTCGATAAATTAAATACTGCATCGTGATTTATTTTTATAGTGTCATCAATACCATCGAAACTGAAGGCACTATTTTCAGAATTTCCAATATCAGAAGTCAAAATAGCACCTTCAACTAAGCCATTATTTTCAAAATCAATTTCGTTCAGAGAATTACCGTTAAAGGGATAATAACCTACAAGATTTTCAGGATATAAATCAGTGATTACAATATCATCATGGTCATTACAAGAGTTAAGTATTAAAAGTAGTAGTCCTAAAAGTAAATAAGATTTTTTCATAATTGATTGGTCTATTTTTTATAATTAAGACATCGCAAAAATTATACCAGTTTGTCGATTTTAGGTTATGGGTTTCTTGTCCTGAAATATGGCTACAGGTTAAAATTGAATTAAGCTGATAATTTATATACCATATTAGGTGTTTTATAATCTAAAGATAAATGTAATCTTACTTCATTGTATAAATTAATTGCATTTTTTGCAGCTCTCTTTGCGTGACTCACGTTATCAAAGGTTTGGTCTAAATAAAATTCATCTTTTAAAATTCCATTTACTCTCTCTGCCATTGCGTTTTCGTAACAATGATTTTCTTCTGTCATACTAATATCTATCTTTTTTCTTTTGAGTATTTGTGTGTACACATTACTGCAATATTGTATACCTCTATCAGAGTGGTGTATGAGTCCTTTAATGTTTTTAGCTTGATAAATGGCCTTATTTAACGCTCTCACACATCCTTTAAGTTCCAAGCTATCACTAAGGTCATAACCCACTATTTTTCTGGAATGCATATCTGTTATTAAAGCCAGGTAGCAAAAGCCCTTTATGGTTCTAATATATGTGATATCAGATACCCAAACTTGGTTAGCTCTAGTGATTTCTAAGTCTTTTATGATGTTATTATATTTATAAAAACGATGATAAGAATTCGTAGTTCTAGCACTGGTTTTCCTTCTAAGTGTCAGCATTTGATGTTTTCTAAGCACATTAAATAAAGTATCTCTACCAACTTTAATATTGGCTTTATTAAAATCTGCATTTAATGATTTTACAAGTTTTCTCACGCCTTCTCTAGGAAGGGATTTGCGTCTTTTTCTAACGATATTAATAATCTGTTGTTCTCGGTTTAAACGGATATCAGCTCTATTTTTATGCTTGTAATACGCATTGCGTTTAAGTCCAAAACAATGGGTTATAGTTGTTAAAGATGCAAACCCCTTAGATCTCTTTTTAGCTTTAATTAAGGCTTTATAGGTAGCTTTTTTTTTAGTTCATTAACTGATTTATAGCCAAGATCTTCAGCTGCTACTTCAAGATAACAATCCTGTACCATAGCATCTAGATCCTTTTTAAGTAGTAGTTTTTTAAGTTGTTCAACCTCTTTTTGAAGTGCCTTAATTCTAGATATTTCGTCTTTTGTTTCCACTTTTACTCTGGTGTTCATTAAGTCTTTACGATTGTACTTTTTAATCCACACATTTACTGTTGTGGGTGCAATAGAGTAGAGTTTACAAAGCTCACTCTTTGTGTGTTTTCCGATTGTAAGTTCGGCTAAAATTTTTAATTTAAAAGGTTCACTGTAACGTCTAATTACTTTGTCATTTCTATACATAATGTTTAAAATTATGTAGCCTTATTTCAAATTGCAACCAACGGAATTGTGTATGGTTCGTTGCGTGTTTAAGCAACTAATTTATTAAACAGACACGAGCCAGAGAAAATTCCGAAGGAATTTTCCAAATAAGCACTTGCCAAAGCAATTAATCATACATGGTGTTGTAGCCAGTACTTATTTTGAGATTTTCATTTTATTATCCTTTCTAGAATAATAATAAATTATGCAAGAAAATATCAGTATAAATAATGCAAACCAATATTTATATATTTCAAGATTTATGTGTGCACCACCCTCAAATTTTATCATCAAATGAAGGTTACTAGTTAAAATAATAACTGAAAGTATTTTACTGCTAATTATAAAGCTTACTAAAATTGGAATACTTATCAATTTTTGCATTTTAAAATTCCCTGATTTAAATTTCTTGTAAGATATAATGAACAAGGTAGAAGTTAGTAGTATTAGAAATACAATTGAAATGTAATCCTTAGTAGTATTATTTAATCCAATTTTATGAGTAATTAATATAATGATGTTTGTCATTAAATCTAAAATGGTTACAAACGCAAAAAACAATAATACACCTTTTAGGTAAGGAATTATTCTGTTTCTGAAATAAATCCCTTTATTTACTTTCCCAAATTCGGTCGTTAAATCTTCTACATTCCCAATTCGTTTTTTTGCTATTATTAATGACTCTTCAGTATTTAACCCAAGTTGTTTCAGTTCATGTATTTCATCTAGTAAATGACTTTCTAATTCGTTAATATTATCTTGAGTCATGTTTGATTTTTGAGATAATTTTGATTTCCAGATTTCGATTTTTTTATTTAAGTCAAACTCGGTTCGATTTTCCATAATTTAGTTATTATTTGATTAATAGTTGTCCAATTTTCTTTTTCTGCTATAAGTTCTTTTTTCCCTTTATTACTAATTTTGTAATACTTTCTTCTTCTTCCAGAATCAGCAGTTTGCCAATAAGATTCAATTAGTTCTTTTTTTTCTAATTTATGCAATACTGGATATAAAGTTCCATCTCCATATTCTATTTTTCCATTGGATATTTCTTTTACATTTTGTATTATTTCATATCCATATGATTCATTTTTTGAAAGTATTGACAGAATAATTGGTGTTGATGAAGCTCCAATTAATTCTTTAGATAATTTTTCCATAATTACGTTCTTTTAGAAAACAAATATACATAGAAGTTCGATGTAATAAAAATATAACCCGCTAATTTTTTCACGTATTGGCTACAACGGTTTGTGTATGAAACGTAGCGTGTAAAAAGACGCTAACTTTTCGGATTAACACAGAGCCGAATTTTGATATTTTGTTTTTATCTTATCCATCTTAAAAGCCAAATTTAAAAATTTGGCGGAACTTTGCAAATAGGAGCGAACCTTTCGAAAAGCCTTTAATAGCAATGTTTTATACACGTTGTTGCCATTAGTTTTTTTGCACTCTTACCAATTTCAGAACATAAAATTGAACTTTGTCATCGGTGTTCCAAATTAAATAATCTCTTTCTTGGGAAACCACAACAAAGGAAGAATAAAACTTATTGTCCAAATAAACACTTAACACGTTCTTATCGCTATTAAACTTCCATTTCCATTTTCCTAAATGTTCAGTTTCTGTCCAGTTCTCAATACTGGTATCAGTCATTTTTAACTTTCCATTTCTTTTAAATTCTAAATCTGTAAAGTCTTTATTTTCGTTTTGTTTAGTTTTGATTAATCCATTGTTCAATTTCACAAATTCGTCCTTTTTGTTGAGGATTTTATAGAGGCTAATTGAATCTGATTTAAAAAAGTTCTTTTTTTCGTTGTTTGTAAACCATTCTGTTTTTTTGAAATTGATGCTTTTAATTTCTTTCTCGAAATCTTTAAGAGTTACTTGATTTTCTTTTTTTGAGTATTCTCCGTAAGCTATTTGTTTTTCAAAATCAACAGTTAAATAATCGGTAAAACAACTAAAGAAATCGTAGTCACCTTTAATTCCATTATCAGAGGTTTCACTTATTTCCCAAGGTGCAATTAAATAATATTTTCCTATTTCAAAGTTGGCAATGTATGGTCGACATAAAGCTCCGTTATCACCCCAAATTTTTATAGTTTTTCGTTTTTCTGAACCGACATATTTTTTAACAACTTCAACTGTCATAGACAAAGGCATTTTTCCATCATAATCGTAAATTTCTTGGGCGAGAAAATCCGAGTATTCAATTACTTTTACTAAAGCTACAAATTCAGAACCTTTTGAAATTTGGCTAAATGAACAATCTCCATCACATTCGCAGCTACAAGCAAATGATTTTACAGAAATCAGGAGTATTAAAAGTAGAAAGAATATTTTTTTCATAATTAATGGCAACTGGTTATATGGAGAACAAACCTCATATTTATAGGAATCTGTTTCCGGATAACAGGAACTTTTGTTCACGTTTATCTACACTAATGATTTTTTAAAAATAGCCTTTTTATAGTTAGTGTCAATATGAAATTATTAGTATTTAAAGTTTAGA
>CAXYCO010000027.1:0-41672 GCA_964275545.1 uncultured Polaribacter sp.
GGTTTTCTAATAACATAGTGTAAATCACTCATATAAGTTAAATATTTTTAAACCAGTCTTGAAAATGTTCTCCAACAACAGGTACTGCTTTTTCTTCACCTTTAATGGCGCCTATAATGCTAACAAACCAAAGGATCAGAATAATAACACCAAAAGCCCAACCTGCAATAGAACCAATCATATTGTATACAAGAAAGTTGCCAATAATAATTAGTAAGTTAATACCGATCATCTGTCTAATATAAAAGCTTGCAAAAGAATTTTTCTTACTATTGTTTAAAATGAAGGCAATAATTAAACCTATTAACCAGAAGTGACTAATAATTGCAAATGTTTTTCCTTCTTTTACTGATTGATTTTCCATAGATTATGAGTTTAATATTAGTTGATTGTTAGAAAAAATACCATATGCTTTTCCGTGTAATTTTTTATCAATGAAAATACTGTTTTTTGATGTTGATGAAATATGTTGTTCACTAAAAATATAAGAATGTTCAGGATTAAAAAGTGAAATATTTGCTGAATTTCCTTCTTTTATTTGAGGGTTTTTTATACCAAATCTATTTCTAGGGTTTGTAGTAATACATTTTATAAAATCTTCAATATTTAAAACTGAATTGATTGCTCCAAAAGCACTTTCTAAACCGATAGTCCCATTTTTAGCACTACTAAATTCTACTTTTTTATTTTCTATATCTATTGGATTATGATCTGAAGTAATGATATCGATAACGCCAGATTTAACTCCTTTTATTAAGGCTTTTGTATCTTCTTTCGTTCTTAAAGGTGGTGTTACTTTGGCTTTACTATCAAAACCATGCAATTCGTCATCTGTTAAAATTAAATGATGAACGGCCACACTGCAAGAAACATTTAGCCCTTTTTTCTTAGCTTCTTTTATAAGATTTACAGATTCTTTAGAAGAAATTGTGGGAATATGTAATTTCCCTCCTGTATATTCTAGTAAAAATAAATCACGTGTAATTTGAAGATGTTCTGACAAGGCAGGAATTCCTCTTAATCCTAATTTTGTGCTATTTATACCTTCATTAGCAATTCCCTCTCCAGCAATTGAATTGTTTTTCGGAAAGCTACACACCATTGCATCAAAGTTTTGTGCATATAAAAGTGATACTTTTAAAAGATTGTCATTAGTAACAGGTTTGTTATAATCTCCAAAAGCAATGGCACCAGATTGTTGCATGTCATACAATTCAGCCATTTCGATGCCTTTACTTTGTTTTGTTAAAGCCGCTATTGGGTATAAATTTGTAGCATTCCCATTTGCTTTATTAATTAAGAATTCAACAGCAGATTTATTATCTGTAATAGGGTTTGTGTTAGCATTAACAGCAACGGCAGTAAAACCGCTTTTTGCTGCAACGTTTAAGCCATTTTTTATGTTCTCCCTTTCTTCATAACCAGGTTCACCAAAAGAAACGCTGGTATCAAACCAGCCACAAGAAACATGAAGGTTTTCTAATTCTACAAAAGTATATTCTTTCTTTTTATCAATAAGATTTGCAATTTGATAAATAATACCGTCAGTAATTAAAATATCTTTTTTTTGTTTATGGTAGGGGCTTGAAGTATCAATAATTGTTGCCGACTTTAGAAGCGTTGTCATACTTTGAAGAATTTTAATATAAAAATTTCTAATAACAAAGATACAATTGCAAGTGCTAAAAACCATTTCCAAAGCCAAAGAACTTCATTTTTTTTATTAATTTCCTTAAAAATATCTTTTACTGAGTTTGAGACCGTGATATTTTTATTGCTTTGAGTCAGTTTTTCTATATTTAGATAATTGAGTAGGCTTTCTTCTTTAGGATTGTTAAAAGCTATGTTTTTTATTGCTTTTCCTTTTGAAGAAATTATATGAAAACCGTTAATTAATGGCTGTTCTTTTGTAGTTATGCTTATTTTGTTTTGGTATGTTTGTTGAATTGGTATAAAGGAATTTTTTTTACTATTTATAGTTACAACATCATCTTTTTCTAGTTGAATAGTTACATCAATTGTATTTGATTTGTCTAATCGATAATAAAGTTTTGCTTGCTGTAGGCTCATTTTACCAAAATTATAAAAAACTGGTACAATTAATGGCGAGTTTGTAAAGTTGCTATTTTCTTTATCTAAAGAACCTGCAATCCAATATAGATTACTTTTTTGTAATTTTATCTGTTTAATAAATGCGTCTTTATTTTCAAATGAAACAATTGTACTTGAGTTTTTAAATGAGGTTGGATAGTAGCTTTTTATTGATGGATATTGGAAGTTCTGAATTTTCTTTGAAAAAACATCAGACAATAAAGGATGATTAAAATTTATAGTAGTAATTTTTAGTGTGTCTTTTGTTTTTTGATTTATTTTTCCAATATTCAAATTATTAAATAGAGCATTGTAAGAATTTAGATCAATTTTTGTGTTTGGTATCACTACAATATTTCCCCCTTCTTCGAAAAATTTTTCAGACTAGTAATAAGTGAAGAAGGTATTTTTTTAAGCTCATTTAATATAATTAATTGCTGTTTTGGAACCGTATTATAGTTGGTGTTTTGAAGTGGTATTTGTGTAAAATTAAACTCCTTTTTTGTAAAGATTTTTTGTAGAAAATTGGTGCTATTTCCAATGGTTAAAACATTAATCTTTTTTGGGTTATTTTGTGTAAAATAAAAAGTATTATCAAAATTAAAAGTATCGTTATATGTGATCACTATTTTCCCTAAAAACAGTGATGAATTTTCGATTGTAAATTGTATTATTTTTTCACTATTTTTATCAATTGAAAAAGATTGTTTGCCTATTAATTCTGTGTTGTTATAGAGTGCGATAGGAGCATTGTTTTTTGCTTCTCCTTGATTTTTAATTGTAACATTTACCAAACTATTGTTGGAGCTTTTGGATTCTATATAAACACTATCAATAGAAAGGTTGTTTTTTATTGATGGATTTAGTTTTATTAATGAAAAGGCTGTGTTACATTTGTAAACTTTTTAATGTAAGTATTCTGAAAATCAGATATTAATATGTTTTTATATAAAGTGTTACTTTGTTTTATTTTTTCGCTATTTATTTTTAATAAAATCGATTCAATATCAAGTTTCCTAGAAGTATTATTTAAATTTAGTAGTTTATTTTTTAGTTCTTCTTTACTAATATTTGTAAAAAAATTAGAATTTGTTAGTAAAGTATAAGAGTTGTTTTCAGATGCATTTTCTATAATTTCTTGTTTTGACACTTGCAGTAAATCGCCCTTTTTTCCTTCTGTATTTGTACTTAAAGAATTGTCTAAGTAGATGAATATTTCTTGCTTTTTATTTATGTTTTTAGAACTTAAATAGGGTTGTGAAAAAGCAATAATTATTGCCAAAAAAAGCAGTAATCTTGATGCCAAAATTAACCATTTTTTTATACTAGAACTCTTGCGTGTTTCTTTGGCTATTTGTTTTAAAAAAGCAACATTAGTAAAAGGAACTTTTACAAATTTTTGTAGCTGAAATAAATGGATTAAAACAGGTATAATTAGTAAGGCTAAAAAGTATAAAACTTCAGGATTTTTGAAATGCATTTTTAGTATTTTGCAGGTCTACCTTTAGACAAACTATTCGAAATAAACTCTCTTAAATCGTCATTAGATTTTTGTAAATCTTCGTTTCTTAAATACATCATATGTCCACTTCTATATCCTTTAAAAGTAAATCTGTCTTTCATTTTTCCACTAGGGTCTGTTTTCCACATTGTATATTTTGCTCCAAAATACGTTGTAGCCCCATCATAATAACCAGATTGAACCAAGACTTTTAAGTATGGATTTTGTGCCATCGCTTGTCGTAAACCTTCTCTGACATTATTATTTCTAAAATCCCATGGACCTACAGAGCCAAAAACATTGTATTTTACGTCTGTTTTAAAATTTAATTCCTTTCTTATATAGTAATTAATTGCTGGAGTAAAAGAATGTAGCCAAGAGGTTAATTCTGCGCTATAGTCTGGTCTTGTACCAGTTTCTTGATTGTCAATTCCTAAATATCTAGAATCTAATCTACCAATAGTGTATCCGTTTTTATCGCGCAATAGTTCTTTCCAAAAATAACTGGGAGATAATTCTAAATTATTTTGAAGAATCACTTTCTTTTTTATTCCTGAATAATAAGCAATTTTTTCTGCAACTTTATTTTTTTCAGTATCAGAAATAAACCCACCTTTAGCTAATGCTGGTAATAATGTATTAATAGCATATTTTTCTACTTCTGGTAAAATTTCTAATAAATCTTTATTTTGAAGTTTGCTAGGAAGCATTTTATGATACCAAGCAGCTGCTGTATAGTATGGTAGATTAATTGCATAATCTACAGAACCACCAGTTCTTAAAACTTGATAGTCTGCTGGAGAAACCATAATTACACCATTTAAATACATCCATTGTTTATTTTGTAATTCTGCAGCCAGCCCCATAACTCTTGTGCCTCCATAACTTTCTCCAATAATATATTTAGGAGATTCCCAACGATTGTTTCTTGTTATAAAAGTATTTAGCCAGCCTGCTAAATAGGTTACATCTGCATTGACTCCAAAGAATTGTGATTTGTCTAATTTTGTTCCTTTTTTAATAACAGGTCTAGAATAACCAGTATTTACAGGGTTTACGTACACAATATCTGCAACATCTAAAATTGAATTTGGATTGTCTTTAATTCCGTATGGTTGAACAGGATATCCTTCATTATCAATGTTTAAAACTTTTGGACCTGTATAGGCAATATGCATCCAGACTGAAGCGGAACCTGGACCTCCGTTAAAAGACATAATTATAGGTCTTTTTGCTGTATTCTTAATGTCTGTTCTTGAATAATATGTATAGTATAGTGAAGCAATAACCTCTCCGGCATCATTCCATACAGGTTGCATGCCAGTGGTTGCTTTATAAGGAACTACTTTTCCTTTAATTTTCACAGAATTTGTGGTGGTAACAATAGTGTCTAAAGGAATTCTATGATCTTGAGCAATGGAAGAAAAGCTGATAGTCACGATTAAAAAAAAGATATATTTTTTCATTTTATAAAACATTTTAGACCTCTAATTTATTACAAAAAAAACAACTTTTATGAGCTTGTTAATTTCTAATTAAAACTTTTCGAACACTCCTAAGCCAAATAAGGCAAAATCGTATTTGGAAGGATCAGCTGAATCGAAATTTCTTAATGAGATATCTAGTTCATTTACTGCTTTCCAATCGTTTTGTTTTCTTTTTAAAAGCTGTAGTTTTCTGGCAATATTTCCAGAATGAACATCTAAAGGACAAGATAAGTTTGCTGGATTGTGCGTTTTCCATATTCCAAAATCGACCCCTTTCTTATCATTTCTAACCATCCAACGTAAAAACATATGTATTCTTTTTGCTGCCGAGTTTTTTAGAGGGTCTGAAACGTGTTTTTGTGTTCTTTGTTGGTGTTCAATTTCAAAAAACAACTGCTTAAACTTATGAATAGCAGTTTTATAATTTTGTGTATCATCTGTTATGCATAAAGCATTCTCTAGGCCAGAATGATGGGTGTAAATATTTTTTAACGATTTTATGAAGTATTGAAAATCATTGTGATTGAAGGTTCTGTGAACAAAACCCTCAAAAGAATCTAAATGATGATTTTTATGATTCATAACAAAATCATACGGAGAGTTGCCTAATAAATTCATCATTTTTGAAGCATTTCTTATAATTATTGCTCTGTTTCCCCAAGCAATAGTTGCAGACAGAAAACCGGCAATTTCTATATCTTCTTTTAAGCTAAATTCATGTGGAATTTGTATGGGATCTGATTCAATAAATTTCGGATTGTTATAAAGATTTGTTTTCTCGTCTAAAAATTCTTTAAGTTCGTTAGCGTTCATGTTTAGAAAGCGTCTGTAGAGAAGGTAATTAGCATTAAAACTCCGTTGTAACATGCGTGTAAAGCCATGCTCCAGCCTAAACCAAAACGAACTCTAATAAAACCTAAATATCCACCGAGTAAAGTTTGAGGAAGTACTAAAATTGGAGCCAATAGTAACACATTTGTTGTCATTGTAAAGTTGGATATATGAACCAATCCAAACAATACTGCAAATACGTAAAACCCAATTCTAAAAGATTTTTTTCCTTTAAAGAGTGTTAATGGAGCTCTAAAAATAAGTTCTTCAAACAGTGGAGCAATTACCACTACAAAAAGAAAAATTACTGGCTTTGATAAATTTTTCATCATATCCTCCATGGCATGATTTTCCATATTTACCCAACCAAGTTCCTCAATGATAGCAAATATTGGACTAATTAAAAGTCCCGTTAATAAGCAGATTACAAGTAGATGGCCAAATTTTTTAATTTGATAGTTAAAATTCTTATTTTCATCTTTTTCTAAAATTGGATTTTTTAAATATACCAGGAGTTCTTGAAAAGTTTCTTTCATGATTTTATGTTGATTTGTTGGTTTATGGAAAACTCTATTTGTTACAAATTAACTATATGATTTTTCCATCTTTCATTTCTAGCTTCCTATCAGCCATTTCTGCTAAGTCATTGTTATGAGTTACTAAAACAAATGTTTGCCCAAATTCTTCACGAAGTTTAAAAAATAGTTCATGCAAATTTTTTGCAGATTTACTGTCTAAATTTCCACTGGGCTCATCTGCTAAAATTACAGAAGGTTTGTTTATTAATGCTCTAGCTACTGCAACGCGTTGTTGTTCTCCGCCAGAAAGTTCATTCGGTTTGTGGTTAATCCTATGAGAAAGACCTAAAAAATCTAACAACTCTTTGGCTCTTTTTTCTACTTCTTTTTTTGATTTTTTTGCAATAAATGCAGGAATACAAACATTTTCTAATGCCGTAAATTCTGGTAATAGTTGATGAAATTGAAAGATAAAACCGATGTGTTCATTTCTAAAAGATGAGACCTCTTTGTCAGATAGATTTTTTAGTGAAATTCCATTTAAAAA
The DNA here is from genome assembly GCA_964275545.1 of uncultured Polaribacter sp. Lineage (GTDB taxonomy): Bacteria > Bacteroidota > Bacteroidia > Flavobacteriales > Flavobacteriaceae > Polaribacter. Next base: position 6,976 of record CAXYCO010000027.1, read on the forward strand.
TAATTCGAATTCTTCTTCTTTTAATGGTTTGTCTAGTGTACCAATAATTTGAAGTAAAGTTGTTTTTCCTGCTCCTGATGGACCAACAATAGCAACGATTTCTCCTTTTTTAATATGAAAATCTACCCCTTTTAAAACGGCTACTTCACCATAATATTTGTGAATGTTCTTTGCTATAATCATGCTTAAAAATAATTACTACGAATGTATTAAAAAGACTTGAATTTTAATCAAAAAAATGGACATCCTTTTTTCTAAGAATATTTAATTTGAAATTACATGATTGTGGGTTAAAAAACACTTTTTATTGCATTGTAATCAATAAAGTAAACTAATCTTACAGAAAATGTATGTCTATTTGATTGTTGAAATAAGTTTTCAACATTTTCAAAAAAGCTCAAATTAGCATTGCTATCTTCATTAAAAATTGAATTTCTATAAAAAGCAATCAACTGACTTCCTGGCGCAAATTGCCAGATGTAATTTAAATCTAAATTCCAACTATTAAAGTTTACATTTTCTCCCATATAGTTGGTGTTTGGACTTAATCCTCCTTCTGTATTTAAGTTGTAATATCCATGGTAGTTTACAGACCCCCAATAATGTCTAAAACTTAATGACAAAGAGGACTTTGTGCTAAAGTTATAGGAACTAGAGATGGTGTTGGTGTAATTTTTTCGATCTCTCATTCCAAAAACAATATTCCCAGCATCTTCCGATACATATCCTTGATCGTTTAGCGTTGTATTAAAATTAAGTCGATATCTAAGAGAGAATTGGTTATTGAAACGATACCGAGGCGCTAAGCTAAATCCGTAAGCAGATTTAGGGTTGTTTGAAAAACTAGTATAGAAACCGTTTGCATTCAATTCGAATCGCTTTTGAGAATTGGTAGAAATCCAACCATTTATATTTTTCCGTTCGGGTTGTAAAAAATAAATACCGCTAGTGCTTCCTTGTCTTGGTTCAAAATAATCTTTATTTTCTGTTCCGTAATTTAAATTTGCACCAAAAGAAAAACGCTTTCTTGTTTGCGCATTAAAATTCATCCCCGCATCAGTACCTGTGTAAATACCAGAAAAATGTTGGAAGTTGACGCTACTATATCCGTTAAATCTATATCTATTAAATTTTTTAGTGGGCTGTAAAGTTCTCCAACCTCCGTTCAAGTAGATAGATTGTTCATTGTTACTAAATAAAATCCCCAAATCATTCGGATTAAAATCTTTATTTTCAAGAGTATACCCTATTTCTCCACTCCAATGACCTGAGTTATATCCAAAACTATTGTCAAAAGTGTACCCGGTATTTGGGTTGTTAACATCATCTGAAATAGCGCTCATTTTAACAGATCCATCAGCATTCCATTTATTGTCTTTCGTTTCAAGATGCCAATCTAGGGCAGTAACATTTGCATCTCTAAACCGACCATCTCTTCTAACATTTGTATTGATAAGAGAAATGCTAGAATTTTGGTTAAATTGTTGGTCTAAAGCCATAATATTGTAGTTAGAAAAAGGACTGGTTACTTCCTTTCTAACTTCTCCTGTAACCTTGTTTTTAATGGTTGCCTCTGTAGTTGTTGTAATAGCATTAAAAAAACCAATACCCAAACCACCTTTTGTTCTTCCAGATATTTTTATAGCATTCAACATGGTTACTTTTTCTGGGTAATCGATAATCTCTTCGTCTGCATTTAAAGTGCTAGATACATCGAATTGATCTATTGGGGAAGATCCGATTCTTCTGGAATAAAAGAGATTTCCTTTGTTAAATAACTCTGTTCCTTCAGTAAAAAATTGCCTTTGTTCTGTGAATTGTTGTTCAAAAGGACCAAGGTTTAAAGTAATATCATCAAATCCAACTTGACTAAAGTCAGGGATTAATGTCGCGTCTAATGTAAAGTTTTCTGTAAGTCCATATTTAATGTCCATCCCCAAACTCCAATCAGTATCTATTTCTCCTTCAAAAGAATTGACTGTTGCAGATGCATACGGATATAAATTTAACCTTGTAGGTGGTTTTATATTTCTAAAACCTTCAATTAATCCGTCATACTGCGTCCAACTCCCAACAGTATTGTCTATATGCGTCCAACTATGTTTTTCATTTAATTTTTCCAATCTTCTATGAAAATTGAAAGCCCAAGATTGCACCGGGCTATTTGCGAAACGTATGGCTCGGTATGGGATTTTCATTTCTACGTTCCAGCCTTTTTCCGTGATCTTTACATCACTTTCCCATACAGCACTCCAATTAAAGTCTTCATCACCATTAGATACTTTTGCATCAACTTGATTTCCTGTGCTTTGTACAATAAACTCAAAAGGGTTTTGCCCGTCATCATTTGGGTTGATGGTGACTAAGAAGAAGTCTGATTGACTAAAATTATCTCTTACAGCAAATTCTTGTGGAATATTGGCAGGGTCTGGATCCGACATCATTGCAGAGATAAAAATGGCATTGTCATTATATACTACTTTAACGGTTGTTTTATAATCACTATCAACAGCTTTTCCATTATCAGGTCTAAAAATCACAAAATTTTGACATATTTCTGCGTTTTTCCATGCATCGTCATCTAAAATACCATCAATTTTAGGCGCCTTTGTTACTCTTGTTGTTTGAATTTTTTTTCTTTTTTTGTTTTCTTTTTGAGCGTTTAACTGATTCAGAAATAACAATGAAATTAATAGTAGTGAAATCGTTCTTAGCATTTTTTTGTTTGATTATAAAAAATCAGAGCTAAAATATTTATCTTTTTTTTTATAATTCCTAAATTCTTGTTAATTAATAAAAGACATTGCTTTTTTGAAACTGATACTGCTATCGAGTTAGTAAAACCGTATTATTAATTTGAAATTAATTTTTGTGTGCGGGGTGTAGAATATGGATTTTTTATTTAGAATAATTTTCTTTAAAAATTACTAAAGATTCATCTTTGAATTTGTACTTTTGTCAACGTTTTTAAACATTAACAAATGAACTTACACGAATATCAAGGAAAAGAAATTTTAAGCAGTTTTGGCGTTAGAATTCAACGAGGAATTGTTGCAAGCAACTATAAAGAAGCTGTTGATGCAGCAAAACAGTTAACAGTCGAAACCGGAACAGGTTGGCATGTTATTAAAGCGCAAGTTCATGCTGGTGGTCGTGGAAAAGGAGGAGGCGTTAAGTTAGCAAAAAACTTACAAGAAGTAGAAAGTATTTCTAATGATATTATTGGGATGATGTTAGTAACCCCCCAAACTTCAGCAGAAGGTAAAAAAGTAAACCAAGTTTTAATTTGTGAAGACGTGTATTACCCTGGAGATTCTGAGCCAGAAGAATACTACATGTCTGTTTTGTTAAACAGAGCTACAGGTAAAAACATGATTATGTATTCTACAGAAGGTGGAATGGATATTGAAACGGTTGCAGAAGAAACACCGCACTTAATTTTTACAGAAGAAATAGATCCTTTGTTGGGTATCATGCCTTTTCAAGCAAGAAAAGTTGCTTTTAATTTAGGATTATCAGGAGTGGCTTTTAAAGAAATGACAAAGTTCGTTACTAATTTATACAAAGCATATATAGGTTCAGACTCTTCAATGTTTGAAATCAACCCGGTTTTAAAAACATCTGATTCTAAAATAATGGCTGTAGATGCTAAGGTTTCTTTGGATGAAAACGCACTTTATAGACATAAAGATTATGCAGCAATGCGTGATTTACGTGAAGAGAATCCTATTGAAGTAGAAGCAAAAGCTGCTGGTTTAAACTATGTAGATTTAGATGGGAATGTAGGATGTATGGTAAACGGAGCTGGTTTAGCAATGGGAACTATGGATTTAATTAAAGAATCTGGTGGTGAGCCTGCTAACTTTTTAGATGTTGGAGGTACCGCAGATGCTGCAAGAGTAGAAACTGCTTTTGGTATTATTTTAAAAGACCCTGCTGTAAAAGCAATTTTAGTTAATATTTTTGGAGGTATTGTTCGTTGTGACAGAGTTGCACAAGGTGTTGTTGATGCCTACAAAAGTATGGGTGACAAAATAAATGTACCAATTATCTGCAGACTTCAAGGAACAAATGCAAAAGAAGCAAAAGAATTAATTGACAATTCTGGAATGGAAATTATTTCAGCTACAGAATTTCAAGAAGCAGCTGATAAAGTGCAAGAAGTTTTAGAAGCTTCATAAACTTTCTTAAATAAATTTAAAAAAGCCTCACAATTTGTGAGGCTTTTTGTTTTTTTAATTATATTGATAACCAGTTAACTCTTAATGTATGTATGATGAAAAAACTGTTAATACTCCTCTTGTTTCCGTTACAAATAATTGCACAAGAATCCCCTAAATCTGAATTGTTTTGGGATTCTTTAAAAGAACATTGTGGAAAATCATATGAAGGAGTAATTGTTGAAGGCGCTAAAGAGGGAGATAGTTTTACTGGTAAAAAATTAGTAATGCATGTTCGTTCTTGTAAAGAAAACACAATTAGAATTCCTTTTTTTGTTGGAGACGATAAATCTCGTACTTGGGTTTTTACGATGGGTAACGATACATTAATTAGTTTGAAACACGACCATAGACACAAAGATGGTTCAGAAGATAAAATCACACAATATGGTGGTTCAAACCCTAATACTGGTTTGGCCAATATACAGTTTTTTCCTGCCGATCAACAAACGGCAAGTTTAATTTCGTATGCCTCTAATAATGTTTGGTGGGTTACAATTGATAAAACAAGTTTCACCTACAATTTACGAAGAATTGGAACGGATCGGTTTTTTTCTATAAAATTTGATTTAACAAAAGAAATTAAGACTCCAAGTCCTCCTTGGGGGAGTGAAGATAAGTGATGATTCACCTTAAAGAGTAATTCTATGAAGTAGAAATAGCTAAAAAATAGAATTCCTTAAACTCAAACCCTCTTTTTATGAATCGATTATTCAATTACAAACTTTCTTTCAAAACAGCAATTTCATCACGCAATTTAGCAGCAACAATAAAATCTAATTCTTTAGCTGCAGCTTCCATGTGTTTGCGTTTTTCTCGAATGCGTTTTTCTATTTCTTCTTTTGGTAGATATTGTAAATCTTGTTCAGCAGCCACTTGTTTTGCATTGTCATAATGGTAACTAGAAACTGCTGATTTAGATAATGTATCATCTATTTTTTTATTAATCTGAGTAGGAGTGATGTTGTGTTTTGTATTGTACGCTATTTGCTTTTCTCTTCGTCTATCAGTTTCATCAATGGTTTTTTGCATACTGTTGGTCATTTTATCTGCATATAAAATGGCCAAACCATTTACGTTTCTTGCTGCTCTACCCACAGTTTGTGTTATAGAACGATGGCTTCTTAAAAAACCTTCTTTATCAGCATCTAAAATTGCCACTAAAGAGACTTCTGGTAAATCCAATCCTTCTCTTAAAAGGTTCACACCTATAAGAACATCAAACAAGCCTTTACGCAAATCTTGCATAATTTCTACTCGCTCTAGCGTATCTACATCAGAGTGAATATATCTACAACGTATAGCGACTCTTGTTAGATATTTTGTCAGTTCTTCTGCCATTCTTTTAGTAAGTGTAGTAACCAAGGTACGCTCGTCTTTTTCTACTCTAACCTGTATTTCTTCAATTAAATCATCAATCTGATTCAAACTGGGTCTAATTTCTATAATCGGATCTAATAAGCCTGTGGGTCTAATTATTTGTTCCACAAAAATGCCTTCTGTTTTTTGTAATTCATAATCTGCAGGTGTTGCACTTACAAATATTGTCTGATTTTGTATGGCTTCAAATTCTTCAAACTTTAATGGGCGATTGTCCATAGCAGCGGGTAACCTAAACCCATATTCTACCAAATTTTCTTTTCTACTTCTGTCACCACCATACATGGCGTGTGTTTGTGGAATGGTTACGTGACTTTCATCAATGACCATTAAATAATCATCTGGAAAATAATCTAGCAAACAGAAAGGTCTAGTTCCTGGTTCACGTCCATCTAAATAACGAGAATAGTTTTCTATTCCAGAACAATAGCCCAATTCACGTATCATTTCTAAATCGAATTCTGTACGTTCTTTTAAACGTTTTGCTTCCAAATGTTTCCCAATTTCTTTAAAATAATCTACTTGTTTCATCAGGTCCTCTTGGATTTGATGAATGGCATTTTGTAGAACATCAGGAGACGTTACAAATAAGTTTGCAGGATAAATTGTTAGCTCTTCAAAGTTTTCAATTACCCTATTGTGCTCCAGGTCAAATGATTCTATTTCTTCTATTTCATCTCCAAAAAAATGAATTCTAAAGCCATTATCTCCATACGATGGATAAATTGTAACTACATCACCTTTTACTTTAAAGGTTCCACTTTTTATTTCATGCTCAGTCCTAGAATATAAGCTTTGAACAAGTTGGTGTAAAAACTTCGTTCTAGAAATTAGTTGCCCAACTTCTACAGGAATCACATTTTTCTTAAATTCTACAGGGTTTCCAATTCCATATAAACAAGATACAGAAGCGACTACAATTACATCTCTTCTTCCAGAAAGAAGTGAAGAGGTAGTACTTAAACGCAAACGTTCTATATCTTCATTAATAGATAAATCTTTTTCTATATAGGTGCCCGTTACTGGAATAAATGCCTCTGGTTGGTAATAGTCATAATACGAAACAAAATACTCTACAGCGTTCTCTGGAAAAAACTGTTTAAATTCAGAATATAATTGAGCTGCTAAGGTTTTGTTGTGTGCCAAAACCAAGGTTGGTTTTTTTACATCTTTAATAACATTTGCTACAGTAAATGTTTTTCCAGACCCAGTAACTCCCAGTAATGTTTGATATTTTTCTCCCTCAATTACACTTTTAGAAAGCTCTTTAATTGCTTGGGGTTGATCTCCAGTTGGAGAGAATTCGGACACCAATTTAAATTCCATACTGTAAAAATACGGATACTTTTTTGTAAAATATACCTATTAATATGAAGTTTTTCTTAGCTTATTTACTTATTTTCTAAGAAGCGAGAAGTTCCCTTTTTTATTGATTGGTGATTTACTTTCATCTGCTGGTATGAGTTGTATATTAAACCAATAATCATCAGAAGGAAGTATTTTACCATTGTACATTCCGTTCCATCCTTGGCTGTCAATAGGCACTTGTGCGACTAATTTCCCAAAACGATTAAAGATATTAATACTGCTGTTTGGATAAAAGGTTTTATTGGCTCCTTTTACCACCCACGTATCATTTTTTCCATCGCCGTTAGGAGTAAAGAATTTAGGGAACTGAATCACAGAAATAGTGAATGTTTCGTCTTGTACACATCCATTTTTATCATTTACAATCACTGTATAGACACCACCTTCCAGGTTTTCGAAAAGGGGTTCCTCTTGGAATCCTATTGAAGGGATTCTAGTAGTATCGTCGGTATTAAAAATGGCAAACTGATAGTCTCCTTTTCCTAAAACTCCATTTTCGGTGTCAATTGCAATAGAGATATTATTTTCCGATCCAATAGCATTTGATTCATCTATAACGGTAATAAGGCTTTCTTGTAGAGTGGCCTTTTCAGATTCTTTGACAAAGATGGTTCTTTGTCTCTGGCAGGTAGTTGTAATATCAGTTGCTTTAATGGTGTATTCACCACCAGCAGAAATAATTAAAGACTGGTCAGTTCCTATGATGTTTCCAGTACTATCTGTCCATTGATAGGTATAGTCACCAGCAGGATCTTCTGCCTCTACAGTGTATGGTGTTGTATAGTTTAAACATAGTATTTGTGGATTATCAGGGTCTTCTCCAGTAACAGAAAAACGAGGCAATTCTTTAACAATAAGAAGGAATGTTAGATCATCGTTCACACAGCCTGTAGCTTTGTTTTCAATGCGCACAAAAATGGTTTCTTCTCTTGCAGTATTGGAATAGGGTGTTGGTAAGGGATTTGCTCCATCAGTTGCATCTGTTTGATTTAGGTGAAAGGATACATTAAAGTCATCAGGATCTTGTGTTGCTCCTAAAATAGTTGGAATTTGAATGTTAAAATCAATATCTTCAACCAACCCATTCATATCATCTCCATCAAGATCAGTATCACACAACGATAAATTAGAAAGTGTATTGTCTGGATTTGCTAGTGGTTCTGCATTAACAATAACATCAAAATTAGAGATTCCATTCGTACATTGATTTGTTTGATTAAAGACCCGTATAAAGATTGTTTGTCTGTTTGGAATGGTATTCGAAAATGGGCTTAATAACCTTCTTGTATCTGTTTGTGCATCGTCAAGAGAAGCATGATAACTAACAGAAAATAGAGTAGGGTCTTGGTCTCCAAGAATATCAGCAGTTCTGCTTTGTAAATCTATATTTTGAGAGAATCCATTTCTAGCAGAACCATCAAGATTGTCATCACAGACTTCAATATCTTCGGCAAAATTTGCAATAGGAAGCGGATTTACAATAATATTAAAAGAAGTATGATCTGTAAAACACTCTGTTGTATTATTGGTTACTCTTACAAAGATGGTTTGAGCATCTCTAGTTGTATTTGTATACGGAGAAGTAAGAGGATCTGTTGCAGAATTTGCATTTTCAGCAGAGTCATAATAGGTAACAGTGAACTCTGTTGGGTTTTGAGTTCCAAGAATAGCAGGTGTTTGTTCTTCTAAGTTAAAAGATTGAATAATTCCATTTATGCCACTACCATCGTCTGAGTTATCACATTCTTCAAGATTTTGAATGGTCTGAGCGGTTGGAACAGGATTTACATTTAGAGTAATGTGAGTTCCAAAGCCAAGACAATCATTGTCTAAATTACTATCCACTCGGATGTATATTTCTTGTGAATTTGGATAGCCAATATTTCTATAATTACGAATGTCAGTAATGGTATTAATTTCAGCAAGGGCATCAGCTTGGTTTCTGTAATAGGTAACAGTTAATTGTTGCCCGGCAGGGAAGAGTGCAATTACTTCAGGAGTAACAGAACTAAAGTCAAAGGAGGAAACACCATCAATATCAGAATTATCAGAAGTATCATTTCCATTAAGATCTAAAAAGTCATCACATTGAGTGAATACTCTTTGAAAAGTATCAGGAATTCCAGTGGTAGATACAGTAAGGGTTACTTCAGAAATTCGGTAACACCCAAAAGTGGTGGTAGCACGTGCCCAAACTGTATCTGTATTAACAGTTCTATTAGAGAAGGTGAGTGCTAGAGGATCAGAAAAGGCATTGGAATTAGCATTCGCATCCGCAAGAGTGGGGAAGAACGTAAATGTTTCATTGAGATAATCTGGGGAGATGTCTGAAGCAGCCTCGTTCAAATTAAAATTAGAGAAACCATCGGTATCATTATCACATTGTTTAAGTTCTACTGAAGAACTTATTATTGGTAATGGACTTACTACGATATTAAACGATTTAGAAGCATCAAAACAAGTAGTGTTATCTTTATTTTCTACTCGAACAAATATTTGTTGAGTATTTATAGTTGTATTTGTGTAATTGGTTGTTTTATCAATTACATCTGTGGTTGCATCTGACTGTGCACCAGCTAATGTTGTATGATACGAAACGTTGAATTGTAAGTTAGAATTTGCTAAACCTAATATTTCTGAATCTTTATTAGATAGTATAAAGTTATTTACAAACCCATCAGTATCCGAGCCTACAGAGGTATTGTCACAGACTCTGTATTCCGTTGGATTTTGCGGTACAGGTACATCTCTTACAGAAATTGTAAAACTGGTAATATTTGCGCAATTAGTATTGTTTTTATTATGAATACGAGCATATATGGTTTCTGATGTAAAGGCATTCGTATTGGTATAAGAACCTACAATGCTAGTTCCTGAAGCATTTGTATTGGCAGCAGCCATTGAAGTGAAATATAAAACTTCAAAATCTGTTGTAGACTGTCCGTTAAATACTTGTGGTGTAACATCTGCCTCGAGATCAAAAGCATTGAAACCATCTCTATCCGTATCACAAAATTCTATATTGTTGGGTTGGTTGGCAATGGGTACATCGAAAAAAGTTATGGTAACTTCATCCTCTCCTGTTGTACCATCAGTATCTGTTATTATTACTTTATAAGTACCAGAAATATCATTTGTAATTTCTAAAGTAGCATTGGTTTGTCCAGTAATAGTTGTAAAACCGCTTCCAGTATCTAATAACCATTCGTATGTATCTACTGGTGCTGATGGATTTGTAGGTGTTCCATCTAACTCTACAGTTGTGCCGTTACATACATCTTGGTCTGCACCTAAATCACCAGCAATAATAGAGCAATCAGAAACACCTGCACCTGTATCACCAAAATTAGTCTGTTCTAGTTTAATAAAACCAGAAATATCACTAAAGTTTGTGATTAAAAGAACATAAAATTCTCCAGCTTGTGCATTTGGTATTGTAAAGGTTTCTTGTGTTTGACCAGACCAACTACAATCAATAATGTTAGTGCCGTCTTCATCGTTTAAATAAAAATCTGGATTAGATGTATTATCTGGGCAAGCTTGGATACCACAATTTGTGGCTAAATTATTACAATTAGAATCTGGAGTGTTAAATGGACCCCAAGCTATAAAATCAACATCTGTAAAAGTTCCTACTGGATTTCCGTCTGTGTCAAATTCAGTGTTTTGTATAATATTAAAAGCTAACTCTCCTGTTCCCCCTACTTTTATATAGAACCAAGCACCATTAGGGGTATCTTGTAAACATCCAAAAACCCCCTGATCTGGTTGACCTGTTATGTTTGGAAATATTTTTACTCCTGTATTATCTGAACAAGCTGGTTCTGCCCCATCACAAGTTGGCGATCCATTCTGAGAGAAAGAGTGTAGTGCAAATATTACTAGTACTAAGGATACTATTTTTTTTATTAATTGTTTGCATTCATTTTTCACTACACTAAAGAATTTCCAGAAGCTTACCATAAGGTTAATCATAAGATTTTGAATTTATTTCTTATTTTAGTCATACGTAAAATTGTATCAGAATATATAAGTATTTGTTATTGGCTGAATATTTCGAGTTCACACAACTTTTTTATTTATTTAAAATATGGAACATATAAATATTGTTAATCTCTGTATCCATAATTAAATTACTTATTTTCTAAGAAGGGAGAAGTTCCCTTTTTTATTGATTGGTGATTTACTCTCATCTGCTGGTATGAGTTGTATATTAAACCAATAATCATCAGAAGGAAGTATTTTACCATTGTACATTCCGTTCCATCCTTGGCTGTCAATAGGCACTTGTGCGACTAATTTTCCAAAACGATTAAAGATATTAATACTACTGTTTGGATAAAAGGTTTTATTGGCTCCTTTTACCACCCACGTATCATTTTTTCCATCGCCGTTAGGAGTAAAGAATTTAGGGAACTGAATCACAGAAATAGTGAATATTTCGTCTTGTACACATCCATTTTTATCATTTACAATCACTGTATAGACACCACCTTCTAGATTTTCGAAAAGGGGTTCCTCTTGGAATCCTATTGAAGGGATTCTAGTAGTGTCGTCGGTATTAAAAATGGCAAATTGATAGTCTCCTTTTCCTAAAACTCCATTTTCGGTGTCAATTGCAATAGAGATATTATTTTCCGATCCTATAGCATTTGATTCATCTATAATGGTAATAAGGCTTTCTTGTAGAGTGGCCTTTTCAGATTCTTTGACAAAGATGGTTCTTTGTCTCTGGCAGGTAGTTGTAATATCAGTTGCTTTAATGGTGTATTCACCGCCAGTAGAAATGATTAAAGATTGGTCAGTTCCTATGATGTTTCCAGTACTATCTGTCCATTGATAGGTATAGTCACCAGCAGGATCTTCTGCCTCTACAGTGAATGGTGTTGTATAGTTTAAACATAGTATTTGTGGATTATCAGGGTCTTCTCCAGTAACAGAAAAACGAGGCAATTCTTTAACAATAAGAAGGAATGTTAGATCATCGTTCACACAGCCTGTAGCTTTGTTTTCAATGCGCACAAAAATGGTTTCTTCTCTTGCAGTATTGGAATAGGGTGTTGGTAAGGGGTTTGCTCCATCAGTTGCATCTGTTTGATTTAGGTGAAAGGATACATTAAAGTCATCAGGATCTTGTGTTGCTCCTAAAATAGTTGGAATTTGAATGTTAAAATCAATATCTTCAACCAACCCATTCATATCATCTCCATCAAGATCAGTATCACACAACGATAAATTAGAAAGTGTATTGTCTGGATTTGCTAGTGGTTCTGCATTAACAATAACATCAAAATTAGAGATTCCATTCGTACATTGATTTGTTTGATTAAAGACCCGTATAAAGATTGTTTGTCTGTTTGGAATGGTATTCGAAAATGGGCTTAATAACCTTCTTGTATCTGTTTGTGCATCGTCAAGAGAAGCATGATAACTAACAGAAAATAGAGTAGGGTCTTGGTCTCCAAGAATATCAGCAGTTCTGCTTTGTAAATCTATATTTTGAGAGAATCCATTTCTAGCAGAACCATCAAGATTGTCGTCACAGACTTCAATATCTTCGGCAAAATTTGCAATAGGAAGCGGATTTACAATAATATTAAAAGAAGTATGATCTGTAAAGCACTCTGTTGTATTATTGGTTACTCTTACAAAGATGGTTTGAGCATCTCTAGTTGTATTTGTATACGGAGATGTAAGAGGATCTGTTGCAGAATTTGCATTTTCAGCAGAGTCATAATAGGTAACAGTGAACTCTGTTGGGTTTTGAGTTCCAAGAATAGCAGGTGTTTGTTCTTCTAAGTTAAAAGATTGAATAATTCCATTTATGCCACTACCATCGTCTGAGTTATCACATTCTTCAAGATTTTGAGTGGTCTGAGCGGTTGGGACAGGATTTACATTTAGAGTAATGTGAGTTCCAAAGCCAAGACAATCATTGTCTAAATTACTATCAACACGTATGTATATTTCTTGTGAATTTGGATAGCCAATATTTCTATAATTACGAATGTCAGTAATGGTATTAATTTCAGCAAGGGCATCAGCTTGGTTTCTATAATAGGTAACAGTTAATTGTTGCCCGGCAGGGAAGAGTGCAATTACTTCAGGAGTAACAGAACTAAAGTCAAAGGAGGAAACACCATCAATATCAGAATTATCAGAAGTATCATTTCCATTAAGATCTAAAAAGTCATCACATTGAGTGAATACTCTTTGAAAAGTATCAGGAATTCCAGTGGTAGATACAGTAAGGGTTACTTCAGAAACTCGGTAACACCCAAAAGTGGTGGTAGCACGTGCCCAAACTGTATCTGTATTAACAGTTCTATTAGAGAAGGTGAGTGCTATAGGATCAGAAAAGGCATTGGAATTAGCATTCGCATCCGCAAGAGTGGGGAAGAACGTAAATGTTTCATTGAGATAATCTGGGGAGATGTCTGAAGCAGCCTCGTTCAAATTAAAATTAGAGAAACCATCAGTATCATTATCACATTGTTTAAGTTCTACTGTAGAACTTATTATTGGTAATGGACTTACTACGATATTAAACGATTTAGAAGCATCAAAACAAGTAGTGTTGTCTTTATTTTCTACTCGAACAAATATTTGTTGAGTATTTATAGTTGTATTTGTGTAATTGGTTGTTTTATCAATTACATCTGTGGTTGCATCTGACTGTGCACCAGCTAATGTTGTATGATACGAAACGTTGAATTGTAAAGGGTCTAATGCACCAAGAATTTGAACATCTTTTGTTGAGAGTATAAAGTCATTTACAAACCCATCGGTATCAGAACCTATAGAGGTATTGTCACAGACTCTGTATTCGGTTGGGTTTTGAGAAATGGGTAAGTCTGTAACTGTTAGCTGAAAATCTGTAATTGCAAAACAAGCATTAGGAGCATTTTTATTGTGTACACGAGCGTATATAGTTTGTGAACTAAATGCTGTTGGATTGGTATATGGATTTGCTAAGGCTGTTCCTGCAACATTTGCAGTTGCATCTGCCATGGAGGTAAAGTATAAGACATCAAATGTATTTGGATCCAAACTGTTAAGAATATCAGAAGCTTTATCTACTTGAAGGTTAAAACTATTAAAACCATCTCTATCTGTATCACAAAAGTTAATATCTGAAGGTTTTGTAGCTGCAGCAGCGTCAAAAACACCAATATTGAAAGTTCCTTCAAGTTGTGTAACATTACCACAGTCATCTGTTAGTTCTATAGTTAACGTATACTTACCACTATCATTAAGTGTTAAATTATTTAGAATTAAATTTGCAGAAGTCGATACGGTAGATGTTGTCGTTCCATCATCAAAAATCCACTCGTAAGTGATACTAGTACCTGTAACGTTATTTGCAGGTGTAATTGTTTTGTTATCCCCTGTGCAAAATTGTAAATCTTGGTCGTTAATTACTTCACCAGTGTCATTGTCCTCGATATCAATTGGTAACAATAAAGAGGATATGAAAGGGGGTAAACCTTGTGTAGATTTTTGTCCTCCTAAACTAATTGCATCTTTAGTAAAAATGACGTCAGTAGCATTGGTATTAGGATTTTCAATTACATCTAGAAATGTAGCGTCACCATCAGTATCATCATATGCCAAAGGTATCGTTGCATAAATTTTTCCATCAGGTCCTAATTGTAAAGCTCCTCTGTAACCAATCTGTTCATGTATTAAGACTTTTGAAGCCTCGATATCTGTAGCAGTTAAGTTGTATTGAAATAGTTTATAGGTTGTTTCTGTATCTGCTAAAGTTGCTCTGAACCCAGAAGTAGAGGATACATAAAGTTTTTCTGAATTTCTAGAAAACTCAACGCCATATGCTTCTCCATCATTAACGTCATTAAAAATAGAAATACCGTCATTAGCAATAAAACCAGTTTCATTATCAAAACTATATAACAATAAATCGTTATTGGTATTTTGATTTGCAATGGCTAGTCTTTTACCGTCAGGTGAAAGTTTTAAATAACCTCTAGTTCTAGATGTATTATTAGTTACTGTTGAAATTACTGGTGTTAAGTTTACGCCATTTTCATCGATTTTGTATGAATAGAAAAAATTAGAGACTTTAGTAACAATCCAATAGGTGTTGCAATCTTTACCTCTAACAGCAGCAACTTTTTCAGTCCAGTTATTTGAATTGGCAGTGGCTTGTGAAGCTAGGTCTTCAGAAAAGTTACCATTATTATTTTCATCAATTAATTCTCCTAACCCTGCATTTAAAGACATATCTATGGTGTATAAATCAAAGGCAGGATTTTGATTATCACCGACTGTAAAAAGGTAGTAAATTGATGTGGAACCAGGTTTTGGGATGATCATTCCTGATTGAGTACTTGAAGGATTTCCTCTTAGGTTATTTGCAGGACTACCATCTGAATAGCTCATAATTTGATCGTTCTTATTCCATACCGTTATTCCATCTGTATAAAAAAGTAAATTACCAGCTGAATCAGCAAAAGAAGAACATCCTTCTAAGGTATTAATAGCTCCATTTGTTATTGGACTTGGAGGTGTCGTATTAAAATCTATTCCTGCATTTCTACCAAAGTACCAGAAGTTGGCTTCTTTTTGAGAAAATGTATTTAGGGCAAAAATTAGGGTTATAAAGGGTAATAGTTTTTTCATTTGACGGTATTTGTTTTCCAAACGTCAAATATATTTAAAAAGTATTATAAATCCCTCTTTTTTAACAGTGCATAAGACAGATACATAAAGGCAAATGTCCAAACTAAAACTACTAGTAATGTAGAAAAATCTACAGCATAACTTTTTACAAATGTTTCACCTATTTGATTGGCAACAGATTTTACTGCTCCTATTCTAGAAAAGGGTTCTTTTATTAAATTAGCCATTGCCTCTAATGGAAGAAATTGCATAACATTATCTACTTTTTCTGAGATATTTTCATCATTTTTAAAACTGTAGAATAAATATCCTTTGAACATACTTTCTCCTATTAGCCATACTAACAAAGCACCTACAGCAAATGCAGAACGTTTTACTAAGATCCCCAAAAATAGTCCAAAAGAGAAAAATCCTACTAATTTTATAAAAAATGCTAAAATATATTCTAAATCTGAAGTTATGATCGACATTTCATTGTAGTCAGAATATGTTAAGCCTAAAATTAAAGAAACAACAAAAACAAACAATGTTGAAGCTAATGCAAACGCAACTATGGTATAAAATTTTGATAAAATAAATTCTTTTTTACTCAACCCATCAATTAAGTTTTGCTTTAATGTTTTGTAGCTATACTCATTGGCCATCATCGATACAATAACTAACAATAAAAAGAACTTAAAAATGGAGGCTATGTAGGTGTTAAAATGCCATATGTATGGGAAGTTAAAAATACCCATTTCTGCTAAATGGAATTTAATAGGGCCAATATCAAACTTAATAGCAGCAATTAAAGCTATGGAAGTTAAAAGTGCAAAATAGATGATTGTTAATACTTTAGTGGCTGTATTGTGTTTAAGTTTATGAAACTCTATGTTAAGTAGTCTAAACATAACTTTATTTTTGGTTGATTAGTTGTTGTTTGTTAAATCTAAAAATTGTTGTTCTAAACTAGGTTTGCGTTTTACTAAGTGTGAAACTGTAATTCCGTTTTCAAACAAGTATTTATTCATTTCACTAGCAGAAATAGAATTACTTAGAGTTGCAATAAAAGTCTCATGATCTTTAGAAACTTTACCAATTGCATCATGGCTTTGTAAAACTTCAATTAATTTATCTTCATTTGTATCAACTTTTAATTCAAACAAACCCTTAGAGGCTGTCATTTCATCAACTCTACCACTATATAATTTAATGCCTTTTCTTATTACAACAACATGGCTACATACTTTTTCTACTTCATCTAAGAGGTGAGAAGCTAACAAAATAGTAGTTCCTTTACTAGCAATTTCTTTAATGATCTGTCGGATTTCATGAATTCCTTGAGGATCTAAACCATTAGTGGGTTCATCTAAAATTAAAATTTCAGGATCATTTAATAGGGCTGACGCTATTGCCAAACGTTGTTTCATCCCTAAAGAAAAAGTTTTGAACTTGCTGTTTTTCCTTTCGTGTAGGTTTACAGTTTTTAATGTATCATCAATTTTATCATCAGATATTCCCTTGATCTTACAAATCAACTTTAAATTTTGATTTGCGGTCATATACGGATAGAAATTAGGTCGTTCTATAATAGCACCAACTTTCTTTAAGGCTTTATGTGTTGTAAGGTTTCCATCAAACCAAGAGAATTCTCCTGAAGTTTTGTTTACTACATTTAAGATAATACCTAAAGTAGTAGATTTACCACTACCATTGGGACCTAAAATTCCGTACACATTTCCTTTAAGTATGTCAAAAGAAAGATTGTTTACTGCATGAACAGATCCGTATTTTTTATCGAGATTTTTGAGAGATAAGATTGTTTCCAAAGAAATTGTTTTGTCTATTGTTAAAATATGACGACCAATTTACAATTTTGTTACAAGCAATAGGAATTTAGTAAAAAAATATTGTGATTCTAGAATATCTTTTTTTATCAGAGGTATTTTATTTGTTTTCTTTCTTTAAGTCTTCAGGATTTAGTCACCTAATTAACTATTCATAATCAGGTATTGATTAACCTCTTTATTATAATTTATTTTTAATATTCATTATAGTCAAAATCATCAAAATGTCCAAACTCATCATCCAAATCATCAGAATTATCTTCCTCTAAATTATCTGCCCTAAATTCTTTTTCTGGAGCTTCAGCGGGAATTTCACCAACTGAAAGAATTGTTTTTGGATGATCTGTTTTTACTTCGTCAGAAATTTCTATAACATCAACATAAAAAGTCCACATATTTAAGAAATCATACACATAAATTAATTTATCACTCTGTAATGGTAAAGAATCTTTTAAAATTTCTGAGGCCATAGAAAGGCCTTCACCAGCTTCTGCCATGTTAAAAAGAGGTATTTCCTCTCCTTGGTTCCATTCAGAATCCGTTCTGTAAAACGAGGCCATCTCTTGACCTCCAAAACCAAAAGATGCAGCAATTGTAGTATGTAACTCCTCTAAATTGATATTGTTATCAACTAAAATAGTTCTAATTACATCTTCTTTTGTGTCTAAAATAACACGTATTTTGTACATATAATTGTATTGTTTTCTAAAGCAAAAATACAATAAAATATACGTATTTTTACTTTTTAATTTTTATGATAATGGATAAAAATAAAATGCTTGCTGTATTAAATGGTTTAAGTAAAAATACTTTAATGGAAACATTAAATATCGAGTTTACTGAAGTTGGAGATAATTTTGTTTCGGCCAAGATGCCCGTGAATTCAAGAGTGCATCAACCTTATGGGATTTTACATGGAGGTGCAACGGCAGCTTTAGCAGAAACAGTAGGTAGTTCTGCTTCTGTTTTATTTGTTGATACCGAAAAGTATATTATTAAAGGTATTGAATTAAGTATCAATCATTTAAAAAGCAAGAAAGAAGGAATCGTATTTGCAACGGCCAAAGTACTTCATAAAGGAAGATCTACACATTTGTGGGAAATAAAAATTACAGATGAAGAAGATAATTTGATTTCTATATGTAAGATAACAAATATGATTCTAGAAAGGAAAAAGTAAATGAAAATATTTAAGAAAACTCTTAAAATTTTAGGTTGCGCATTGCTCATTATTTTTATTGGATTGTATTTTACCTTTTATTACTTTACACTGTCAAAATCTGATGAAAAGGTGTTGGCTGAGTTTAAAGAAACACTAGTTAAGCCAAAACTAACTCATGAAAAATTTAATAATTTCGAATATCGAAAGCTATCCTTTGTAAAAGATACAAATTTACCAACTGTAGTTTTTGTGCACGGAACTATAGGTTCTTGTTTAGATTTTAGTAAATATATACAAGACAACCAATTATCAAAAAAAGCAAACTTTATAAGTTATGATAGAATTGGATACAATTATAATGATAAAAATAATGTTCAAGAATCAATAGCTTTTGAAGTTGATCTATTAGAAGATATTACTAAAAATTTATCAAATGAAAAGACTATTATCGTAGGCTATTCGTATGGTGGTCCCATTGCTTTGGCCGTTAAAAATAAATATAAGGCAATTGTGCTTTTTGCACCTGCTGTGTATAGTAAAGTGGAGCCAATGCCTTGGGTAATTAATTTATATACATGGAAAATTACGCAATGGATGGTTCCAGATATTTGGAAACAAGCCTCCAGAGAAAAAATTACGCACAGGCAAGATTTGCAAAATTTTGAAGAGAATTGGAATCAAAATAAAAATAAAATAATTAGTATTCATGGCAATAGTGATGCCATTGTTCCTTTTGAAAATTCACTATATTTAGAAAAGCAATTTTCTAAAGAACAGTTTGAGTTGATTGCCCTAGATAATACCGGCCATGATTTGGTTTGGAGTAATTTTGATTTTTTAAAACAACAACTTTTAAATCAATTAGATTGAATTTAATTTCTAATAAAATAATAAATAGCCATCATAAAAGACTTCCTTTTGTGGTGTTTAGAAAACCGAAATCTGATATTATTTCAGGCTTTTTTCAACAAAATGACCAGTTGTTTTTTTCTAAAAATTATACAGAAAGTGGTTTTGTATTTGCGCCTTTTAATGATGAGGATGATGCAGTATTAATTCCAGAAAATGAATCTGAATTTTTACAAGAAAAAGTAAACCTCAACAAAGAATTTAAATTTAGCAAAAAGTTTATAACTGATATTTCTTCAAAAGAAAATTATTTAAAATTAGTAGATAAGGCTATTTATACTATTAATATTAATGGACTTGAAAAAGTTGTACTCTCCAGAAAAGAATCTATCAAATTATCAGACTTTAACTTACTAGAGGTGTATGAGAAATTACTACATAAATACCCCAATGCCTATTCTTATATATGGTTTCACCCTAAAATAGGCTTATGGATTGGTGCTACACCAGAAAAACTATTACGTATTTCTCAGGCTTCTTTTGAGACGGTTTCTTTAGCAGGAACTCAAGTTTATAATGGAACTGAAAATGTTCTTTGGAAAAGCAAAGAGCTTCAAGAACAATTATTGGTAACAAACTTTATCAAAAGTCAATTAGCTCCTATTTCTACAGATTTAAAAATAAATACATTAGAAACTGTAAAAGCAGGAGATTTATTACATTTAAGAACGAAAGTTTCTGGTAAATTAATACATGAAAATTTACAACTTAAAACTCTTATAAGATCATTACACCCTACACCAGCAGTTTGTGGTTTACCAAGAAAAAAATCCAAAGATTTTATAATTAAAAACGAAAATTATAAAAGAACGTATTATACGGGTTTTTTAGGTGAGTTAAATGTAAAAAATCATAGCTCTTCACTTTTTGTAAACTTACGTTGTATGGAAATTGAAAATAATATTGCTCAAATTTATATAGGTGGTGGAATTACAAAAGACAGTAAACCTGAAAAAGAATGGGAGGAAACCGTTTCTAAAAGTAACGTAATGAAATCAGTTTTATAAAAAACAAAAAACCGCAAATAGTAAGTTTGCGGTTTTTCTTAATGTGTAAATTGAATTTAAATTGAATACTATGTTTTTTAATATTTAAAACTCTTTGTAAAAGAGGTTTCAGATATTAGATATCATCAAAAGAAATATCAGTAAAACTTTCTGAAGTTTTGTCTTCTGTAGATTCTTCTTTCTTAAAATCTTTTTGATGACGCTCACTAATTACTTCTGAGCCTTTTTCGTTTAAAATATAGTCGGTTGCTTTACCTAACATTTCTTGAAAATCGGTAAAATCTTCCTTGTATAAATATATTTTGTGTTTTTGATAATGAAAAGTCCCATCATCGTGTGTAAATTTTTTACTTTCTGTTACAGTTAAATAGTAATCATCTGCTTTTGTTGCTCTAACATCGAAAAAATACGTTCTTCTTCCTGCTCTTAAAACCTGTGAAAAAATTTCTTCTTGCTCAACTCTTTCTGCCATAATTAATTTTAAAATAGTGTTATAAATTTCTTTTTTACTCAACAAAACTAACAAAATATTTTACGTAGCAATGTTAAAGGTTAGATTTCTTTTTCTAAAAGTTGCTGTTCATATAAGTTTTTATAATAACCTTCTTGTGTTATTAGTTGATTATGAGTTCCTTGTTGAATAATCCTACCTTCATCAAGGACTAAAATCTTATCTGCATTTTTTGTTGAAGAAACTCTGTGACTAATAATAAACGTTGTTTTATTTTTTGACACCTTGTCTAAATTAGATAAGATTTTTTCTTCAGTTTCTGTATCTACAGCAGACAAACAGTCATCAAAAATTAATATTTTGGGATTCTTTATAATTGCTCTAGCAATAGATACACGTTGTTTTTGACCGCCAGATAAGGTAACACCACGTTCGCCAAGAATGGTTTTGTATCCGTTTGAAAAATCTATAATATTATCATGTACAACAGCATTTTTTGCTGCTGAAATAATTTCTTCTTCAGTTGCATTATTCTTACCAAATTTAATATTATTCTCTATGCTTTCTGAAAATAAGAAAGGATCTTGGGGTACAAAGCCTATTTGACTTCTTAAACTGTCTAAATTAATTTCTTCAATACGAGTGTTGTCAAGTAAAATTGATCCATTTGTTGTATCGTACAACCTTGCTATTAAACTTATAATACTTGATTTTCCTGAACCAGTTCTTCCTAAAATGGCTAATGTTTCTCCAGAACTTACAGAGAAACTTATGTTTTTTAAAGCTGTAATATTCGTATCGTCATAGGTTAATGAGACATCTTTAAAAGTAATACTTCCAAAAATTTCTGTCTCATTTTTAGTGTTATTTTGAATTTCTGGTATTTGCTCTAAAAATTCATTTATTCTTACTTGTGACGCTTCCGCTTGTTGTACCATAGAAGTTACCCAACCAACTACGGCAACAGGCCATGTTAATATATTTACATAAAGCATAAACTCAAAGACAATACCTATCTGAATTTCACCATTAATATATTGCATTCCACCAACATAAATTACAATTAAATTACTAATACCAATTAAGAGAATCATTAATGGAAAAAATAATGCATTTGCTTTGTGAAGGTTGATATTTTTATCTTTGCTAGCATTCGCAATAATATCAAAATCACTAATTATTGATTCCTCAATTCCGTATGATTTTACTACATTTATTCCGGAGAAAAACTCTTGATTAAAAGTAGTTAATTTGGATAAATATTGTTGCACTACCGTACTTCTTTTATTAATAACCCTACTTAAAATAAATATTGAAACTGACAAGAGAGGGAATGGTAAAAGTGTGAATAAGGTTAATTTTACATCTACTTGTATCATTTGAGTAAAACCAACTACAAAAAGCACAATCATATTCATTGTATACATTACAGCGGGCCCAACATACATTCTAACTTTACCAACATCTTCGCTAATTCTATTCATTAAATCACCCGTCCTATTTTTCTTGTAAAAGTTAAGTGATAGTTTTTGGTATTGTTGGTAAATTTCATTTTTCAAATCAAATTCAATTAATCTAGAAGTAACAATAATAGTTTGCCTCATTAAAAAAGTAAGAAAACCAGCAATAACAGCAACACCAATAATAATGATAACATTTACCAATAATTCTTTTTTAACTTGAGCTACATCTGTTATTATTTTATTTTGATAATCTTCTACAACATTCAAAGAGTTTCTGATAATTATTGGAATTTGAAGTGCTAAAAGTTTGGAGATAACTGTAATAAAAAGACCAATTAAAATTCGCCATTTATATTTAGAAAAGTATTTGTTTAAGTATTGTAAGGCCTTCAAAAAAAGTTTTTTATTTAAAAGTAGTTATGTTGCTACGAAGATAGTTCTAGTTTTAACGCTAGACAAAAAAGAATCAAAAATCATAAGAGAATAAAAATAAAATAATACTATTTTTGCAAAGCTTTAGAAATAAATTCTATGGCTACTTTTAAACATAAGTTCTTTAGAAATGATTAACAGAAGACATATTCGAGTTAAGGTAATGCAATCTGTGTATGCAATGTTACAATCTCATAACGATGACGTTATAAGAGAGCAAAAGTTTGTAAAACACAGCATTTTAAAAATGTATGATTTGTATGTTTTAAACCTTCAGTTATTAGTTGAAGTACAAAAATTAGCGGCAAAGAAAATGGCGCTTTCAAAAAAGAAAATTTTAGCAACTAAAGAGGATTTAAAGCCAAATACCAAATTTATAAATAATAAGCTAATTAATTCAATTGCAGATAGCGTAAGTGTAGAAGGTTATTTAGAAATAAATAGATTAGATAACTGGGAGTTAGATGATGAATACGTGAAAATTATTCTAGATAAGTTACAAAAAAGCGATTTATATAACAAATACATCAATTCTGAAGAAAGTTCTTTTAAAACTGACAAGTCTTTTGTAATCGATTTTTTTAAAGAGATTATTGCTCCAGATGAAAAATTAGCAGAATATTACGAAGATAAAATGATTTCTTGGGTAGATGATATACCATTTGTAAACACCTGGATTGTTAAATCTTTAAGCAAGCAAAAAGCTCAAAATAATTTTGTTTTAGGAAGTTTGTATAAAGACCAAGATGATGAAGATTTTGTAAAAGATTTATTTCAAAAAACGGTATTAAAAAATAAAGAATACGAGAAAGATATTACAGATAAGACTCCAAATTGGGAAACAGATAGAATTGCAGGTATCGATATGATCCTCATTAAAATGGCTATTACAGAATTCATTAATTTTCCATCGATACCAACAAGAGTTACAATAAATGAATACATAGAAATTTCAAAGGACTATTCAACAGAAAAGAGTAGTTATTTTATTAATGGAGTTTTAGATAAAATTTCAAAAGAATTTATTCAAAATAAAAGAATTGTTAAAATAGGAAGAGGATTATTATAATTATTATTAAAAGAAAATTATTTATTATTTTTACAAAATAAAAACAATTATCATGAAAAAAATATCATTAATATTTGCATTTTTAATCTTTGCAGCAGTATTTACATCTTGCAATAAGAGCAATGCAACTTCAAAAATTAACAAGTCTAATCTAGACAATGCGAAGTCTAGAGACATAGACATTAAAAAAGGATCAGCTTCCATATCTTTTGATACTAGAGAATATGATTTTGGAACAGTAAATGAAGGCGATTTCGTAGAGAAAACTTTTAAAATTACAAATTCTGGTAAAACAGATTTAATCATTTCTAATGCACAAGCCTCATGTGGTTGTACTGTTCCTGTTTGGCCTAAAGAACCAATTAAACCAGGAGCATCTGCTGATGTATTTGTAAAGTTCAATACGGCAGGTAAACCCAACAGACAATCAAAGGATATTACCTTAACAACAAATACAGAAACGGGTAGAGAAGTATTAAAGTTGAAAGGTACTGTTATACCTAAAGTGAAAACTACGAATACGGAAATTGGTAGTGAAGTAGTTAAATTAAAAGGTGCTTTATCACCTAAAGCAAAAAAATAAATAGATGTTTCAAACAATTTTTTTACAGACTGATGCTAGTAGTTTAACTAGTATGCTTCCTTTCTTAGCAATGATAGTGGTTCTATATTTTTTTATGATAAGACCACAAATGAATAAACAAAAGAAAGAAAAATCTTTTCAAGCAGAAATTAAAAAAGGGACTAAAATAGTTACCTCTAGTGGAATCCACGGTAAAATTGTTGAGTTAAACGATACAGATAAGACTTTTACATTAGAAACGGGTGCAGGAAAAATTAAATTTGAACGCACTGCAATTTCAATGGAATTAAGCAAAAGATATTTGGCTCCAGAAAAAAAATAACATCTTACACATTTTTATTTAAAAGTGAGTTTATGCCAATAGGGCATTACTCACTTTTTTCTTTATCAGCTTTTATGTAGATTGCACTAAATTTAACTAAAAATTGAAATCAATAAAAAAAATACCAAAAACATTTATTAGTTTTTTAGTAGTTTCCATATTAATTTGGTTTTTAATAACTTTATCTAAAGAATATACTACAACTATTGTTTTTCCAGTCTCATACAGTAGCTTACCGCAAGACAAACTTTTGGAGAAAGATCCAGTAGGAGAAATTGAACTCTTAATAAAAGGATCTGGCTTTAAGATTTTATCCAGCAAGTTTAGCCGTAATTCAATATTATTAAGCACAGAGAATTTAGGAAAAAAAACTGCTTCTAAATATTTTTTTTTACCAAAGAATCAACAGGTTAATATTCAAAAACAATTATTATCTGGTATACAAATTGAACAAATAATTAGAGATACAATCCACTTAGAAATAGGTAGTTTAACATCTAAAAAAGTACCGGTAAACTTAAACTTAAACATAAAATATCATATAGGTTATGATACCTCTACTAAAATAGAAATAGAACCTGATAGCATTTCTATTTCTGGCCCAAAGGAGCAAATTAATAAAATAAAAGAAATTAAATCTAGTTTACTAAGCCTAAATGATGTAAAGTCTAACTTTGAAAAAACGCTTTTAATAATTAAACCTAAAAATTCTAAAAACATTAATTTTAGTTCAGAAACTATTAAAATTAAAGGGAGTGTCGAAAAATTTACAGAGGGTAGTTTTAAAATTCCATTTAAGATAATAAATCAACCTTCGAACATAAAGCTAGCCACACTAGAAAAAACTGTTGAAGTTGTTTTTATAGTAAGTCTATCAGATTTTAATAAAATTGATATTAATTCTTTTAAGGTTGAATGTGATTATAAAACTTCTGAAAATAATAATTTCGGATATCTGATCCCTAAAATTGTAATGAAACCTTTCTTGGTTAAAAGTATAAAGGTAATTCCTAATAAAATTGATTTTTTAATTCAGAAATAAATGATAGTAGGATTAACAGGTGGCATTGGCAGCGGAAAAACTACTGTTGTAAATTTTTTTAAAGAGTTTTCTAATATTGCTGTTTACATTGCAGACGTTGAGGCAAAAAAAATAATGAATTCCTCCATTATAATTAAATCAAAATTAATAAAAGAGTTTGGGAAAAATTCTTATGAAAATAATACATTAAACAAAACTTTTTTAGCTGACATTGTTTTTAAAGATAAAGAGAAACTAAAAATATTAAATTCGATAGTGCATCCAGAAGTCTTATTACACTTTCAGGAGTTTGTCTTAAAAAACACCAATAAAAATTATGTTTTGTATGAAAATGCTATTCTTTTAGAAAATAAAAGTAATCTATTTTGTGATTTTATAATTACTGTGACAGCTCCATTAGATACCAGAGTACAGAGGGTGATTTTAAGAGATAATTCAACAAAAACATCAGTTTTAAATAGAATTAGAAACCAATGGTCGGAAGAAAAAAAAACAATACAATCTCATTATGTAATCAATAATTCTTCCCTTGAAAAAACCAAAATTCAAGTAAATAGAATTCATAATATTTTAACAAAAAAGCAGCAATGAATTAAACTTAATTCATTGTTTTTCTTAAAAATTTCTTAAAGTTTCGATAAATTAGTTAATTTTTGATAAAAACCTCATTCCCCATTTTTGAATACACTAAATTTGATACATGGGTAAAAAAAATCTTTATTCTTATTGTTTTTTTTAATGAGTATTTCTCTTATTGGAATTATAACTGTGCAATTATATTGGATAAATAATGCAGTTGAAAGTAAAAAGGCACAGTTTAAAAATGATGTGTTTAAAGCACTAGCTTCTACTGCCGATAGAATAAAAACTAGGGAAAAAGACAAATTATATGAAGATAACAAAGATATTTTTGAAAACATTGCTTTAGCGGATAAAGCAAAGTTAAAAAACTATTTATTTCAACAGTTTGATAAAAGAGGGAACAAACGTTTTTCAGTTGGTACAACAATCTTAGAGCAAAATTTTAAAATACCTACAGATTTTTTAGACAATGATTCTATTATAGTAAAAAGAGTAACCACAAAGAAAGATTTTTTTAGAACAACTTCCATTAAAAGTCAGGGAGATTTGTTGGGGTCTAAAAGCGAAGAAAGGTTTTCTTTTTACATGAAAGGTATAGAGCAAGAAAAAAAAGATTTTGCATTGGCCTTTGAAGGGGTTAAAGAAAATTTGCCAATAACTAAAAGAATTTCCAATAGAGAGTTAAATGCCACATTAGGCGAAGAATTATCAAAAAGAAACATTAATATTGATTATAAATACGGTGTTTACACCGACGAAGGATTGGCAACACCATTAAAATCAGGATACTACACTATTGATAAAAATAAGAGTGAAAGTTACCCGCTTCTAAAAAACATAGAAGGAGAATACTACAAGTTGTATGTAGACTTCCCGAATAGAAACAAGTTAATCTTATCTGGTATTTCTAATATTTTACTATTATCATTATTTTTTATAATCATCATTATAATTGCTTTTTCAAGTTCTTTATATCAATTGGTAAGACAAAAGAAAATATCAGAAATTAAAACAGATTTTATTAATAATATGACACACGAGTTTAAAACTCCAATTGCCACTATTAATTTAGCTTTAGATTCTATAAAAAATCCAAAAATTATTGATAACAAAGACAAAGTGTTGCGATATGTTGGTATGATTAGAGAAGAAAACAAAAGAATGCATGCTCAAGTAGAAAATGTATTAAGAATTTCCAGATTAGAAAAAAAACAGATAGATATTAGTAAGGAAGCATTAGATGGTCACGACTTAATTGAAGATGCAATTACACATATAGACCTTCTAATAAATAACAGAAATGGAAGTATATCAACTCATTTTAAGGCAATTATGTCAGAAATATCTGGAAATCAAGTTCATCTTACTAATTTAGTAGTTAACATTTTGGAAAATGCATTAAAGTATTCTGAAGGGGAACCTAAAATTGATATTTTCACTGAAAACACAAATAAATTTTTTATTTTTAAAATAAAAGATGAAGGAATTGGAATGGCAAAAAGTGCTCAAAAACACATTTTTGATAAATTTTATAGAGAGCAAAAAGGAAATATTCATAATGTAAAAGGTCATGGTTTAGGATTGGCTTATGTAAAAGAAATCTTAGACAATCATCATGGAACAATTTTTGTTGAAAGTGAAAAAGGAAAAGGAAGCGTATTTACAGTTAAATTACCATTAATTTAAAAAACTATATCATGGGAAGTAAGAAAATTTTATTAGTTGAAGATGATCCAAATTTTGGAACAGTTTTAAAAGATTATTTAGCGTTAAATGATTATAATGTAACGCACGCAAAAGATGGAATTGAGGGGTTAATCATGTTTAAAAACAGTGATTTTGACTTATGTATTTTAGATGTAATGATGCCGAGAAAAGATGGCTTTTCTTTAGCACAAGATATTCGTGTATCTAACAAAGAGGTACCAATCATATTTTTAACTGCAAAAACCTTAAAAGAAGATGTTTTGAAAGGATATTCTGTTGGAGCAGACGATTATCTTAATAAACCTTTCGATTCTGAGGTTTTATTATATAAAATTAAAGCAATTTTACAACGTAAAGAACTAGATAAAACAGCTGAATCAGAACAGTTCGAGTTTAATATCGGCCAATTTTTCTTCAATTCAAAATTACGTCATTTGTCTGAAGGAGTTGATGGTGATCCACAAAAGCTATCGCCAAAAGAAAGTAAATTGTTACGCATGTTAGCAATTCATAAAAATGATTTAATGCCTCGAGAGCTTGCATTAACAAAGATTTGGAGAGATGACAATTACTTTACTTCCAGAAGTATGGATGTTTACATTGCAAAACTACGAAAGTATTTAAAAGAAGACAATACAGTAGAGATTTTAAATATTCACGGTGAAGGATTTCGATTGGTAGAAAAACTTTAAAAAAATAAACTTCCTTTAATAAATAAACTCAACGTGTAATTTCATGTTGAGTTTTTTGTATTTTTATAGTATGGCACAATTTATTAAATTATACAATAAGAATCCAAACCAAAAAGAAATTGATAAAATTGTAAAAATTTTACAAAATGGGGGTTTAATAATTTATCCAACTGATACAGTCTATGGTTTAGGCTGTGATTTTACCAATACAAAAGCACTAGAAAAAATAGCTAAAATAAAAAAAATTAAGCTTGAAAAAGCCAACTTTTCATTTGTTTGTAATGATTTAAGTCACCTTTCAGATTATGTAAAGCAAATAGATTCATCAACTTTTAAGTTATTAAAAAGATCACTACCAGGGCCCTATACTTTTATTTTGCCAGGCAGTACTAATTTACCTAAATCATTTAAAAAACGTAAAACAGTAGGAATTAGAATTCCTGATAACGACATAGCAAGAACTTTGGTAGCATCTTTAGGGAACCCAATAGTATCGACTTCTATTCGAGATGATGATGATGTATTAGAATATACAACTGATCCAGAATTAATTTTTGAAAAATGGAAAAATATTGTTGATATTGTAATTGACGGAGGTTATGGAGATAATAATGCTTCTACGGTGATCGATTTAACATCTAATGAACCAGAAGTAATAAGAGAGGGAAAAGGGAGCTTAGCAATTTTGTGATACTAAATTTTAAATTTAATAAGGCTAGTATCTTAAAAATAAATAAAGAGGGTTTTTTAGAAATAATTATTTTAATTCATCAAATGTTTTTCTACCTAAAATAAAATATTGCCAAACAATACTTGTATGCTTATTATAATTAGGGTTTTTCTTAATTTTTTTACGTTTCTTTAAAAATTTAAAGAAGTTTTTATAGAAACTAAAATGTGCTCTTACAATAGCCCAAGTGTGAATTGGTCTTAACTCAAAAAAAAATTTTATACCTGCAACTCCATCTAAAGTTAAACGAGAAAAAATCACAAATAAGAACCAATTTCTTGGAACATTTTTGACAATATTTAATAAGCTATTCCTGAAATTTAAAAATGTTTTATGTGGGTTTGTTTCTTTCAAAGTTCCTCCACCCAAGTGATAAACACTAGAAAGTCCAACATACTTTACATCATAACCAATATTTTTAGTTCTCCAACAAAAATCTATTTCTTCTTGATGTGCAAAATAATCTTCATCAAAACCAGCTAATTGCTTAAATACTTTAGAGCGAACAAAAAAACAGGCACCAGAGGCCCAAAAAATATTTTTAATATCATTAAATTGGCCATTGTCCGTCTCTAAACGATTAAAAACGCGTCCTCTACAATAAGGATATCCAAATAAATCTAAGAATCCACCACCAGCTCCAGCATATTCGAATTTTGTTTTGTTTTTAAAATCTAGAATTTTTGGTTGAATAATAGCTGTATTCTTTTCATTTCTAAAAACATCTAAAATTGGAGGCAACCAATTCTCTGTAACTTCTACATCAGAATTTATTAAACAATACACATCGGCTTCAATATGAATTAGAGCATCATTATATCCTTTTGCATACCCAACGTTATTATTGTTTTTTACAATACCAATAGATGGATAATATTCTTTTATATAATTTATAGAATTATCAGTAGATGCATTGTCTGCAACATAAATTTTAGCTTCATTAGAGCTAAACTTTATTATAGAAGGTAAAAACTGTTCTAGTAGTTTTTTTCCGTTCCAATTTAATATGACGATTGCTGTTTTCAATATGGCAAAATTACAGTTTATAAATTAGTTTACTTCTAAAAGTTACTGATAAGAGGGAATTTCTTTTAAAAAAATATACGTTTCATTTTCAAAATCCATTTTACAATAAAAATGTTCTAAGCCATTAGTAATAATTAGAAAATTAGCTTTTAGCTTTAAATTATACTTAGCAATTTGATCAAATGTATCTTGATTAATTTTAATGTTAGGAGCTTTACATTCTACAATAATATCTGGTTTTCCATCAGCGTTGAATATTAAAACATCAGTTCTTTTCTTTCTATTATTGATTGTTAATTGTTTTTCTACAGCAATCAAAGAAGTTGGATATTTTTTTTCTTCTATTAAAAAAGCAATAAAATGCTGACGCACCCATTCCTCCGGAGTTAATACCATATATTTTTTTCTAATTATATCGAAAATTAGCGTCTTATTTTCGTTACTTTTGATTTTAAAATTATATGTTGGTAGATTGAGTTTTTGCATCAATCAAAAGTAAGAAAATGAACGAAATAAGAAGTATTGTTTCTGATATTAAAAGTGGTCATATAAAACCTATTTATTTTTTAATGGGGGATGAACCCTATTATATTGATAAAATTTCTGATTTTATTCAAGAAAATATATTGAACGAAGCTGAAAAGGGTTTCAACCAGCAAATTATGTATGGTAGAGATGCCTCAATAGAAGATATTGTTTCTTCTGCAAAGCGTTACCCAATGATGGCAGAAAGACAAGTTCTCATTGTAAAAGAAGCTCAAGATTTAAGTAAAAATATAGAGAAATTAGTTTCTTATGCAGAAAACCCACAACAAACAACAGTATTAGTTTTAAATTATAAATATAAAAAAATAGACAAACGTAAAAAGCTTTATAAATCTATTGCCAAAACAGGAATGATTTTCGAAAGTAAAAAATTATATGAAAATCAAGTTTCTGATTGGATTCGTAGAGTTTTAGCTGGGAAAAATTATAAGGTCGAACCAAAAGCTGCACAAATGTTGGTGGAGTTTTTAGGAACTGATTTAAGTAAAATTAGTAACGAATTAGATAAGTTAATGTTAATTTTACCGAAAGAAACCATTATTAACCCTTCACACATCGAGGAAAATATTGGTATTTCTAAAGACTTTAATAATTTTGAATTACGAAAAGCAGTGGGAGCAAAGAACGTAGTAAAAGCAAATAAAATTATTAATTATTTTGCTGAAAATCCAAAAAGTAATCCTCTGGTAATGACTATTTCATTACTAAATGGATTTTTTACACAGCTTTTACTATTTCATGGGTTAAAAGATAAATCTAAACTTTCTGTATCAAAAAAAATAGGAGTACACCCTTATTTTGTTGATGAATATTTTCTGGCAGCCAAAAATTATCCAATGCGAAAAGTTGCCCAAACAATTGCATTCTTAAGAGATGCAGATGTAAAAAGTAAAGGTGTTGGTGCTAGTCAATCTCAAAGAGATCTTTTAAAGGAATTACTATTTAAAATATTACATTAAATTAACAACATATGAAAACACTAGCAATAATTTTAGGAGTTCTATTTATCTTCTTTTTAGGGATTCAGATTTACTTTTATACAAGCAGTTCTAATATCGAAGAATATCCATACATCGTTACCAAAAAATATGATGATTTTGAAATAAGAAAATACGAAGC
Organism: uncultured Polaribacter sp.; assembly: GCA_964275545.1. GTDB lineage: Bacteria > Bacteroidota > Bacteroidia > Flavobacteriales > Flavobacteriaceae > Polaribacter. The sequence continues at coordinate 39,255 of CAXYCO010000027.1, forward strand.
AAGTTTATTTACATCTGTTACATTAAAAATGGGAGAATACAACAAAGCCTCAAGAAAAGGTTTCTCTATTTTAGGAGGTTATATTTTTGGTGCAAATGAGAAAAACGAATCAATATCTATGACGTCACCGGTGTCTATGTCCCTAGAGGATGAAATGACTATGATGTTTATGGTGCCAAAAGAATTTTCAAAAGAAACCCTGCCAAAACCAGAAAATCAAAACATAGAATTTATTCAAATGCCTGAAAAGAAAATGGCAGTAATTACTTTTGGAGGTTGGGCAAATGATAAAAAAATTGAAAAGTATAAAGCAAAACTAATTTCTTTATTAGCTGAAAATAATATAAAGCATAACAATACATTTTCTGTTTTGGGTTACAACCCGCCTTACGAAGTTTTATTTCGTAGAAATGAAGTTATTGTTGAGTTGGAATAAAGTTTTTTATTCCAACTAAATTTTAATTTTGCACTGTTAATAATTTTGATTAAAACAATAAAACCGATCAATTTGATCGGTTTTAAATTATAAAAAAGTAAGACTAGTTACTTTATTATTTTTTAGCTGTTGCTTTATCAGCAAGTATTCTTGTTTCTCTATTTGCAACTTCCCAAGCTGTATGAAAAACCAAACGAGTTCTATTTTCTAATAACTGATAATTAATTTTATCAGGTGTGTCAGTGGGTTGGTGGTAATCTGCATGTGTTCCGTTAAAGTAAAAAATAATTGGAATGTTGTACTTTGCAAAGTTATAATGATCGGATCTGTAATAAAATCTGTTAGGGTCATTTTCATCATTATATTTATAATCTAAATTAATGTTTGTATATTTCTTATTGACAGCTTCAGATAAATTGTGTAGCTCTGTACTTAATTTATCAGAACCAATTAAATAAACATAATTTGGATCTTCTTTATGGCGATTATCCGTTCTACCAATCATATCAATATTTAAATCACAAACAGTATTTGCTAATGGATATACTGGGTTTTCTGTATAATATTTTGAACCTAACAACCCTTTTTCTTCACCAGTTACATGTAAAAATAAAATAGAACGTTTTGGTCCTTTGCCGTCTTTTTCGGCCATTTTAAATGCTTGAGCAATTTCTAAAATCGCAACAGTTCCAGAGCCATCATCATCTGCACCATTGTATATTTTTCCATTCTTTATTCCTTCATGATCTAGATGAGCAGAAATAACCACAACTTCATCTGGCTTTTCAGTTCCTTTAATAAATGCAAGAACATTCTCAGAATCTTTTAATCCTCCTCTGCGTGAATTTTTGTTAAGCCAAGTAGCCGGAACTTCTTGAAAATAATCATCACCACCAATTCCAGATACAATTCCTTCAGTTACATAGAATTTTTTTAAATATTCAACTGCTTTCTTCTGACCGGGTTCACCTGTATTTCTTCCTTCAAATTCATCTGAAGCATACATAAATAAATGCGTACCTAAATCTTTTGCAGTAATTGTTTTTGAGTATTTTTCAGCTTGATCTATGTTTACATCCTCTTTTTTTGATGCATTTTTTACTGATCCACAAGAAGCCAAGACTAATAGGCTTGCTCCAAAAAGTGTTTTTTTCATTTTTTTAAAATTAATTTTGTTGGGTTGTTTAATATCTGTTTTTAAGAATAATAGTACACAATTTTCAAATGTAAGGACTAATTATTTTTGTGAATGACAAATTGTTCTAATTTTGCGTTAAAATTAATTAATTCTGAGGGAAATAAAGAAGAAAAAGCATCTTGCTTTATAAGTTCTTTAGAGCTTCCGTTGTACACCTTATTATCAGATAATAAAATTAATTTATCTGTTAATTGAATAGCTAAATTAACCTCATGAGTGGAAATAATAATCGTTTTCTGTGTAGTTTCAGCTAATTTTTTTAGCAGTGAAAATATTTTAATTGTATGATGAATATCTAAGTGAGCTGTTGGCTCGTCTAAAATAATTATTTCGGTGTCTTGAGCTAAAGCTCTAGCTATAAGAACTCGTTGTAATTGTCCGTCACTTAACTCATAAAAACGTTTCTTTTTTAATTGCTCAATTTGGGTTTGTTCAATTGCCCAATTTACCTTTTCAAGATCTTGTTCAGATAGGGTGTCAATCCAATTTGTATAGGGTTGTCTTCCTAATGCGACCAATTCAAAAACACTAAGTTGGCTTTCTGGCAAACGTTCTGTTAAGACCAAGCTTAATGAAGTTGCTAACTCTTTATGAGAATATTCATGAATGTTCTTTTGATTGATAAAAATGGTTCCTTTTAATGGTTCTTGAACTTTAGAAAGAGTTCTTAATAATGTCGATTTCCCTATTCCATTTTTTCCTAATAGCCCAATAAATTTTCCTTTTTCAATAGCGATGTTTACATCAGGAACAACAACAGTTTGTTGTTTTTTAGTTTCATAGC
>CAXYCO010000028.1:0-24010 GCA_964275545.1 uncultured Polaribacter sp.
AACGAAAATGATTCTAAATAATTGTACTGATATTTTCTAGAGGTCTGCCAATAACTGCTTTATTTTTATTGACAACAATAGGACGTTCGATTAGCTTAGGGTTTTCTATCATCGCTTTTATAATTTCATGATCAGAGAGCACTTTTCCTTTGTAATTTTCTTTCCAGATTTTCTCTGTCTTTCTGATCAATTGCATAGGAGCAATGTTAAGAATATTGATAATTTCTGTCAATTCTTCAAAAGATGGTACTGTTTCTAAATACTTAATAACTTCAATTTCTTTTCCTGAACTCTCTAAAAGGGCCAAACCTTGTCTGGATTTGGAACAACGAGGATTGTGGTATATTTTTATCATTTTTTATAGTGTTAAAAATCGCTAATTTTTTTTCTGACCATGTAACATTAAATAAGATTTTAAAAACGGATTTATATTTCCGTCCATAACAGCATCAACATTCCCTGTTTCATGAGCTGTTCTAACATCTTTCACTAATTTATAGGGATGCATTACATAATTTCTTATTTGACTTCCCCACTCATTTTTTAATTTCCCAGATTCAATTTTATCTCGTGCTGCTTGTTGTTTTTGTAATTCAATTTCATACAACTGTGATTTTAACATTTTCATTGCTGTAGCTCTATTGTCGTGCTGTGAGCGAGAATTAGAACAAGAAATCTGAATGCCTGTTGGTTTGTGTGTTAACTGAACTTTTGTTTCTACTTTATTCACATTTTGTCCTCCAGCACCACTAGAACGCGCAGTGACTATTTCTATATCTGCAGGATTTACGTCTATTTCTATAGAATCATCTGCCACGGGGAAAACATATACAGAGCCAAAAGTGGTATGACGTTTTCCGTTAGAATCAAAAGGCGAAATTCGGACCAAACGATGTACCCCATTTTCTCCTTTTAACCACCCAAAAGCATAATCCCCTTCAATTTCTATGGTTATTGTTTTAATCCCCACAACATCACCTGCTTGGTAATTCAATGTTTTTAGTTTAAAACCTTGTTTTTCTGCCCACATAGAGTACATTCTAGACAACATTTCTACCCAATCGCAACTTTCTGTTCCTCCTGCACCAGCTGTAATTTGAATGGTTGCAGATAGCGCATCTCCTTCCTCAGAAAGCATATTTCTAAATTCTAAATCTTCTAAAAAAGAACGTGTTATTTCAAACTGTTCTATGACTTCACTTTCTTCAATTTCACCTTCTTTATAGAATTCATATAATACGTTTACGTCTTCTTGTAAAGTAATGGTTTTGTTGTAATCTTCTACCCATTTTTTTTTGAAACGAAGCGCTTTTAATAGCGTTTCTGCTTCTTTTGGATTGTTCCAAAAGTCAGGATTTGCAGTTTTATCTTCTTCATTCGCAATTTCAATCAGCTTTTTATCAATCTCTAGATAAGATTTTAATTTTTCAATTCTAGAAGCGATGTCTTTAAGTTGGTCTTGTGTTATCATAGATTTCACAAAAATAAATGAATTTTAAGAATACTTCTTTTAAAAATTGATAGTTATTTTATAGATTTATAGAAAATAATCTAACCATGAAAAAAAACCTGTTAATTCTATTTTTTCTATCTATTTATATCAATGGCTTTTCTCAATTTTTCAAAGAAAAATCGAAGGATAAAATTCAAAAAGGGATTACTAAATATGAGGGGTATTTTACCTTTTATTATGATGATAATTCAGATAAGGTTTACCTTCAAATAGATGCATTAGACAATGATTTTTTATATGTTCGCTCTCTTTCTCAAGGAATTGGATCTAACGATATTGGTTTAGATAGAGGACAGTTAGGAGATGGTGTTGTGGTTTATTTTAAAAAAGTTGGTAACAAAATTTTACTGATTCAGCCCAATCAAGATTTTAGGGCAATTACAGATAATGAAGAGGAAAAAAACTCCGTAAAAGAAGCCTTTGCAAAATCGGTTTTGCATGGATTTGACATCAAAGAAGAGAAAAAAGGAAGCTATTTAGTAGATGCAACCGCTTTTTTTATGAGAGATGCGCATGGTGTCTCTAAAACGTTGGCAAGTAAGAAGCAAGGAAATTATAGTGTAGATATTAGTAAATCTGGGTTCCATTTAGAGAAAACAAAAGCATTTCCTAAAAATGTAGAATTTGATGTGATGTTAACTTTTAAAGGAACTCCAAAAGGCTACAATATAAGAAGTGTAACACCAGATGCGAGCTTAGTAACGGTGCATCAACACCATTCTTTTGTGGCTTTACCAGACAACAAGTACCAACCAAGAAGCTATGACCCAAGATCTGGTTCCTGGCAAATGAGTTATATGGATTATTCTTCCCCAGTAAATGAATCTATTACAAAAAGATTCATCACCAGGCATCGATTGGAAAAGAAAAATCCAAACGCCCCAATTTCTGAAGCAATAGCCCCAATTGTTTATTACTTAGATCGTGGAACTCCAGAACCTGTAAAAAGTGCTTTGTTAGATGGAGGAAGATGGTGGAACCAAGCTTTCGAGGCAATAGGTTACAAAGATGCTTTTCAATTTAAAATGTTGCCAGAGGGAGCAGATATGTTAGATGTTCGATATAATGTTGTACAATGGGTACACAGATCTACAAGGGGTTGGAGCTATGGTGCAAGTATAACCGATCCAAGAACTGGTGAAATTATGAAAGGCCACGTAAGTCTAGGAAGTTTAAGAATTCGTCAGGATTTTTTAATTGCCCAAGCCTTGCAAGCACCCTATAAAAATAATACGGTTGATGATGATTTTGCATTAGAAATGGCCTTGGCCAGAATACGACAATTAGCAGCGCATGAAATAGGTCATACTTTAGGTTTTGCTCATAATTTTGCTGCCAGTACCAAAGGAAGATCTTCTGTAATGGATTATCCGCATCCAAAGTTCACATTAAAAGAGAATGCCATCGATTTTTCTGATGCTTACGACACAAAAATTGGTGCTTGGGATAAAGTTACTGTAGCGTATTCCTATCAAGATTTCCCAACAAATAAAAATGAATCTGAAGCATTAAATTTAATTTTGGAAAATGCCTTTGCTGGCGGATTAAGATATTTATCAGATTCAGATGCGCGTCCTCAAGGAAGTGCAAGTGCAGCAGCTCATTTATGGGATAACGGAGCCAATGTGTATGATGAATTATACAATCTTTTAAACATAAGAAAGTCAGCTATTGAAAAATTTTCCCTAGACAATATTAAAACAAATCAACCTTATTCTGTTCTAGAAGATGTGTTTGTGCCTCTCTATTTTTTCCATAGATTCCAAACAGAGGCCACCGTAAAATTAATTGGTGGTTTAACCTATAGTTATGCTGTAAAAGGAGGAAATCAAAAAGTAGTAGAACGAGTTTCAGGAACCACAGAAAGAATTGCTTTACAAGCAGTTTTAAAAACAATTGCCGTAGATCAAATATCAATTCCAAAGGAAAAACTAGCCCTTTTCCCACCAAGAGCAATGGGATATGGTAGAACTCGTGAATCTTTTAAAAGTAAATTAGGGGTTGAGTTCGATGCCTTTTCTGCGGTAGAAACTGCTTCTGAAATGACCTTACGTTTATTATTACATCCGCAAAGATTATCGAGATTAATAGTGCATAAAAGTTTGGATATTAGACAGTTGGGGTTGGAGGAGTTATTGAATGAAATCATAAATAAAACAATCAAAAAAAATCATAAGGATACGTATTATCAAGAATTGCAAAACGTAATTAATATGGAACTATTAGAACAATTATTTTATGTGTCTACTATGAACAACCAATACAAGCAAGTTCCTGCAATTGTGAACTTTAAGTTGGACGAAATTCAGTCAATTTTAAAAAATAGAAAATCGACAGGAACTCAAAAAATATATGACAGCGCCATGGTGAAAATGATTGACGATTTTGTGAAAAACCCTGTGCTGTTTAAAAAAACAAAGGCACTTCAAATTCCTGATGGCTCACCAATTGGGAGTTATTAGTATTTCATTTTTACAAGCATATTCTTTAAAACACTTAACAACAACGAATTATGATTATAGACTTAATATCTGATACTGTAACCAAACCAACGCCAAAAATGTTGGAAGCTATGATGCATGCAAAAGTTGGAGATGATGTTTTTAAAAGCGACCCGACGGTGAATGCATTGCAAGCGAAAGCTGCTAAATTATTTGGAATGGAAGATGCACTTTTTTTTCCATCAGGAACGATGGCCAATCAGACTGCTATAAAATTACATACCCAGCCTGGAGATAAATTAATATGTGATAAATATGCACATGTCTACAATTACGAGGGGGGAGGAGCTGCCTTTAATTCCGGGGTTACCTGTAAATTAATAGACGGCAATAGAGGAATGTTTACTGCGGGTCAATTGCAAGAAGCTGTGGCCGGAAGGTCAGATATTCACGTACCGTATTCAAGATTAGTTTGTATAGAAAACACCACAAATAAAGGAGGAGGTGCTTGTTGGGATTTTATAGAATTAGAGAAGCTTCAAAAAATATCTAAAGAAAATAACCTAGCATTTCATTTAGATGGGGCGAGGTTATTTAATGCTTTGGTTGCAAAAAACGAATCACCAGAACAATATGGACATTTATTTGATACCATTTCTATCTGCTTGTCTAAAGGATTAGGTGCACCCGTTGGTTCCATTTTATTAGGTTCTAAAGAACATATTGCAAAGGCCTTGCGAATTCGTAAATTGTTTGGTGGCGCAATGCGGCAGGTTGGTTTTTTAGCAGCAGCAGCTATTTATGCTTTAGACAATCACATAGAAAGATTGGCAAAAGATCATCAAAAAGCAAAAGAAATAGGGATTCTTTTAGAATCACTTTCTTATGTGACCAAAGTAGAACCTATAGAAACAAATATTATTATTTTTTATGTCAATGAAAAAATAGGTGCAGATAGTTTTATAAATAAAATGAAAGATAAAAACATACTACTAACCCCAATGGGAGAGGGTAGAATTAGAATCGTTACTCATTTAGATTATACAGATAAAATGCACGAAAGGCTCTTAAAAGAATTGAAAAGTTTTTAAAAATAAAACCGTACGATTGGCGAAAATGCCGAAGCGTAAATACTTTTATTGGAATCATATAAAACATCATATCTAAACCCAAAAGCAAATCTCCCTTGATTGTAGGCAACTCCTAGATATAAGGCAGGGAAATTGGTGTTTATAGTACCGATACTTGTGGATTGTTTTGCAAAAGAATGTTCAAATTCACCCGAAAGTTGAATGCCTATATTTGGTATTTGATACAGAGAAATTACACTTCCTCCGTATACATTTGTAGAAAAAGCGCCCGTTTCACTATATATATAGTTGAATCCTGCACCAAGTGAGAACCCGTTATCAAAATCATAAATTGCACTTGGAGCCACACCTATGGTTGTTTGAGAACCAAAACCTAAGCTAAAACCACCTCCAAATCGCACGTTTTTCCAGAAGTCAGTTTTTTGAGAAAAACCCACAGAAGATATGAGCAAACAAAATAGCAGTAGGAACTTTTTCATGAATAGCCTTTTAATTTAATTCGTCTAATTTAGCCAATTCTTTGTAGTTTTTATTTAATTTTTTTAGTAAAATACCATAAAGTAGTTGGTAAAATAACCAAAAAAGCCCTAAAAAAATAGCTCCTATAAATATGAAAATTGCTATAATTCCTATTTTAAAAATAGGAGTTTCATTGATAAATTGGTTGTTAATTGATGAAAAAGCCATCACTAGAATTGCAATAGCAAAAAAACTTAATCCTGTAAAAATATAGTTCCTTACAGTTCTTCTTGTTTTTACAATTTTATCCATAAGTGTTTTAGTGTTATCTAGTGAAGAGATACTCTTGTAATTTAAGTAGAATTTAATTACAAAAAACGCCACAATAGCACAACTAATAGTATCTAAAGCTTTACGTAACCATAAGATATTCATTTCTTCAAAATGTTTGGTATCGGTTTCCATAAAAAGAAAAGGGATAATTGTTAAAAACTCTAACATACCAATAATAAAAATCCATTTTACAATGGATGTAGATTTAGAATGTGCCATTTTGTAGATTTCAACTTTAGATAGCTTATGAGCTTCTTCTGGTTGATTATTCCATGTTTTTTTATATTTATCTAATAAATCCATAGTTATGGGTTTAATATTTTTTTTAATTTTTCTTTTGCTCTATTCATTTTAACTCTTGCATTTACACTAGAAATACCCAATGTTTCAGATATTTCTTTGTAGGGCTTATCTTCTAAATACAAGAAAATTAGTGCTTTCTCAATATCGCTTAATCTATGAATTGCTCTGTAGAGTTGTTTTAATTGTAGTTCTTCAGTGTCGTCATAATCTACAGAGGAAATTTTATATGCAACAGAACTAATATCTTGAGTTTTAACAATTCTAGTAGATTTTCTGTATAGAGAAATTGCTGTGTTTAATGCCACTCTATACATCCATGTACTAAATTTTGCATCACCTCTAAACTTCGAATAATATTTCCAAAGTTGAATGGTTATTTCTTGAAACAAATCTTTGTGTGCATGTTGGTCTGTAGTATACATTCTACAAATTTTATGAACTATATTTTGATTTTTTTCAAAGTCAGATAAAAATTTACTCTCTAAATCTTTTTGCACTCTTTACTAGTTGATTTAATTTATTAGAAGCTCAAAAGTATTAAATGTTACAAATTATCATGAAATATTTTTTTATTTTTTTTTATTTAAATTTGTGAAACCAAACATAAGTTACTTTGAACAATATCAAGGAAGATTTTACTATCAAAGACCTCGAGAATATATCTGGAGTAAAGGCACATACAATTCGTGTTTGGGAAAAAAGATACAATCTTTTAAAACCCAAAAGGACTGAAACTAACATTAGATTCTATTCCAATGAAAACTTATTAAAACTGCTTAATATTGTTTTATTAAACAATAATAATTTTAAGATATCTAAGATTGCAAAAATGTCTGATGAAGATTTATTACTGCATTCTAGAGAGGTTGCTTTTACAATCGCAATTAATGATCAAGCTATCAATTCCCTTAAATTATCAATGTTTCAGTTTGATAAAATATTGTTTAATAATACCTACAACAAGCTTTTACAGAAAATGTCATTTAGAGAAATTTTTAAAGATATTTTTATTCCTTTTTTAAATCACATTGGATTGTTATGGCAGACAGATACATTGATGCCAGCTCACGAACACTTTATATCAAATTTAATAGCACAAAAGATACAATCTAACACCGAAAAACTTGAATATAACATAAATAGTTCCAATAAATCTTATGTATTGTTTCTCCCTGAAAATGAAATTCATGAATTGGGTTTATTATATTTAAATTATGAATTAGTTTTAAGAGGAAATCATACTATATACCTAGGTCAAAGTCTACCACTAGACAATCTCGATTATTTCTTTAAAAATGGTAGAGAGATTTGTTTTATTACTTCAATGACCATAATGCCCTATGATGATAAAATTGAAAGTTATTTTAATAAAATTGATGATATTTTAAAAGGTACAAATCATGTATTAATAGCTACAGGAAGAAAAACTCATTTGGTAAATAACACTATTTTTAATTCAAAAATTAAACTTTATAATTCTAATTCTGATTTGTTAAAAGATTTATAATTTCACTTTTAATGAAACACAATGTTTAATAAATAAGTATATTTGTTAGACATAAAAAAAAATGAAAAAAAACATCTATATAATTGGTTCAGGGTTCTCTTCTTTGGCAGCTTCTTGTTACCTATCAAAAGCTGGTTATAAGGTAACTGTCCTAGAAAAAAACAGTACTTTAGGAGGAAGAGCAAGGCAATATAAAAAAGATGGATTTACTTTTGATATTGGTCCTTCTTGGTATTGGATGCCAGATGTTTTTGAACGTTTTTTTGCCGATTTTGATAAAAAACCATCAGACTACTACACCCTAGATAAACTAAGTCCAGGTTATGAAGTATATTTTGGTGAAAATGATTCTATTACCATTTCAGATAAATTAGATGAAATTTATCAAATGTTTGAAAATGAAGAAACAGGTAGTGCAAAACATCTAAAAACTTTTTTAGATTCTGCAAAGGCTAATTACGATACTGCGATTAAAGATTTGGTATATAGGCCCGGTATTTCACCTTTAGAATTGGTAACAACCAAAACAGTAGCAAGGGTTTCACAATTTTTTTCTACAATAAGAAAACAAGTTAGGAAGCAGATTAAAAGTAATAAATTAATACAGATTTTAGAGTTCCCAGTTTTGTTTTTAGGTGCTAAACCAAGCAATACTCCTGCATTTTATAATTTCATGAATTATGCAGATTTTGGTTTAGGTACTTGGCACCCAAGGGGAGGGATGTACAAAGTTATAGAAGGAATGGTTGCATTGGCAACCTCACTAAATGTTCAATTTAAAGTTGATGCAAATGTTGAAAAAATAACAACTGACAACAACAATAATGTAAATGGGCTAATAGTTAATGGTGAAAACATTAAAACAGATTTAGTTTTAAGTGGAGCAGATTACCATCATACAGAAACTCTATTGGATGAAAATTTAAAACAGTATTCAGAAAAATATTGGTCTAAAAAGACTTTTGCTCCATCATCTCTATTGTTTTATGTTGGTTTTGATAAGAAAATACAAAATGCAAGTCATCATACATTATTTTTCGATTCGGACTTTGATAAACATGCTGAAGAAATTTATGATACCCCTAAATGGCCAACAGATCCATTATTTTATGCTAATTTCACATCCATGACGGATAAGTCTTCCGCTCCAGAAGGGAAAGAAGCAGGGTTTTTCTTAGTGCCAATTGCACCAGGTATTGAAGATACAGAGGATTTAAGGCAGGAGTATTTCGAAAAAATTATGGATAGATTTGAGAAAATGACACATCAAAAAGTGAAAGATAATGTCTTATTTAAAAAATCTTTTTGTGTAAGAGATTTTAAAGAAGAATATAATTCATACAAAGGAAATGCTTACGGAATGGCAAATACACTTATGCAGACCGCTTTTTTAAGACCTAATTTAAAGAGTAGTAAAGTGAAAAATTTATTTTTTACGGGTCAATTAACAGTTCCTGGACCAGGAGTTCCACCAGCTTTAATTTCTGGTAAAATTGTATCAGATTTAATTATAAAAAACGAAAAGTAAATGAAAGAATTATTTGATAATGTTTCTTATGATTGTAGCAAATTAGTAACAAAAAGTTACAGTACGTCATTTTCCTTGGCTGTAAAGATGTTATCACCAATTATTAGAAAAGACATTTATAATATTTATGGATTTGTTCGTTTTGCTGATGAAATTGTAGATACTTTTCATGAATATGATAAGGAAAAGCTAATGAATAATTTTGAGAAAAATTATTATTTAGCCGTAGAACAAGGTATTAGCTTAAACCCTATTTTAAATTCATTTCAGCAAACAGTTAATAAATATAACATACCTGAAGAAATGGTAAATGCTTTTCTAAAAAGTATGAAAGCAGATTTATACAAAACTGAATATTCAACAAAAGAAGAATACAACGAATATATTTATGGTTCTGCAGATGTTGTTGGTTTAATGTGTTTAAAAGTTTTTGTTAATGGCGATGATGTAATGTTTGACAATCTAAAAGATGCTGCAATGCGTCTAGGCTCAGCATTTCAGAAAGTTAATTTTTTAAGAGATTTAAAAGATGATTATGAGGTTTTAAATCGTTCTTATTTTCCAAACATAGATTTAGGAAAATTGGATCAACAATCAAAACAACTAATTATTGAGGAAATTGAAGAAGATTTTGACTATGCATACAATCACGGTATTTTAAAGTTACCTGTTGAAGCAAAGTTTGGAGTTTATATGGCGTATCGATATTATAGGCGATTGCTTAAAAAACTAAAGGCTGTTCCTTCAGAAAAAATTATGGATACCAGAATTCGAATTTCTGACCCAATGAAAATAAATTTATTGGCAAGAAGTTATGTGAAATATAAATTGAATATTATTTGACTATGTTTTTTTTAATTACTTTAGGAGTTTTCTTAACAATGGAAGGTGTAACTTGGTGTACACATAAATATATAATGCATGGTTTTGGATGGTTTTTACATGAAGATCATCACCAACCAAAGTATACAGGTTTTGAGAAAAATGACGCTTTTTTTATTGTTTTTGCAATACCAAGTATTGCTCTGTTCTATTTTGGAACATATACAGAATATACTTATTTGTTTTTTATAGGTCTAGGTATCTTATGTTATGGACTCGCTTATTTTATGGTACATGATGTTTTAATTCATCAACGATTTAAATGGTTTAAAAATACCAATAACAGGTATTTAAAAGGTTTGAGAAAAGCACATAAGATTCATCATAAAAATATGGGTAAAGAAGACAGTGAGTGCTTTGGTATGCTGTTTGTACCTTTTAAATATTTTCAAAAACCAAAAATATAAGGTTTTAAGTATTTTAAATTCTTTTTTACTTTCATTTCATATATAATTTATCCCACTATAATGAATGATTACGACTACATAATTGTTGGTGGAGGTGCATCCGGGCTAATGATGGCATACAGAATGTCTAAAGATGCTTTTTTTGATGATAAATCAATATTAATTTTAGATAGAGAAAAGAAAAACACAAACGATAGAACTTGGTGTTATTGGGGAACTGAAAATGATGAGTGGAACCATATTGTACGTGCATCTTGGAAAAATATTATTTTTAAAAGTGAACTTCATTCGTCCATAGAAAGTATCGCTCCTTATCAATACAAAATGATTCGTAGTGAAGATTTTTATGCTAAAATATGGAAACACTTAGAAACAAAAAAAAATATTACTTTTCTAACTAGAAATGTGATAAGTATTCAGCAGTTAGTTGATAGTTCTGAAGTTACAACCAATGATAAGACTTATACAACTGCTGTAATTTTAAATAGTATTTTATTTTCTAACGCGTACAAAAGGCAAACTAAGTACCCGGTTTTACAACAGCATTTTGTGGGGTTTTTTATAAAAACGAAGAAAGATTCTTTCAATGATAGTGCTGCTACTTTCATGGATTTTACAGTGGCTCAAAATGGAAATACTCGTTTTATGTATATTTTACCATTTGCTAAAAATGAGGCTTTGTTTGAATATACCCTATTTTCAAAAGATTTGCTGCCTTACGATGACTATAAGTTAGCCATTGAGAAATATTTAGAAGAAAGAAATATTACCCATTACGAAATAGTAGAAAAGGAGCAAGGTTCCATACCAATGACTTGTTATAAATTTTGGGAACACAATTCTAAAAACATTATTAATATTGGTACCGCAGGAGGTTGGTCTAAAGCTAGTACAGGCTTTACATTTAAAAATACCACTAAAAAAACAGCGAAACTTATAGCGCATTTAAAGCAAAATAAGCCCTTACCTAAATTTCATAAAATAAATAAATTTTGGTTTTACGATTTATTATTGTTAGATATTTTATCAAAAAAAAACCATATCGGAGCATTTCTTTTTTCAAAAATGTTTCAAAAAAATGCTCCCAAAAAAATATTAAAATTTTTAGACGAAGAGACTTCGCTGTCAGAAGATTTACAGATTCAATTTAAAATGCCTCCAATTAATTTTATCAAAGCCGTTTTTCAAAGAGCTTTCTAGTCTAGTTTACCTATTTGACACAAGGATTTAAAATACAGTTTTTTTGATGTAATTAAACAAAACTGACCAGACACTTAATTTGGGATCTGGTAAATCACCTTTACCCATCATTCTCATTTGTTCAGAAAAATAAGAAATATCTAAGAAACCCATTTTATCAATAAATTTTAAACCAGTCTTTACAGCTGGAATATGAACTTCTGTTCTAATTCCTTCAAAAAACTCTTTAGAGAGGTGAGGAAATACAGCAAAAGGACGAGCTAAACCCACAAAATCTAGCTCCTTATTTTCAATGGCTTTCGACATCACTTGTAAAGTTCTAAATCCTCCAGTTAATAATAATGGAGCTTTGGTTTTTGCTCTTGCTTTTACAATGAAATCAGCAAAATAGGCTTCTCTTTTTTGTGTGCTTTCCTTTATTTTTTTTCCTGCACCCATCATTGCTGCTTTTTCGTAAGTCCCACCAGAAACTTCAATCATATCCAGCCCTTCAGCAGAAAGCATATCGATAACTTCTAGAGACTCTTCTTCGGTAAATGCTCCTCGTTGAAAATCTGCAGAGTTTATTTTAATCCCAATAGGAAAATTCGCACCCACTTTTCTTCGCATATTTCTGTAAATTTCTAAGGCGAAACGAGCTCTATTTTCTAAAGTTCCTCCCCATTTATCTGTTCGTAGATTTGTAAGTGTAGAAAGAAACTGACTTACTAAATATCCATGAGCTCCATGTATTTGAACCCCTTTCCAACCTGCTTTTTTTGCAATCAACGCACAATCTCCAAAACCCTCTATGGCTTTCCAAATTTCTTCTTCTGTCATCGGTCTCGGTTTAGGGAACATTGATTTCATAGGCAATTGAACATCGGAAGCACTTACTACCTCTTTATTAAATTTGGGAGACTGTCTGCCAGGATGATTAATTTGCATCCAGAGATGGCTGCCATGTTTTTGTGAAACTTGAGCCCATTCTTTAAGCTCTTTCATATACGTTTCATCTTCTACAACCACATTTCTAGGTTCATTCAATGCCTTACTGTCCATCATTACGTTTCCAGAAATTAGAATACCAGAACCACCTTCTCCCCAAGTTTTATATAGTTTTATAATACGTTCTGAAGGTTTTCCTCCTTTATTTGCATTGTTTTCACTCATGGCAGATTTTACGATTCTATTAGGTATTGTAACACCACAAGGTAAGGTAAAGGGTTGTTGTAAGGTATTTGCAAATTTCATTATGTAATAGGATTATTTGTGAATCTAAATATTGAAACTGCAAATTAGCTAATATTAATGAATTTAAAAAGAGTATTTTTTACAGAAAATCTGTATAAAACCCTTTTTTATCGGTACTTTCTAATTAAAAAACAATTGATTGGCTCAGGTAGAATATCCATGCCATTAATTATGGCACGGATTCAGGTAGGCGTTCTCTATATACACCATTATTAATCTAGACAGGTCTTTAGTTTTATTGACTCTGGCGTTATAAGGATATTACTTTTGTAAATTGTATTTGTACAATCAGACCTCCTTTGCTCTTCACTCTATTCCCTATTATTTAGGAAATTTTTCTCTAATTTTATCCAATGATAAATGATGAATACTACCAATATGAGTATGTTGCTTCCCTAAATCTGGTTGATAGCTTCCATTTTGAATTTCTCCGCCAATTTTTTGATAGGCTTCTCGAAAAGACATGCCTTCAACTACTAAATTATTGATACTGTCTACTGTAAATAAGTATTGATATTTCTCATCATTCAAATCGATATCTTTCACAATTACTTGTTGAATTGCATAATTAAAGATGTCTAAAATATCTTTTACATCTTCAAAAGCATTGATAATATTTTCTTTTAATAATTGATAATCTCTATGATAACCCGTTGGTAAATTATTGGTAATCATCACCATTTCTGTATGTAATGCCTGAATTTTATTGCATTTTCCACGAATCAATTCAAAAACATCAGGATTTTTCTTGTGAGGCATAATACTGCTACCCGTGGTTAATTTATCGGGAAAAGAAATAAAATTAAAATTCTGACTCATATACAAACAAACATCCATTGCAAATCGAGACATGGTATTGCACAATCCGCCCAAAGCGGAAGCAATAGAACGCTCACTTTTGCCTCTACTTAATTGAGCTGCAACGACGTTGTATTTTAAAGTCGAAAAATCTAATTCTTTGGTTGTTAATTCTCTATCAATAGGGAAGGAGCTTCCATAACCTGCTGCAGAACCTAAGGGATTTTGATCTACAACTTTAGCAACGGCATTCAACATATAAACATCATCAACTAGCAATTCTGCATAGGCAGAAAACCACAATCCAAAAGAAGAAGGCATTGCAACTTGTAAATGTGTATACCCAGGTAATACCTGTTTTTTATGGGTTTCTGCTAACTCTAAAAGGGTCTCAAAAAGTCTTTCAGTTTTCTTATTTATACTGGCTAAATTTTCTTTATAGTACAAATGAAGGGCCACTAAAACTTGGTCATTTCTAGAACGTGCCGTATGAATTTTCTTTCCAACTTCTCCTAACTTATTGGTTAATTCCCATTCAATTTTAGAATGTACATCCTCAAAAGAACCTTCAATACTGAAAGTTCCATTTTCAATATCCACCGCTAATTCTTGTAAACCCCTTTTTAGGTCTTTCAATTCGTTCGCAGTAATAATACCAATAGATTCAAGCATTATTGCGTGAGCTAAAGAAGCTTGTACGTCATATTTTGCAATATGCATATCAATTTCTCTGTCGTTACCAACGGTAAATTTTTCTATTTGTTTGTCTATTGAAAATCCTTTGTCCCAAAGTTTCATATTCTTGATCTTTAATCGATTATTTGTTTCATTTTATTTTATTCCACGTCAAAGTGTCATTCATAGTGGATCTTAATTGTATTCAAACTCTATATGCATATACTTTTACTATTAAACTAGTACACGCTTTAGCAATTCAATATATATCTGGATCCCTTCTTCAATTTCAGCCAAATAAATAAATTCATTTGCAGAATGTGAACGTGTACTATCTCCAGGACCTAATTTTAAAGACTCACAATTCAACACTGCTTGATCAGATAGTGTAGGCGAACCATAAGTCTTTCTTCCCATTGCAATTCCTGCTTTTACCAAATCGTGATCTTTAGAGATGGCAGAGGAATTTAATCGTAAACTTCTTGGAGTTATTTTTGTACAAGGTGATTTTTCTTCTAAAATTGTTGAAATTTCTTCATTAGAATACCTATCATTTACTCGAACATCAACAACCAATTCTACGTGTGCGGGAATCACATTGTGCTGAGAACCTGCTTGTATTTGCGTAACAGTCATTTTTACAGCACCTAAAGCTTCTGATTTTTTTTTAAATTTAAAATCTTTAAACCATTGTAAAACTTCAATGGTATTATAAATTGAATTGTTGTTGTTTGGATGTGCAGCATGACTCGGAGTTCCTTCTACAATCCCATCAAAAACAACCAACCCTTTTTCTGCAACTGCTAAATCCATTAAAGTGGGTTCGCCAATAATTGCCACGTCAATATGTGGAATAATGGGCAACATGGAATTCAACCCATTTTTACCACTACTTTCTTCTTCCGCCGAAGCCACCATTACGAGATTATACGTTAAGTTTTCACATGAGTAAAAATTAGTAAAAGTAGCCATTAATGAGACCAAACATCCTCCAGCATCATTTGATCCTAAACCATATAATTTGCCCTCTTTTACAATGGCTTTGAAAGGATCATTGGTATAGGCCGAATTTGGATAAACAGTATCGTGATGAGAGTTTAATAATAGAGTGGGTTTTCGTTCATCAAAATGTTTATTGGTTGCCCAAATGTTATTTTTTGATACTTTAAACGGAATATTATGTTGGACAAACCAGCCTTCAATAATTTTAGCGGTATGATCTTCTTCTCCTGAAAATGATGGTGTTTCTATCAAATTTTTTAAAAGAGAAATTGCGGTTTCTGTTAATTTTTCGATATTCATTGTTATAATGTAATGGTTGTAAAATGATCGTTTTCTTTTGTCAGCATAGCAGTATTACCCATATTTACTTTGTGAACTCCATTTTTTAGCGCATCAAAACAGTTTTCTAATTTGGGTAATAATCCATCTGTAATAATGCCATCCTTTAATAATTCTTGATATTTTTTAGAATTGATAGCTTTTATAACTGATTTTTTATCGTCGATATCTCTTAAAACACCATTCAATTCAAAACAGTAATAGATAGATGTTTCATAGATTTTGCTCATACCCACTGCAACTTGACTTGCAATGGTATCTGCATTTGTGTTTAATAATTGTCCATTTCCATCATGTGTTATGGCACAAAACACAGGGGTGAAATCTGCTTGAATTAATTTTTGAATAGCAGTAGAGGCAATTTCTGTTACATCACCTACCAACCCAAAATCAATTTCTTTTACAGGCCTTTTTTCCGATCTTATGCTGTTCATGTCTGCGCCAGTTAAACCAATGGCATTAATTTGTAATGCTTGTAATTTAGCAACCATATTTTTGTTAACCAAACCCCCATATACCATGGTAATTACCTCTAAAGTTTTCGCATCAGTAATCCGTCTGCCATTAATTATTTTAGATTCAATCCCTAATTTTGAAGCAATATGAGTGGCACGTTTTCCTCCTCCGTGGACTAAAATTTTTTTCCCTTTTAGAGTAGAAAATAATTTTAAGAAGGTGTTTAACGAGGTTTCATCTTCAATAATATTTCCTCCTATTTTTACAATGGATAGTTTTTCTTTTTGCATTTTATAGTATTTTTTTCAAAACCAATTGTGCTGCATAGGTTCTGTTATTTGCTTGTTCAATAACCAATGAGCAATCAGCATCCAAAACAGCATCTTCAACAACAACATTTCTTCTTACAGGCAAACAGTGCATAAATTTAGCCTGCCCTATTTTTTCTTTAGTAATCATCCAGTTTGTGTCTGTATTCATTACTTTTCCATAGTCATCGTAAGAACACCAATTTTTTGTGTACACAAAATCAGCATCTTTAAAAGCTTCTTCTTGTGTATGATAAATAGGCGTATTTTTTGTGATTTCTGGATTCAAATTATATCCTTCAGGGTTTGCAATTACAAACTCCACATCCATTTTTTGCATAGCTTGTGTAAAACTATTGGCAACTGCGTGCGGCAATGCTTTAATATGCGGTGCCCAACTTAAAACGACCTTGGGTCTTTTTTTAGTTGAATTTTCAGAAATTGTAATGGCATCTGTTAGCCCTTGTAAAGGGTGACCCGTTGCGCTTTCCATGCTTATAATTGGTACAGAAGCAAATTTTATAAACGATTTTAAGACCTGTTCAGTTTCATCTTTTTCTTTTTCTAACAACGAAGCAAAAGTTCTTATGGCAATCACATCACAATATTGAGAAACCACAGCAGCCGCTTCCTTAATATGTTCTGCGGTTGAACCGTTCATTATTTTTCCATCTTCAAATTCAATTCCCCAAGCATCATTAGAAACATTCATTACAATCGCATTCATTCCTAAATTTTGTGCTGCTTTTTGAGTACTTAAACGAGTTCTTAAACTTGAATTAAAGAATAATAACCCCAACGTTTTATTTTTTCCTAATTCACTATTTTTTAATGGATTTTTCTTCAGTTCTTTTGCTTCTTCAATCCAAGAATTGATATCGTTAATGTCGTCTATATCGGTATATTTTTTCATGATAATTCACTATTTAAAGCATCAAAAAAGAGGTCAATATGTTGTTTTTTTATAGTTAATGGAGGAAGAATCCTTAATAAATTCGGATTCTTAGAGCTTCCTGTAAATATTTTATGTGAAAAAATTAATTTTTTTCGAAGTTCGGCAATTGGAAAATTGAATTCCAGCCCCAACATTAACCCTCTGCCTTTTACTGTTTTTAAATTGGGTATTGTGGTTGATTTTTGTAAAAAATACCTTGAAACTTCTAAGGCATTTTGCATTAGTTTTTCTTCTTTGAGAACCTGTAAAACACTTAAAGATGCAATACAGGCTAAATGATTTCCTCCAAAGGTTGTTCCTAACAAACCAAAAGAAGCTTTAATATTTGGGTGAATTAGAATTCCGCCAATCGGAAATCCATTTCCCATCCCTTTTGCAATAGAAATAATATCTGGCGTTAGGTTGTATTTTTGAAAAGCAAAAAAATCACCAGTTCTTCCAAAACCCGACTGAACTTCGTCAGCAATAAAACAGGCATTGTATTTTTTACATAATGTATCTACACCTTCATAAAATTCGGAGGTACTTTCCTCCAATCCGCCAACACCTTGAATAAATTCAATAATAACAGCACACACATCATTTTTTTTCAATGCTTTTTCTAAACCTTCTAAGTCGCCTAAAGCTAAAATTTCTACTTCTTGTTGTGCATTGATGGGGGCAATAATTTTTTGATTGTCTGTTGTTGCAACCGCAGCAGAGGTTCTTCCATGAAAACCATTTTTAAAAGCAATTACCTTTTTTTTATGGGTGTGAAAAGAAGCTAATTTTAAAGCATTTTCATTGGCTTCTGCACCCGAATTACATAAAAACAATTCATAGTCTTTACAACCAGATACAGTAGCTATTTTATTGGCCAATTCAGTTTGTAAAGGATTTTGAATAGAATTGCTATAAAAACCCAATTCTGCAACTTGTTTGCTAATGTTTTTTACATAAGTCGGGTGCGAGTGCCCGATAGAAATTACAGCATGTCCTCCATATAAATCTAGATATTTTGTTCCGTCCTCTTCAAAAATGTAGACATCTTTTCCTTTTACAGGAGTAATGTTGAACAATGGATATACATTAAATAAACTCATATCTGTTCTTTTTTAATTTCATTAATTTTGAGAAATGAGGCAACCATTCCCTGAATTAAAGAGGAACTCAACCCCTTGTGTTCCATTTCATTTAAACCGGTAATTGTACAACCTTGCGGTGTGGTAACTCTATCAATTTCTTCTTCAGGATGCTTGCCACTCACTATTAATAAATTAGCAGCGCCTTCACTTGTAAACATGGCTAATTCTTGCGCTTCTTTGGCGTCGAAACCCAACTGAATTGCAGCCTGTGTTGTTGCCCGAATTAAACGCATCCAAAAGGCAACACCACTTGCACAAATAACGGTTGCAGCTTGCATTTGAGCTTCTGGTATCGACATAGAGTGTCCTAATCTGTTAAAAATAGCCTTTGCCAATTGAATTCTTTTTTGCCCTTGTTTGTTGGCACACAAACAGGTCATCGATTTTCCAACGGCAATTGCGGTGTTTGGCATGGCTCTAACAATGTATTTGTCTGTACCAATAATCGCTTCAATTTGAGGGATTAAAAAGCCTGTAACTGTAGAGATTAGCACATGGTTTTCTGTTAAATATGGACTCATATCTTCTAAAATTCCTTCAATATGAGCAGGTTGTACTGCTAGGATTATAATATCAGAATTTTTTATAGCTTTTTGATTGTCCGTTGTTAAGACTATGTTTTTGTATCCTTCAAATTCAGCGATTCCATCTAAATTCCTTTTTGTCAAGAACAACGAGGTAATTGCGTTGTCGGTAATCAAACCTTTCGCTATAGATTTTCCTAAATTTCCTGTTCCTATGATTGCTATTTTCATTTTTTTATTTTTTTGAGCGGATCCCTCAAGGGGCGCGCTTTACATTCTATTTTTTTTTGTTCCTCAAAAGGATGTCTTTTCAATCGCTAACGCGGCAGAAGTATTTTCTAAAAATAACTTGCTTTTAAATGTAAACCTTCGCTTTCTTCAAAGCCAAACATTAAATTCATATTCTGAATTGCTTGCCCAGAAGCCCCTTTTAATAAATTATCTATCACACTTGTAATTAGTAATTTGTTGTTATGCTTTTCTAAATGAAGCAAACATTTATTCGTGTTTACCACTTGTTTTAAGTGAAGTTCATTCTCAGAGACAAAAGTAAAAGCAACGTCTTTATAATATTCTTTATATATTTTTTTTGCTTCCTGTATAGTTCCGTTAAACTTTGTATAAGTCGTTGCAAAAATTCCTCTAGAGAAATTACCTCTATTGGGTACGAAATTGATGTCTGAGTTAAAATTTGTTTGTAATTGCTTTACAGTCTGATGTATTTCTCCTAGATGCTGATGATTAAAAGCTTTATAATGTGAGAAATTGTTATCTCTCCAAGTGAAATGCGTAGTTTTAGATAAGGAAGTTCCTGCACCAGTTGCACCAGTTACTGCATGTATATGAACATCATCTTGCAATAAATTGTTTGCTGCTAAAGGTAAAATTGCTAGTTGTAAAGCTGTTGCAAAACAACCAGGATTTGCAATGTAATCGGCCTTTTTTATCGCTTCTTTTTGCAGCTCTGGTAAACCATAAACAAAACTTTTTTCTTCCAGATTTTTATCTTTAGTAAGCCTAAAATCATTGCTTAAATCAATTATTTTTGTGGTGGATGAAAATTGGTGTTTCTTTAAAAAAGAAGTTGAATTTCCATGGCCTAAACACAAAAATAAAACATCAATATTCGAATTGATCTCTGAAGTAAAACTAATTTCTGTACTTCCAATTAAATCTTGATGTACCTTGTACAGTTTGTTACCAGCATTTGAAGTACTGAAAACAAAATTTATATTCGTTTTGGGGTGATTTAATAACAATCTGATTAATTCACCAGCGGTATAACCAGCCCCACCAATAATTCCTATTTCTAACATACTTATGAGTTTACTTGTTGATAAATTTTATTCTGATTTCCAAGAATCTTGATAAACCCTTTTGCATCATTCGCTGACCATCCCTTATTTTCTTCTCCATAACTTCCAAATGCTGTATTCATTAAATCGTGTTTAGAAACAATTCCATCTAAACTAAAATGATACGGTTTTAGCGTTACCATGACATCGCCAGAAACCTTCTTTTGAGAACTTTGTAAAAAGGCTTCCATATCTCTCATTACAGGATCTAAGTACTGACCTTCATGCAGGTGCATTCCATAGAAATTTGCCAAATATTCTTTATGTTGTAATTGCCATTTTGTAAGGGTATGCTTTTCCAATAAATGATGTGCTTTTATCGTAATTAAAGCAGCAGCAGCTTCAAAACCAACTCTTCCTTTAATACCAACAATGGTGTCTCCAACATGAATATCTCTTCCAATAGCATATTTGGATGCCATAGTATTTAAAATTTCAATTACTTTTTCTGATGTGTTTACAACATCATTTAAAGCAACTAATTCACCCTTCTTAAACGTTAAGAGTATTTTTTCTTCACCTTGTTTTTCTAATTGAGAAGGATATGCGGCTTCTGGCAGGGCTTTTTCTGATGTTAAGGTTTCAGAACCACCAACACTTGTTCCCCAAAGACCCTTGTTTACTGAGTATTTTGATTTTTCCCAAGACATCTCAACACCGTTTTCTTTTAAATAATTGATTTCTTGTTGTCTTGTTAAGCTACCGTCTCTAATGGGCGTAATAATTTTAATATTGGGTGCCAAAGTTTGAAAAATCATATCAAAACGAACTTGATCATTTCCTGCGCCTGTACTTCCGTGTGCAATGTATGCTGCGTTTATACTTTTTGCATATTCTATAATTTCAATGGCTTGAATAATTCTTTCTGCGCTCACAGAAAGCGGATAGGTATTGTTTTTTAAAACATTTCCAAAGATTAAATACTTTACTACTTTATTGTAAAAAGTACTAATAGCATCAATATTTTTATAGCTACAAACACCCATTTTATAGGCATTACTTTCAATATTTTTTATTTCATCTGAAGTAAATCCGCCCGTGTTAACACTTACTGCGTGTACTTCATATTCTTTTGATAAACTTACAGCACAATAAGAGGTGTCTAAGCCACCACTGTAAGCGATTACTAATTTTTCTTTTTTATTATTTGACATTTTTTTCTTTTTTTAGAAATAGGTTGTGTTTTATCTTTTTCAGTCTTTTAAAAACGTTTTCTTTTACTTCTTTAGAGGATTCTTTGTTGTTTAGTTTTGGGTCATATAACATTCCTGTACACAAACACATTTTTTGTTCTGTTCTGGTTAATACATCGTAATTTTTACAGGTTTGACAGCCTTTCCAAAAAGATTGATCGTCTGTAAGTTCAGAGAAGGTTACCGGTTTATAGCCTAAATCACTATTTAGTTTCATAACCGCTAAACCTGTTGTAATACTAAAGACTTTAGCCTCTGGGAATTTGGTCCTAGAGTGCTTAAAAATTAATTGCTTAATTTTTTTTGCCAAGCCTAAATTTCTATAATCTGGATGCACTATTAACCCAGAATTGGCAACAAATTTTCCATGATCCCAAGCTTCTATATAACAGAAACCTGCAAATCTATCACCCTCTAAAGCAATGACTGCATTGCCGTTTTCCATTTTAGAAATAATATAGGCTGGTTTTCGTTTTGCAATTCCTGTTCCTCTAATTTTGGAAGCTTCTTTAATTGTATTACAGATAATTTCTGCATACACACTATGTGATTTGTTTGCAATTACAATTTGCATTGTATTGGTGTTTTAAAATTGAATAGATATTGAAATGATGTTGTGAATGTAGAATTGGACTCACCTAATTCTAAAGTTTTTTAAGCACCCAAAGGGCGAAAAAATAAAAAGCGGCGAACAGTATTTTTATTATTTATAGAAATAATAATATTTTGAAGGTTTTTGAAGTTTGTTTGGTAATACATGTGATAAAAAATAAAAAATGAAGGTTTCCTTTTGGCTAAATTTTAGAACTAGCGAATGGTATTGCGAAAGCGCAATCTGGGAACTCTTGTGTTTTTTTTATTTCTTGAAGTAAACATGCTACAAATGTATGCTATTTTTTGAATTGAGGGTATACATTCATTCTTTTTTAAAATTTTTATCAATTTATTAAAAATGAATGTACCCAAAAGTAGTATTCGTAAATCTACTTCGTTTTCCATGTATAAAATATCATTCTTGTTAAAAAATGAGAAGAATGATGAATTGAGATACCGTATTAATTTTAGTTTTTATTATGAGATTTCTATCATCGATGGAATGAAACCTCTTAAATTAAAGTCTGTAATTAGATAGATTGAGAATGAAACTAGAAAATCGTATTCTATATCCTGATTTTTGGATCTATCATATTTTGTTGTTTCATAATTACCGAATAATTTTATGTTCAACTTTTTACAATTCATTCTTAAAAATATACAGTTGGGTATGTTTTTATTTTAAAATTTGTGATGGTACTGCATCTTTGTATCATTATTAACCATTAAAACAATCAATATGAAATTTTTAGTATCAATTTTAGTCATACTATTTTCAATCTTTACAAGTTCGATCAATGCGCAAAACAAAAAAATAACAGTAACCGTTGTAAATGCATCTTCAGATGATGGTAAAATAGGGTTTTCTTTATATGCTAAAGACAACTTTATGAGAAACCCAATTCAGGGTAAAGAAGGTAAAATTAAAGAAGGAAAAAGTACCATAGTTTTCGAAAATGTGCCTGAAGGAGAATATGCAATTGTTTGTTTCCATGATAAAAACAACAATGATAAAATGGATTTTCAATCAAATGGAATGCCTTTAGAAGATTACGGAGCTTCTAATAATAATATGTCTTTTGGACCACCAAAATTTGATGATGCAAAGTTTATTGTTTCTGATAAAAATGTATCTTTAGCTATTAAATTTTAAGCAAAATACCAGTAATTAATTCCTGTTGTAAATTCGATAGAACAATGAAAAATCAAGACCTACCTATAAATATAAGCATTAAAAAAGAGGTAATACTATGCTTAAAGATCACTATAATTTTTGGAGTATTATTTGGTGTAGTATTCGGTCAGGGTTCTTTAGAAGGTGTGTTATGGTCTTTCATTATTTCTGGAATGTATTCTTTTGGTCTAGGATTTGGAAATGGGTTTATCAATACTTATTTATCAAAAAAATGGGATTGGATTGCGCAAACGAATCAAAGAGTTTGGGCAGGTATTATTGCAACAATAGTATATACAATACCTGTTGTTTTGATTATAGATTATGTAGTGTTTATTATTATTAATGACAACAGTTCAGCCAATTTTTTTAAGGGAGATTTCTTGTGGATTCATTTATTCTATATTATTTTATCATTAGGAGTCTCTGCTTTTTTACATGCTAGAGGTTTTATGATTAATTGGAAAGCATCTGTATCACAAGAAAGCACCAAACAAGAAATAGTAGCCAAAACAGAAACTGCAAAATTTGAATCTTTAAAAAGTCAGATAGATCCACATTTTTTATTCAATAGTTTAAATGTATTAACGTCTCTGATTGGTGAAAATCCGGCATT
>CAXYCO010000029.1:0-29830 GCA_964275545.1 uncultured Polaribacter sp.
TCTTGTGTAGTGAATGTTTTTGAAACAATAACAAAAAGGGTAGTTTCTGGATTTAGATTTTTAATAATTTCAGAAACATGGTCTCCATCAATATTAGAAACAAAATGTGTATTTAGATTATTCTTATAAAACTTTAATGATTCTACCACCATATCAGGTCCTAAATCTGAACCACCGATTCCAATATTTACAATATCAGTAATAGGCAACCCTGAGTATCCCTTCCATTTCCCCGAAATAACTTTGTTTGAAAAACTTCTAATTTTTCTTAAAGCAGCTTGTATTTGTGGTTTAATATTTTTTCCGTGAACTAAAATAGGTTCTTCAGTAGTACTTCTTAATGCAGTGTGTAAAACCGCCCTATTTTCTGTTTCGTTAATAATTGCTCCAGAAAATTGTTTTTCAATAGCGTCTTTTAAATCAATTTCATTTGCTAGATCCACCAATAAACTTATGGTTTTACTTGTAATTCTGTTATTAGAAAAATCGACAAGTAAGTCATCAAGTTCAATAGAAAATTTGTTTTTTCTATTTTCATCCTTGTGTAAATCTCGTATGCTAATATTCTCAATATCATTAAAATGATCTACTAATTTTTTCCATGCACTTGTAGAAGTTGGGTTGATGTTTTTTAATGTCATTTTTTTAATTTTGTGGAGTAATTTCTGAAATTAAATTTGGTTCTTTAACAGGAACTTTCTTATAATCTAATTGATATTTAAGAGATTTTATGAAATCGAAAAAGATAGGCTTTATGTCTTTTTTCATTGGCTTAGCAGTAGGTAACTTCTCTTTAAAAGGATCAACTTCTCGTCCGTTTTTCCAAAAACGATAGCAAACATGATTTCCAGAACTACTTCCAGTAGAACCCACATACCCAATAATATCACCTTGTTTTACAAAATCACCAACCTTCGATTTTCTTCTACTCATATGAAGGTATTTTGTAGTATAAGTACTATTATGCTTCACTGATACGTAATTGCCATTACCTCCTTTTCTTCTCGATTCAATAACAGTACCATTAGCAGTTGACATAATCGGTGTTCCATTTGCTGCAGCAAAATCGGTTCCTTTATGTGCTTTAACCCTATAGCCATAGTGTGCAATTCTTCTGTTTAAATTATACCTAGATGATATTCTATATTGAAATTTAATTGGAGATTTTAAAAACTGACTGCGTAACATTTTTGCTTCATCATCATAATACTCGTGAATGTTTAAAGTTGAATCTGCTAGAAATCGAAATGCATACAAATCTTTACCTCTATGTTTAAAAATTGCTGATTTAATAGTGCCATACCCAGCAAAAGTTGTGTCATCAATAAATTTTTCTTCGTAAACAAATTTAAAAGAATCTCCTTTTTGAAGCTTGTAAAAATCCAATGTCCACGCATAAATATCTGCAATTTTGTAGGTCAAATTTGGTTTTAAACCCAAACTATCCATAGTAACAGAAAGATTAGAGTTTATAACACCTGAAGCTTCTTTCTCAAGAATTTTTATAGGTTTTTTGTAATTTAATGCAGTAATGGTAGAGTCTTTGAAATCTAAAATTGTTGCGTTTATCTTATCATGTTTGTAAATAAAAACCTGAGCTTTTTCTAAGGAATCTTTGCTTGCTAGAATGGTGTAAGGCTTACCCGCTCTCACTCTTCTTACATCAAAAGTGTCTTTAGCAACTGCTGCAATTTTAATAATTTTAGGATAATAGACATGATGTCTATCTAAAATAGTTCCAAAACTTTCTCCTTTTTCTATGGTGTCTTGTATAACCTTAAAATCGTCTAATTTATAACCATACTTATAAACAGGTTTTGGTTTTTCTGTCTTAGTAGTAAGGATGTTCTTTTTTTTATTTTTGTTACAGGCTAAAAAGGCGCAGACTAGAAGCAGGAGGAGTAGGACGGTTTTTTTCAAAAAAATTAATATTTTTAATTAAAAAATATAATTTTCAAAAATACAAATAATTATCATTAATTATGAACCAATTTAATTAAGTTATTAAATTGGTTTTTTGAGGTATGGTTAGATTTTATTAAACGGATTTGCTAATCCTTTATAGGATTCTAATTCTGCTCGTAAAGAACCAACAGACAACGACGCTTTCATTTTAATTGGAATTTTATTTTCATCGTCGGTTATCCAAAGCGTAACACTTTCTTCTGCTTTAAAAATTCGACCAGACTGAACCAAAGGCCTAAAAATTAACGATTTAATTTTTCCAAACTTTGTACTC
Source organism: uncultured Polaribacter sp. (assembly GCA_964275545.1). GTDB lineage: Bacteria > Bacteroidota > Bacteroidia > Flavobacteriales > Flavobacteriaceae > Polaribacter. The sequence goes on from CAXYCO010000029.1 coordinate 2,240, forward strand.
AAAACTTCCCTGCCTAAAAACTGAAGTTTAAAAGGATATACTTGCGAATCCAAAAACATATCAATGGCTATTGCATCTCCTATTTTTAAATGATCTACTTTTTGATTCCTTAAGTAGTAAAAAGAAGACATCATGTCTTGAACATTTACAAACGCAACAGTAGTATCTGTTTGTTTGGTAAAATCTTGTACATAGGCTTTTTTTGATGCATAGTTAAAGCTAGTGATTCGATTCTTTTTATAGCCAACTTCGTCAGTTTTTCTCTTAAATAGATAAGGTCTTATAGTGTCTTTATCAAAATATGACTCATATACATCATCTACTTTATAAAACCATTTTATGGGACCCGAAGTCCATCCAGAACCTTTTGCATGAAACACTTTTTTCCCTTCATACGCTGTTTCTTCAATTTCTAAAATTGCAGTGCCAGCTCGTAACCAACCACTATAGCTCATTTTATAACGAAGCCATTCACTACTTTTAAAGGCTTCCTTTTTTTCTTGGCTAAAACTTGTAGTAAATAAAAATGAGGCTATTAGTAATACGATATATTTTTTCATAAAAATCAAACTTATAAAAAAGTAATGACAATAACCGTTACAAAAATCATAAAACCTTTACTTTTATCTATTAGGATTAAAATGTACCCCAATTTTTGAGTTCTTCTTCATTCCATAAATATGGAAAAAAGATTCGTCGTTGGTATTTTGGATGCATATATTTCCGCCAATTACTTCCGCCAGTTGCTTCAAGATCCTTTTCGCCACCACCTAAGTATTTGCCTGCTGCATCATAATGGGCTAAAACCCATTTTACATTTACAGTATAATCATAATGTCGCATAGCTTTAATTAACTCTTTGTTTTGTTGAATATCTTTGGGCAACTGTTTAAATTTCTTAGATAAATTACATTCGTTATAATCTTCCATGAAGTCGATAAAATCTCCCATGTATTTTTTTTCAAAAAGTTGAATTAAAATTGATTTTTTACCAGTTTTATGATTTTTTCCTGCAGCTTGCCAGTACAAGTGATCAAAAGCATTTTTAAACGATGAGTTTCTATCTATTGAATCTCTGTAGCGTGCATCAATTAAATTTATCAACTCTGTAGAGGCAAATTCAATTTTTCGATATTGTGCACTTTGAAATCCACTTGCGGGTGCTAGTGTGTTTCTGAATTTTAAATATTGATCAACATCCATCCCTTCTGCCATAACACTAAACGAACTACAAAGCATGTCAAAGTACCTGCTTATTCTCATTAAATGTTTAGAGAATTTCTCTGCAGTTATTTCTTTTTTAGAAAGAGATATTTGATCAATTTCCCATAAAATCATTTTGAACAACAACTCATTTACTTGATGATACATGATAAAAACCATTTCATCTTTTTCTGTTGTTCTAGGAATTTGCAATCCTAATAAAGCATCTGTTTGGATATAGTCCCAATATGTTATGGGTGTACTATGAAGTAAGCCCTCTAGCATCGTATTAAGAGGAACACCTAGTTTTTCGTACTTTTCTTCTATAGCTTTTAAAATTTCATCTTTACTCATTACTGTATATTTTTTGATTAATAGTTACCTTTTTTAGTATTAAAAAAGTAACTTTTATGAGAAAGGTGATTTTATATTTTTAAAGTTTATGTTCATTTTGTGATAATAAAAACAGGTAAGATTCACGTTTTTTAACTTGTCTGTCTATTTTGTGTTGTTTTATAAAGTTCCTCTTTTTGCTTGTTCTCTTTCAATAGATTCAAATAGTGCTTTAAAGTTTCCTGCTCCAAAACCTCTGGCGCCCATTCTTTGAATAACTTCAAAAAACAAGGTAGGTCTATCCTCAATTGGTTTGGTGAAAATTTGTAATAAATACCCTTCTTCATCGGCATCTATCATAATACCCAAACCTTTAAGTTTTTCGATGTCCTCTCTTAATTCATGGCTAAACTCTTCTAACCTTCCAGGAACGGATCTATAGTATTCTTCTGGCGGTGTTGATAAGAATTCTACTCCGTTGGCTTTTAATTGAGAAACAGTTTTAATAATATCATCGGTAGCCACAGCAATATGCTGAACCCCTGCACCTTCATAAAAGTCTAAATACTCTTCAATTTGAGAACGCTTTGAAGCTTTTGCTGGCTCATTTATTGGAAACTTAATACGACCGTTTCCATTAGACATTACTTTACTCATTAATGCAGAATATTCTGTGTGAATTTGCTTGTCATCAAAAGACAAGAAATTTTCAAAACCCATAACATCTTCATACCATTTTACCCAAACATCCATTTGATTCCAGCCTACATTTCCAACCATATGATCAATATATTTTAATCCTGCTGCTGGCGGATTGTATTCAGATTCCCACTTTTTAAAACCTGGTAAAAAGGCACCATTATAATTTTTACGCTCAACAAACATGTGTATGGTCTCTCCATATGTGTAAATCCCTGCTCGTATAACCTCTCCGTGTTCATCAGATTCTACAGTTGGTTCCATATAGGATTTTGCCCCACGAGAAGTAGTTTCTTTATATGCTTGTCTTGCATCTTCCACCCAAAGGGCAACAATTTTTACACCATCTCCATGTTTTACAATATGGTCGTTTATTGGAGATTTACTATGTAATGGAGTCGTAAGGATCAATTTAATTTTATCTTGAGTCAATACATAGCTTACAGAATCTTTAGAACCAGTTTCTAGTCCTCTATATGCGTAAGATTGAAACCCAAATGCTGTTTTGTAAAAATGTGCTGCTTGTTTTGCGTTACCTACATAAAACTCTACATAATCTGTTCCTAGTAATGGCAGGAAATCTTGAGCTCCTTCAAATATTTTTTCTAAACTGTATTCAACAGATTTTATTTCTTTTTTACTCATAATATGTTTATCTAATTAAACCCTAAAAGGATTTTAATATTTATTGGAATATTTTTTTATTTTGATATTGGTATATAATGCCTTAGTTCTTGCTAAAATAATATCTTTTGTATTTTAAAAAAAAGATATAAAATAGAAAAGGAAATAGCTTTTATTTATCCTCTTCCTCCAACCAAGATTTATAGTAATCATTATCGGCAATTTTCATGGCTTCTTCTGTAACTTGAAGAGGTTTAAATGTATCTACCATAACCGCCAACTCTTCAGTTTTTGTATGACCAATACTTCTCTCAGTTGCTCCTGGGTGTGGACCATGAGGAATCCCTGCAGGATGAAGAGAAATATGACCTTTATCGATGTCATTTCTACTCATAAAATCACCATCTACATAATACAACACCTCATCGGAATCTATATTGCTATGATTGTAGGGTGCAGGTATTGAATTCGGATGGTAATCGTATAAACGTGGAACAAAACTGCAAATTACAAACGAATTGGTTTCAAAAGTTTGGTGAACTGGTGGAGGTTGATGGATACGGCCTGTAATGGGTTCGAAATCGTGAATAGAAAATGCATATGGGAAATTGTAACCATCATAACCTACAACATCAAAAGGGTGTGATGCGTAAATCATTTCTATAATTTCGCCTTGTTTTTTTATTTTTATTAAGAAATCTCCCTTTTCATCATGTGTTTCTAATTCTTCAGGCCTTCTCAAGTCGCGTTCACAAAATGGTGAATGTTCTAACAATTGACCAAACCAATTTCTATACCGTTTTGGGGTATAAACTGGTGAATATGATTCTACAATAAAAAGACGATTATTCTCATCATCGAAATCTAATTTGTATATAATTCCTCTAGGTATTACCAAATAGTCTCCATATTTAAAATCGAGATTCCCTAAATGAGTTCGCAATTTTCCTGTCCCTTTATGAATAAAAATCACCTCATCGGCGTCTGTATTTTTATAAAAATAATCTTTGGTAGATTGTTTTGGTGCTGAAAGAATAATATTACAGTCAGAATTTGTTAACACTATTTTTCTACTTTCTAAATAATCGTTTTCTGGTTGGATTTGGAAACCACGAAACCTGTATGACTGGATGTTATTTGCTTTAGAAATTTTCGGTTTTACCGAATATTGCTTAAGTATTTTTTTAACCATTGTTGGCCTGTGCTCGTGGTATGAATTGGTAGACATTCCGTCAAAACCAATTGTTCCAAACAATTGCTCATAGTATAGACTTCCGTCTTTTTTACGAAATTGTGTGTGTCTTTTGGGTGGAATTTTCCCTAATTTATGATAAAAAGGCATGTTTTTTATTTTAAAATTAAAAATTTAAATGATTTATATGCTCATTTAACCAATTATTCAGGGTCCCGTTTCATTAAGAATTTTAAAAGTGATAGTAAGTCTAAATACATATTTTTAGAGCTTTTAAGGCTCTTTTTTTACAAATATACAGAATATTATAGTCATTTAAATTGTTATATAAATTTCAAACATAAAAACCTTATTTAAAATAATTCTAAATAAGTTTTGATATTCATTTCTTGTTAGATAAATTTGCACAGTATTTTATTTAGATTAGTTCTAAATAAAACAGTGTTTTGGAGTTGGTTTTTTGAGATACGATTAAATTATTGAAACGTATAAATCAAAAATAAAATCCAATATATCGTTGATATTTTAAAAAAGATAAAAAATGTGTAAAAATTCAAAAATAATATCCAGTTTAAGTAATGGAGAACTAACTGTTTGTAGGGTTTGTAAAATTTATAGTTTAACGTATAATAATTTATTCTTTCAATTTGATAAAGAACAGTTATTGCAATTTAGAAAATACATACAACACATTGATATAAACTATTGGTTGGATTTTTATTCTCAAACTACAAAAAAGAGAAAAATACCAATTTCGACTCCCAACGAGGGCTTGGTATTATTTTTTAATGAGGAAGAAATCGCCGATTTAAAATCACTTATGTTGTTAAAGAGTGCTTCAAAAAATAAATTATTGGCATCAGAAATAAATTATACTCTTATTTTAAATTAATATCTAATACAAATGAAAACAATAGGCTTAATTTATGGATCAAATACTGGAATGACAGAAGAAATTACAGGTTATATTGTAGATAATTGGGATTTTAGTGATATTAAAGTTATTGGCGTATCTGAGGTAACTAAAGAAGATTTTGAAGCATATGAAGTTTTAATTTTAGGATTGTCTACTTGGTATGACGGTGATTTGCAAAATGACTGGGAAAATTATTTTGATGAATTTAAAACCATCGACTTTACGAATAAAACAGTAGCAATTTATGGCTTAGGAGATCAATATGGCTATGGAGAATACTTTATTGATGGTGTTGGAATGTTAGCAGAAGTTATTTTAGAAAATGGTGGAAATATTACAGGTTTTTGGCCAATAAAAGGCTATGATTTTACGGAATCTAAAGCATTATATAATGCAGAGTTTTTTTATGGATTGGCAATCGATGAAGATAATCAGCCAGAATTAACCCAAGAACGGGTTATGGATTGGCTCTCCATATTAAAAGATGAATTCTCTGTAATCTTAAACTAACTTTCAGGAGCTAGCTCTATCTCCAAACCATCCATTTCAGGAGTCATTTGTATTTGACAGCCTAACCTACTGTTATCCTCAACATGAAAAGCTTCTGCTAACATCATGTCCTCATCAATTCCCATCTCTGGTAATTTGTGATCAGATTTCACATAACACTGGCAAGATGCACACATTGCCATTCCACCACAAATACCAATGGTTCCTTCCTCTGCCAATTCATAAGAACGCACAACTTCCATCAAATTCATTGCCATGTCTGTAGGTGCCTGAATTTCGTGAAGTGTTCCTTCTCTATCTGTTATTTTTATGGTAATGTCCGGATTGTTCATTTATAGGAAATATTCGATTCCGAAAAGTTCAAATAACGGTATTTGCATGATTAAAAAAAGAAGACTAATTTTTAGTAAAAGAGGTATTTTCTCGCCTATTAGGAAATCAGTTACTTGAGATTCTTTTTCTTGATTGGAAATATCTTTTGATTGATAAATTAGAAATTCACCCTTTACCAAACTATTTTCAGCTATTCTTTTGAAGTATAACCCCAATATTGATATGAAATCAACCAAAGCTAAGCCAAAGATCAGTAAATAAAAAAAGTATCGTCCGTATTTATAAGGATAATAAGAAATTGTATTTCGAGGAATCATTTTACTCAATTTTCTTAACAACAGCTTTTGGAGCTTCTTTTCTAGTTCCGTCAAAACCGTCTACGCCTCCAACGGTTGTATATTTCATTACATATTTTTTATTGGGAAAAATACGTTTGTAAGCACTTTGGCACATTAATGTAGCTTCATGAAACCCACATAATATCAATTTTAATTTTCCTGGATAGGTATTTACATCTCCTATTGCATAAATACCTGGAATATTGGTTTGGTAATCTAACGCATTATTTACTTTTATGGCATTTTTCTCAATTTCCAATCCCCAATTTCCAATTGGACCCAGTTTAGGAGACAATCCGAAAAGGGGTATAAAATGATCTGTTTCAATGATAAAAGGTTCACCTCCACTTTGAATAACAGAAACGCCTTCAACGTTATTCGTTCCAATGATTTCTTTTACCTCTGCAGGAGTAATCATGGTAATTTTACCAGCATCTTTTAATTCTTGTACCTTGTCTACAGAATCTAAAGCACCTCTAAATTCGTTTCTTCTGTGAATTAATGTTACCGAAGAAGCAATATCTGTTAAGAAAATTGACCAATCTAAGGCAGAGTCTCCACCTCCGGAAATCACCACTTTTTTGTTTCTGTAAAATTCAGGATCTCTAATAATATATTCTACTCCCTTATCTTCAAAGTTTGCAATATTAGGAATTGGAGGTTTTCTTGGTTCGAAAGAACCTAATCCACCGGCAATTGCCACAATTTTTGCGTGGTGTTTTGTCCCTTTATTAGTCGTTACAATAAAAGTTTCGTCTTCTTGTTTTTCAATAGTTTCGGCTCGTTCACCCAAAGTAAAACCTGGTTCAAATTGTTTAATTTGTTCCATTAATTTTTCGGTTAAATCACCCGCTAAAATTTCTGGATATGCAGGAATATCGTAGATGGGCTTTTTAGGGTAAATCTCTGAACATTGACCACCAGCTTGAGGTAAAGCGTCAATTAAGTGGCAACGGAGTTTTAATAACCCTGCTTCAAAAACAGTAAAAAGACCTGTAGGTCCTGCACCAATAATTAGTATATCTGTTGAAATCATTCTTATAGTAAGATTGAGTAAAAGTAATGGTTGTTCTTATCTTAGTATACGGTATCTGTTATGCAACATTAATGACTTCCTCTATTTGAGGAGCATATTTTTTTATAGTTGCTTCAACCCCACTTTTTAAAGTCATTTGATTAACAGAACAACCAGTACAAGCTCCTTGTAATTGAACTTTAACAATAGTATCTTTAATAGAAAGTAGTTTGATATTTCCTCCATCACTCATTAAAAAAGGACGAATTTCATCTAATGCTTTTTCTACGTTATTTAGTGTTTCTTGTGTCGTCATAATTTTATTTTTTAACTGTACTACATCCACTCATTGTTGTAATTCTTACAACTTCAGTTGGAGGTAAATTAGCATTTCTTTTTAACAATTGAGAAACCATTTCTTTGGTAATTTCTTTAAAAGATTCTTCTAAAACTGTTCCTTCTTGTAGTGCAACAGGATGGCCAACGTCACCAGATTCTCGAATACTTTGTACTAAAGGAATTTCTCCTAAAAATTGAGTATCAATATCTTCTGCCAAATTTTTTGCACCGTCTTTCCCAAAGATATAATACTTGTTATCTGGTAATTCCTCGGGTGTAAAATAAGCCATATTTTCAATAATTCCTAAAACAGGGACTTTTATGCTCTCTTGTTGAAACATCGCAACACCCTTTTTTGCATCTGCCAATGCAATATTTTGAGGCGTGCTTACAACAACAGCTCCATTAATTGGCAACGCTTGAACAATAGATAAATGTACATCACCTGTTCCTGGTGGTAAATCTATTAAAAGGAAATCTAACTCTCCCCAATCTGCATCAAAAATTAATTGATTTAATGCTTTTGATGCCATTGGTCCACGCCAAATAACTGCTTGACTTGGGTCTGTAAAAAAACCTAAAGACAATAACTTTACGTTATAATTTTCTACAGGTTTCATCTTTGAGCGACCATCAACTTTTACAGAAAGAGGTTTTATTTTTTCAACATCAAACATTATATGTTGTGAAGGACCATAAACATCTGCATCTAAAACACCTACATTAAAGCCCATTTTTGCTAAAGAGATAGCTGTATTTGCTGTGATTGTAGATTTACCAACACCGCCTTTACCTGAGGCAATAGCAATTATATTTTTTATATTTGGAATTTCTTTTCCTCGTATTAAATTTGGGTCTTCTTTTGCTAGGGGCTTCTCTACTTTAACATTTACTTTTACAGTTAGTGAATCGCCAACGTTGGTTTTAATTGCTTTTGAAATTTCCGATTCAACTTTCTTTTTTGCCTGTAAAGTTGGGTTGTTTATGGTAACATCCACTTCCACCTCGTCACCAAAGGTTACAACATTGGTTATATTATTATTTTCAACCAAACTTTTTCCTTCTCCGGGTGCAGTTATGGTTTCTAATGCTTTGTATATATCTTGCTTCTTAAAACTCACGAATTCTTATTATTTAATCTTGATTGCAAAGATACGTTTTACTGTTCAGAAAATAAAGCAAGTAGATTGTGATTATTTATAGATAGATAGCTTCCGTTTATTGGAGTTCTTCCGATGGATTCCAGAAAACTTCTTCTAAATTTTGAATCTGATTTTCGATGACAACGACCCCTTCGTTTTCTAATAATTGTTGCATCAAATTTGTTCCATCGAAATGATGTTTTCCGGTAAGCAGCCCTTTTTTATTTACAACTCTGTGCGCAGGGACTTCTTCTGTTTGATTGTGAGATTTATTCATAGCCCAACCCACCATTCTAGCTGAACGCGCTGCACTTAAGTATTCTGCAATTGCACCATAACTAGTTACTCTACCAAATGGAATTAAACGTGCTGTTTTGTATACCTTATCGAAAAAATTATCAGATTCTTTCATAGTGTAAAAGTACAAAAGGATATTAATATTTTAGTTTAAATCGAATGTAAGTAATTGGTTTGTCTACGATTAAATATTGTTTTTCGTAGAATGTTTGAGTAGAAGTTACTTCTTCTGGTGCACCTTCATTTTTGTAAACATTATGGTTGGCGTGTAAGATTTCATGACCTTCACCATGTAATAAGCCTAAAGTATAACCGTGCATAAATTCGCTGTCGGTTTTTAGATTTATGATACCATCCTCTTTTAAAATATAATTATATTTTTTTAAGAATTCAGTATTGGTCATTCTATGCTTTGTTCGCTGATATTTTATTTGAGGATCAGGAAAAGTAATCCAGATTTCATCAACTTCATTTTCTTCAAAAAGAGAAGAGACCAATTCAATTTGAGTTCGTATAAAGGCTACGTTTTGTAAATTATCTTCAATGGCTGTTTTTGCACCGCGCCAAAAGCGTGCCCCTTTTATGTCTATTCCAATAAAATTTTTATGAGGGTTTTTTTTAGCCAAAGCAATGGTATATTCACCTTTACCACATCCTAGTTCCAAAACAATTGGATTGTTATTCTTAAAAAAAGAATGCCATTTTCCTTTTAAAGAAAAATTATGTAAAACTTCTTCTCTCGTAGGTTGAATGACATTTTTAAACGTTTCATTTTCTTTAAACCGTTTAAGTTTGTTTTTGCTTCCCAAAGTATATTATTAAGCCTTGTCCTCAGTTCCTTCTTTTACAAAACGTCGCGATTCATTCATCCAATATCTGAATAAGAATAATAAAACAATAAGGAAGCCCCAGTTTATTGCATTTGAAATCCACCATCCAAAATCTTGATTAGCGATACTTGATCGTATCCAATTGAAAGGAAGGAATAAAAGATCTGTAAATAAACTACCAATCCATCTAAAAATATTGCCTGCTATCATAACTTAATTATCTTTACGCTGCAAAAATAACAAAACAATCAATGCTAACCAATTTTTTCGGGAAATCTAAACCAATCAATTTTATAGTAATTATTAGCTTGTTTTTTATTTACTGCCTAAAAGCTTCTTTAGTTGGTGTTTCTATTATTGATTTATCTGGAAGTTTTGTTATTGGGACACTAGGTTTTTTTCTTTTTTTTTAATTCAATTTTTCTTTTTTAATTTTATTGTTTCCAAAAATAACTTAACAGATAGCAATTCTTATGCTTTGTTACTCTTTACTGTTTTTATTGGATTTTTCACTACCTATTTTTTAGAGGTAAAAATGTTGAATTTGTTTTTTTTACACCTACTCTTTTTAAGAAAAATATATAGTTTTCAATCTTCAAAAACTATTTTTCAAAAGTTATTTGACAGTGGGTTTTGGTTAGGGATTATGTTTGTTATAGAGCCTTTTTCTATTGTTTATTTTCTTCTTTTGTATGCTGCAATTTATTTATTTCAGAAGGTAACAATTAGAACATTATTAATACCAGTTATTGGCTTTATATCACCATTAATTATCTGGTTTACTTATTTTTTATGGGATGATAATATTGAAGAGTTTGTGAAGTATTTTTACTTTTTCACGAGCTATGATTTGTCATTGTATACTCAAAGATTTTTTCTTGTTCCACTAATTTTGATAGGTTTTTGTACAGTCACAGTAATTGCATTAAAAACACCTAATGTATTGTCTGTAAAAACTATTTTTAGAAGAAGTTGGGTGCTAGTAATTTTTAATTTAATAATTGCTGCAAGTTTTATTATTTTTTTACCAGATAAAAATGGTTCTGAAATTATATTTATCTTATTTCCTATGTCAATAATTGTTGCAAATGGCCTAGAAATGAAAGCTAAAAGAATAGTTAAAGACATCGTACTAATTATTTTAGTAGTGTGTTCTTTTGTTTTTCCATTCCTATTATAATTTCGATCCAAACGCCAAATCACCTGCATCACCTAAACCAGGAATAATATAGCCTTTATCATTTAAAACATCATCTATAGCGGCAATCCACAAATGAGTATTTTCTGGAAAATGTTTTTCTATAAATTTAATTCCTTCGGTCGAGCCAATTATTGCAATAATATGAATCTCTTTTGGTTGCCCAACATTTTTTATGGCGTCATACACAGCGACTAAAGATTGTCCTGTTGCTAACATAGGGTCCGCTAATAATAATGTTTTGTTTTCCATTTCAGGCGCAGCAAAATATTCAACGATAATTTTAAAAGTTGAATCATTTTTTGGATGATGACGATATGCCGAAATAAATGCATTTTCCGCATCATCAAAATAGTTTAACAAACCCTGGTGCAATGGCAGACCAGCACGTAAAATAGAGCATAAAACAATATCTTTTTTTGGAAGATTAATCTTTTTTACTCCAAGGGGAGTTGTAACTTCAAAAGAAGAAAAAGATAAATTTTTACTCAATTCATAGCTTAATATTTCGCCAATTCTTTCTATATTTCTTCGAAATCGTAAAGAATCTTTTTGAATGTCAATATCTCTAATTTCTGAAATAAATGTATTCAAAATAGAATTGTTATTCCCTATGTGATGTATCTGCATAATATTAGTGTATAAGAACAAATGTAACATAATTGCATAAAATATTTATTTTGTTGCCTGTAAAAGTTAGATAAAATGGAACAAGTTGTAACAACAGAATTTTCATGATTTTTTAGAGGATATACTTTTTTAGAAATTTAAAACTATTTTATGATAATACTTTGAAATACGTATTGATTTTTTTAATTTAATACTATCTATTTCTAATAAATTTAATCTGTGTTTTTTTAGAAAGCATATCTTTTTAAAGCGTTTAGAAAACAATAATGCAATAGATAATTATTTTAATGTTTTTTAAAACTTTTTTTTGTTTTAATCTAAAAAATATCATCAAATTTGTATAGAAAACAATACGTTTTATGAGTATAAGAACGATTGCTCTTATAGCACTTTCTATTACAGCATTAATTTACGGTGTAACCTTTACAATTGCTAAAGAAGTGATGCCATTATATATAAAACCATATGGCTTTATTTTGCTGAGGGTTTCAGGCGCTACCGCTATTTTTTGGTTTTTAGGCTTGTTTGTAAAAGCTAAAAAAATTGAAAAATCAGATTATAAAAACATATTTTTTGCTGCATTCTTTGGGGTAGGATTAAACATGCTAACCTTTTTTAAAGGGTTAAGTTTAACGACACCAATAAGTGCATCGGTTATGATGGTTACTTCGCCAATTTTGGTGCTTATTTTTTCAAGTATTTTACTAAAGGAAAAATTAATTGCAAAAAAAATTATTGGAGTAGTTATTGGTTTAATAGGTGCTGTAATTTTAATAGTTTACGGAAATAATTCAGATGGTAGTGCAAGTAATAGGGTTTTAGGAAATGTATTAGTTTTTATTAATGCAGCTTCATATGGGTTGTATCTAGTTATCGTAAAAAAACTTGTTGTAAAATACAATCCAATAGTATTTGTAAAGTGGTTGTATTTGTTTGGTTTATTATTTGTTACTCCGTTTGGATTAGAGGAGTTAGTTGAGGTTCAATGGCATGTTATGCCAACATCTATTTATTTGAAAGCAGGTTTTGTAGTGCTATTCACAACTTGTGTAACCTACGTATTTAACTTGTTTGCATTAACAAAATTAAAACCCACAACAGTTAGTGTTTTTATATACTTACAACCAGTAATTGCATCTATTTATGCACTAATTGTTGGGAGCGATTCATTAAATATGATTAAGATTTCTGCAACATTACTCATCTTTTTTGGCGTGTATTTAGTTACTAAACAAGCAGATAAATCCACTAAATAATATATCTTTGCGATTCATTTAAAATGACGATTGCATGATTCAATCTATGACTGGTTATGGGAAATCTGTTTTGCAGTTACCAACCAAAAAAGTGTCGATAGAAATTAAATCCCTTAATAGTAAAAACCTCGATTTAAACGTAAGGATTCCCTCTTATTATAAAGAGAAAGAATTATCAGTTCGTAAAAAACTGGCAACAGCATTGGTTCGAGGAAAAGTAGATTTTTCTATTTTTGTTGAAATGACTGCTGATGAAACTTCTACGGTTATAAATCACGGGGTTGTAAAACAATATATTCAACAATTAAAGGGAGTCATACAAACAGAAACTACATCGGATATTGAACTCCTAAAAATGGCAGTAAAAATGCCAGATGCATTAAAAACTGAACGAGAAGAACTCGATGAAAACGAGTGGAAGTTAATTGACATTCATATTGGTGAAGCAATCAAAGAAATTGTACAATATAGACTAGACGAAGCAGCTTCTTTAGAACTAGATTTTCAAGAGAGAATTGTTAATATTAGAAAGTATTTAGAAGAAGTAAAAGCATTAGATAAAGACAGAATAGATCATATTAAAATTCGTTTAAAAAAGGCTATTGACGATTTAAAAGTAGAAACTGACGAGAATAGATTTGAGCAAGAATTAATATATTATTTAGAGAAATTAGATATTAATGAAGAGAAGGTTCGTTTGGCAAATCACCTTGATTATTTTTTAGAAACCCTAGCTACACCAGAGTCTAACGGTAAAAAATTAGGTTTTGTTATTCAGGAAATAGGTAGAGAAATAAACACAACAGGATCCAAAGCAAATTTTGCACCCATGCAAAAAGCAGTTATTCAAATGAAAAACGAATTAGAACAAATTAAAGAACAAATATTAAACGTTTTGTAGATGTCTGGTTTTAAAGGTAAGTTATTTGTGTTTTCTGCACCATCAGGTTCTGGTAAAACAACCATTGTCCGTCATTTGCTTAAACAAGAGAATTTAGATTTAGATTTCTCTATTTCTGCAACATCAAGAAAACCAAGAGGTTTTGAAAAAGATGGAGAAGATTATTATTTTATCTCTTTAAGAGATTTCAAAAGTAAAATTAAAGCAGACGACTTTTTAGAATGGGAGGAAGTCTATAGGGATAATTTTTATGGAACTTTAAAAAGTGAAGTAGAACGTATCTGGGCAGAAAAAAAACATGTTATTTTTGATATTGATGTTGTTGGTGGATTGCGAATTAAAAAGAAATTCCCTAAAGAAACCTTATCTGTTTTTGTAAAACCACCAAGTGTAGATGAGTTAAAAATTAGACTCAAAAAAAGGAAAACAGAAAGTGAAGAAAAAATAAATATGCGAATTGCTAAAGCCTCAGTAGAGCTAGCTACAGCGCCACAATTTGACAAAATTATCAAAAATTACGATTTAGAAATTGCACTTAAAGAAGCAGAGGAATTAGTTTTTGAATATCTAAATCAAGAGGATTAAGAAAATGAAAATAGGATTGTATTTTGGTACATTCAACCCAATTCATGTTGGGCATCTAATCATTGCCAATCATATGGTTGAACATTCAGATTTAGATGAAATTTGGTTGGTTGTTACACCACAAAGCCCATTCAAAAAAAAGAAATCTTTATTAGACAATATTCATCGATTCGCACTGGTAGACATAGCAGTAGAAAATTATGAAAAGATAAAATCGTCAGACATAGAATTTAAACTGCCACTACCTAACTATACTGTTCATACATTAGCACATATTTCAGATACATTCCCAGGCAAAGAATTTTCTTTAATTATGGGAGAAGACAATTTGAAAAGTTTTCATAAATGGAAAAACTACGAAACCATTTTAGAACATTATCACATTTATGTATATCCAAGAATCTCAACAGGAAGAGAGGATACACGATTTGATAATCATCAAAAAATTCATAAAGTGAATGCTCCTATTGTTCAAATTTCGTCAACCATGATTCGCAATGGAATTCGGGATAAAAAAAATATTCAGCCATTACTCTCTTACAGTGTTTGGAAGTATATAGATGAAATGAATTTTTACAAAAAATAATTTTAAAACACTAACTACTAGTATTTTAATTTTTTTTAAAACTTTTTAAGAATAGAAAGGTCAAAGAATTAAAAAACTATGATTTTGAACTAGGCTATACAATTAATTTACCATCAGAATTGGCAGGAGAATCTAATTTAAAAAACACTAGCTCTTTTAACGTATCAATAGCTTACTTATTGGATTGGGATTAAATTATCCATATAAGTAATTAAAATCTTTAGATTACATTATTGTATTTATTACCTCAATGAAGGTTTCGTTGTATATTTGTTACATACCAAATAAAAACCTGTGGCATCAACTCAAAAAAATAAAGTAAAATTTAAACAAAAACTAACCGATAAATACAGATTAGTAGTTTTAAATGAAAACACCTTTGAAGAGCGTTTTTCCTTAAAGTTGTCTCGTTTAAATGTATTTGTTCTAGGTGGTTTTTTTTCAATTTTATTAGTTGCATTAACAATTATTTTAATTGCCTTTACTCCAATAAAAGAATATATTCCAGGGTATTCATCAACAGCTTTAAAGTTAAAAGCGGCAAAATTAACTTTTGAGACGGATTCTCTAAAAATAAAATTATCAATTTTAGAAAATTATACAAGATCAATACAACCAGTTTTAACAGGTGAACTAGTTCCAGAAACGATAGACTCTTTAAGGCTTGACAGTAGAAAAAAAGTTATTGATCAAAGTAAGTTAGATGCGACAAAAGCAGATTCTATATTCAGAGAAAAGGTAGAGAGTAAAGATCGTTTTCCAATACAGAGTAACACCACTAGCAATATTAAAATTGTCTTTTTTGCTCCCTTAACCGGTTTCATTTCTCAAAAATTTGATCCGAATTCTAAGCATTTTGCTATCGATATTGTCGCAAAAACAGGAAGCCCTATAAAAGCGATTGCAGACGGAACTGTAATTTTTTCTGGATGGACTACAGAAACAGGGTATGTAATTTTATTAAAACATCCGAACAATTACATTTCAGTATACAAACACAATGGAAATTTACTAAAACAACAAGGCGATTTTGTAGAATCTGGAGAAGTAATTGCAAGCGTTGGTTCTTCAGGAGAATTAACCACCGGACCCCATCTTCATTTTGAACTTTGGAGTGATGGTTATGCTGTAAATCCAGAAAATTATATAGATTTTAAATAGATGAGTATTAAATCTACATTCGCGATACCCTTTGCAAAACAGGTTAGAAAACAAGTGTATCGGTGGGCAAATAATCCACATAAAACTCAAGAAAAAGTTTTTAAATATTTAATTTCTAGAGCAAAAAACACTGCTTTTGGAAAAGACTGCGATTTTAAAAATATTAAAACCTACGGTGATTTTAAAAGCCGAGTAAAAATTAATGATTACGAAGCGTTAAGACCTTATGTAGACAGGGTGGTTGCCGGCGAAAAAGATGTTCTTTGGACGGGAAAGCCCCTCTATTTTGCAAAAACTTCTGGCACAACTTCTGGGGCAAAATACATTCCTATTACTAAAGAATCGATGCCAACACATATTAAAGCAGCTCGAAATGCATTGCTTTTGTATATCGCAGAAACCAAAGATGCTAGCTTTGTGGATGGTAAAATGATCTTTCTGCAAGGAAGCCCCGTTTTAGAAGATAAAAATGGAATTAAATTAGGAAGGTTAAGCGGTATTGCTGCGCACTATGTGCCAAACTATTTGTTAAAAAATCGCTTGCCAAGTTGGCAAACCAATTGCATTGAAGACTGGGATACCAAAGTCGATAAAATAGTTGAGGAAACCATTCATGAAGACATGTCTGTAATTAGTGGAATTCCTTCTTGGGTTCAAATGTATTTTGAAAAACTGTTTGATAAAAAAGGGAAACCAATTTCTGAAATTTTCCCAAACTTTAATCTCTTTGTTTATGGAGGCGTTAATTTTGAGCCCTATAAAAATAAGTTTGAAGCCCTAATAGGAAAAAAAATAAGATCTGTAGAACTGTATCCTGCTTCTGAGGGATTCATTGCATATCAAGATTCCCAAAAAGAAAGAGGAATGTTATTGCAGTTAAATTCAGGTATCTTCTATGAGTTTATTCCAGCAACTGAGTTTTTTGACGAAAACCCAACAAGAATATCTTTAAAAGATGTTGAGTTAGGAATTAATTACGCTATCATTCTTAATACCTCTGCAGGTTTGTGGGGTTATAATATTGGAGATACAGTAGAGTTTACGTCAAACAAACCCTATAGGATTAAGGTTACAGGAAGAATTAAGCACTTTATTTCTGCCTTTGGCGAGCATGTTATTGGTAAAGAAGTAGAACAATCTTTGAACGATTCTATTCAAGGAACTAGTATTAATATAAGTGAGTTTACTGTGGCTCCACAAGTTAGTCCTGAAAGTGGATTGCCATATCACGAATGGTTTATTGAGTTTGAAAAGGAACCAGATAATTTAGAGGAATTAGCATCAACAATAGATACTTCTATGCAAAAACAGAATATTTATTATTTAGATTTAATTAAAGGAAATATATTGAGACCACTTATTATTAGAAAAGTAAAGAAAGGTGGTTTTCATGAATACATGAAATCGATTGGTAAGTTTGGCGGACAAAATAAAATCCCACAATTGTCTGATAATAGAAAAATTGCAGATGTTTTACAAAATTTCTTAAAATAAGAACTATGAAAATACTATCGACGAACCTTGGTGAAAGAAAACAAATTAACTGGAAGGGGAAGGAAATTTCTACAGGTATTTTTAAATATGCGATTGAAACTCCCATTTTTTTAGACAAAGAAGATGTTAAAGGTGATGTTATTTGTAACAGAGAAAATCATGGAGGAATTCTTCAAGCTGTATATGGCTATTCTATTAAACACTATGATTATTTTAAAAAATTGCATCCTGATGTAGATTTTCAAAAAGGAATTTTTGGTGAGAATTTAACCATGGATAATTTAGATGAAACGAGGATTCATCAAGGAGATACTTTTAAGGTTGGTGAGGCTATTTTAGAAGCTACAGTTCAGAGAAACCCCTGTTATAAATTAGGTATTCGTTTTAACGATATGAAGATCGTAAAACAATTTTGGAATACTACTTTTTGCGGTGTGTATTTTAAAGTTTTACAAACAGGTTTTGTAAAAGGCGGTGATGTTTTTACTCAAATAAAAAGTTGTCCAGAAAATCCTACAATTGCAGATTTATATGTCGCTAAAAGAATAGCAAAAGGAATATAATAGTTCTATTTATTAGTCAAAAAAAAAACAGAAATCAACTAAACTGTTTCTTCTTTTTTATGCAGAAATCGAGTCAATTTCATGGAAAGATCCAATAAAATAATTTTTGCATTTCCATTTCTTTCTATATGATACATTGCGTCATTTAGTTCTTTTTCTATTTCTAAAATATTTCCAGCGTGAACAAATGGAGCAAATTTAGAAATATCGAAATTAGTTTTTGTTTCTATAAAAACCAACTGATCAGAGGTGTAGTTTAATAACAAGGCTTGTCTAAAAAACTGCAAACAGTATTGTAAAAATCGCTTTTGAGTTTCACGTCCGCTTTTTGCAATGGTATCAGACCAAGAAATTAATTGTTGAACAACAGAAGCATTTCCTTTGGCTTTAAAAGCAGTTCTAATCCATGAAATAAACCATTCTTCAAAAACTAAATCGTTAGAATCATTCTCAAATAATTGTATAGCTTTGTTATAGTTTCCTTCTGCTTGATGTGCAATTTTTGAGGCTTCATTTTCAGAAACTTGATAATGTACATGCAAAGAATTAGCGATGTCTTGCTCGCTTAAATTAGGAAAGTATAATGCCTGACAACGAGACTTTATGGTCTTAATAATTTGCTCTTCGTTTTCTGTAATTAGTAAGAAAATTGTTTTATTTGGTGGCTCTTCAATTAGCTTCAACAACTTGTTAGCAGCTTCATTATTCATTTTTTCAGCCATCCAAATAATCATCACTTTAAAACCACCTTCGTAGCTTTTAAGTTGTAGTTTTTTTACAATAGCTTTTGCTTCATCAACACCAATTAAACCTTGTTTATTTTCTACGCCAATATATTGCAACCAATTAAACAAACTCCCATAGGGTTGTTCGCTTATAAAACCTCTCCAATCTTCTAGAAATAAATCACTTACAGGGTGTTTTTTTACAGAGTCATTCGTTGTTACAGGAAAAGAAAAATGCAAATCTGGATGTTGAAGTTTGTTGCATTTTAGATTACATGTTTCTGGATTGTTGGAAGAATTACACAATAAAAACTGTGCATAGGCAATTGCCATAGACAAAGTACCGCTTCCTTCTTTTCCAATAAATAATTGTGCATGCGGTATTCTTCCATTTTTTGCAGAAACCTGCAAATGATTTTTAATATGTTCTTGACCTATAATTTGGTTGAAAAGCATGCACAAATATAAGAGATAAATTTACGAAAACGATATTTTAACTTTTCAGATTTCAATTTCTCTAAACCTAAATAAAAAACTATTTTTGTTGAAAATACATCCACAAATGAAAACACTAAAAGATTTTAATTTCAAGAATAAGAAAGCATTAATTCGTGTAGATTTTAATGTGCCTTTAAATGATAAATTTGAAGTGACAGATGCTACAAGGATTCAAGCAGCAAAATCTACAATTATAGCTGTTTTAGAACAAGAAGGTAGTTGTGTATTGATGTCTCATTTGGGCCGTCCAAAAGGAGTTCAAGAAGAATTTTCTTTGGCTCATATTGTAGATACAGCTTCAACTATTTTAGGAGTTCACGTAAAATTTGTTTCAGATTGTATTGGTAGTAAAGTAGAAGAGGCTGTTGCAAATTTAGAATCTGGAGAAATCTTATTATTAGAAAACTTACGTTTTTATGAAGAAGAGAAAAAAGGAGATGTTGGTTTTGCAGAAAAACTATCTAAATTAGGTGATGTTTACGTAAACGATGCCTTTGGTACTGCACACAGAGCACATGCTTCAACAACAATTATTGCACAATTTTTTGAAGAAAATAAATGTTTTGGAAATTTATTAGCCAGAGAAATAAAGAGTATCGATAAGGTTTTAAACAATTCAGAAAAACCAGTTCTAGCAATTTTAGGTGGTGCTAAGGTGTCTTCAAAAATTACAGTGATTGAGAATATTTTAGATAAAGTAGATCATTTAATTATTGGAGGTGGAATGAGTTTTACTTTTGTAAAAGCTCAAGGAGGAACTGTAGGAAATTCTATTTGTGAAGATGATAAAATGGAATTAGCACTAGATATTTTACAACAAGCGAAAGCGAAAGGAGTAGAAGTTCACATTCCTGTAGATGTTATTGCTGCAGATGATTTTTCAAATGATGCAAACACGCAAATTTTAGATATTACTAAAATTCCTAACGGATGGCAAGGCTTAGATGCAGGTCCAAAATCTCGAGAAAATTTTGATGCAGTAGTGCAACAATGTAAAACCATTTTATGGAATGGGCCTTTGGGTGTTTTTGAAATGGAAACATTTGCTTCTGGAACCATTGCGTTGGGTCATTCTATAGACAAAGCAACTCAAAATGGAGCATTTTCTTTAGTGGGAGGTGGAGATTCTGTTGCTGCGGTTAAACAATTTGGTTTTGCAGATAAAGTAAGTTATGTTTCTACTGGCGGTGGAGCAATGTTAGAAATGTTAGAAGGAAAAACATTACCTGGTATTGACGCTATCTAAAACTAGTAAAGACTTAAATATATGTTAAAAAGAGCTCCATTTTATGAGCTCTTTTTTCTTTGCTATACTTTCCTCTTAAATAAGCTGTATTTTTGATTTTTATTAAAAGAAAGAGCTTGATGAAATACACAAAATTACCAACTACAGATATAAAAGTTAGCAAAATTTGTTTAGGAACCATGACATGGGGAAACCAAAACTCTCAAGAAGATGCTTTTGAACAAATGGATTATGCTCTAGAGCAAGGCGTTAATTTCTTTGATACCGCAGAATTATATCCAGTGCCTGCAACTCCAGCCACCTATGCAGATACCGAAAGAATTATTGGAAATTGGTTTCAAAAAACAGGAAACAGAGAAAAAGTGGTCTTGGCCAGTAAAATTGCTGGTGGTGGAGACTATACAAAGCATATTAGAACCGGAGGTTTTACCAAAAAAAATATTACAGAAGCTATAGAAGCGAGTTTAAAACGCTTACAAACAGAGTATTTAGATCTGTACCAATTGCATTGGCCTTCTAGAGGCGTAAATTGTTTTGGTGTTAGAGAGTATCCTTTTAAAACAGCAACTAAAGAAGCAGAAAATCATTTAGAAATTTTAGAAACGCTCAATCAATTTGTAAAAGCGGGCACCATAAAAGCAATCGGACTTTCCAATGAGTCTCCTTGGGGAACCATGCAATATTTACAAACTGCAAAAGCACATAATTTAGCAAGACCAGTTACGATTCAGAATTCATATTCAATGATTCATAGAGCCTATGAAGTTGGAATGAGTGAAGTATCCATGAGAGAAGATATTGGCTTATTAGCATATTCACCTTTAGCGCAAGGCGTTTTGTCTGCTAAATATTTAGACGGAAAATTACCCGAAGGGGCAAGAGGCACCTTGTTTCCTAGATTTATTGCACGCTATATGGGAGACGGTTCTACAGAAGCGGTAAGAAGATATCATGAAATTGCGAAAAAAAATGGCATCACAATCTCAGAATTGTCTTTGGCGTTTATCAATCAATTACCCTTTGTAACTAGTACTATTATTGGCGCAACAAGAATGAGTCAACTCAAAGAAAATATCAATTCTATACATATTGATTTGTCTGAAGAAATTATAAAAGAAATTGAGGCTATTCACGCAGAGATTCCTAATCCTGCACCATAAATAAAAATATATTTGGTATTGTAAAAAAATCCGAAGTAATTTTACTTCGGATTTTTTTAGTACTTCTTCTTTAAGGAAGGTGAACCTAAGTTGTTTTATAAAAGCTTTTGTTTTTGTTCTAAAACGGGCTATTCTAAATCATCAACCAATGTAATTGAACTCGCCATAAACTTTTTATCTTCAATAACACCTACAACTTTAGCTTTTCTAATTACGCTACAAAAACCAGTAGTTTTATCGTGTGCATCTCCAAAATCATCAATGTCTGCACCCTCAACAAAGTATACCTTATTTTCTATGCGAATGGCTAAATCGCAACCCATAGGTTCTTTTATTCCAAACTTACATTGACCACATGAAACTTCAGCAACTTGTTGTACTTCTTTTTTGTTTCCGCAAGAAATCAAAATCAAGAAACTGATGATAATTATTTTTTTCATAGGTATACATTTTAAAAACGTATGTTTATATATTATCTAGTAAGATAACGAAATAATACTAACAGATAACCATACAATTATTTCTTTGCCCAAGAATCTCGCAATCCAACAATTTTATTAAATACTAAATTATTAGAAGTCGAATCATCATCCACATTAAAATAACCCAAACGTTGAAATTGAAAACGTTCACCAACTTTTGATATTTGTAAACTAGGTTCTAAAAATGCAGTGATCACTTCTAAAGAATTAGGGTTTACAAACTCCATATACTCTTTATCTTTATGACTATCAGGAGCTTCATCTAAAAATAATCTATCATAAGCTCTAACCTCTGCCTTTACAGCGTGTGTTACAGAAACCCAATGTAAGGTTCCTTTCACCTTACGTTTGCTTTCTTCTGTATTCATCCCAGATTTTGTTAGCGGATCATAAGTACACTGTATTTCAGTAATATTTCCATCTTCATCTTTAGTACAACTATTGGCTGTAATAAAATAGGCGTTTTTTAAACGGACTTCTTTTCCTAATTTTAATCGAAAAAATTTCTTATTTGCTTCTTCTCTAAAATCTTCTCTTTCTATATAAATTTCTCTTGAGAAGGGAACTTCTCTACTTCCAAATCCTTCCTCATAGTCATTATAATTAGCATCCAAAATTTCTTCTTCTCCTTCAGGGTAATTGGTAATGACCACTTTTACCGGATCTAAAACGCCCATGACTCTTTTAGCAGTTTTGTTTAAATCCTCACGAATTTTAAATTCTAACAAGGCCACATCGATGATGTTTTCTCGTTTAGAAACACCAACTGTTTCAATGAAACTTTTAATAGAAGCAGGGGTATAACCACGTCTTCGTAAACCAGAAATTGTTGGCATTCTCGGGTCGTCCCAACCAGCTACAATTCCATTTTCTACCAAGGTTAACAATTTGCGTTTACTCATAATGGTATAACTCAAATTCAACCGAGAAAACTCACGTTGTTTTGGCGGATTTGGGTAGTCTGTTTTGCTATATTCAACAACAGTATCACGAAACCAATTGTACAATTCTCTATGAGGTTTAAACTCTAATGAACACAAAGAGTGAGAAACTTGCTCTATATAATCGCTTTCACCGTGCGTCCAATCATACATCGGATAAATGCACCAATCATCACCTGTTCTATGATGAGATTTGAACATAATTCTATACATCAAGGGATCGCGCATCAACATATTCGGATTTTCCATATCAATCTTTGCACGCAGAGTATGTTCAGCTTCCTTAAATTTCCCATCTTTCATTCCTTGAAATAAGGTCAAGTTTTCTTCAACAGAACGATTTCTAAAAGGACTGTTTGTACCCACCGAAGTTGGCGTACCTTTTTGGGCTCTCATTTCTTCCGAGGATTGAGAATCTACATAGGCTTTTCCGTCTTTAATCAATAAAATTGCCCAATCAAAAAGTTGTTGAAAGTAATCTGAAGAGTAACATTCATTTGCCCAAGAATAGCCCAGCCAAGAAATATCTTTTTTAATAGCATCTACATATTCTTGCTCTTCCTTTGCTGGATTTGTATCGTCGAAACGCAAGTTTACAGGCGCATTGTATTTTTGCCCCAAACCAAAACTTATTCCAATTGCTTTTGTGTGACCAATGTGCAAATACCCATTTGGTTCTGGCGGAAAACGAAAACGCAAATTCTCTTTTGACATTCCATTTGTTAAATCCTCCTCTACGATTTGCTCTAAAAAATTGAGCGATTTTTTCTCTTCAGACATTATGATATACAAAACAAATTAAGTGACAAAATTACATAAAATACTTCACAGGTCTGAAGTCTTTGTAACAAATTAGCAAATTGGTCATCTAATAAGGAAACACCATAAACGATGAGCAATCAAATTAGAAATTACAACTGTCCAAAATGTGAGAATACAACCTATAAAGTGGGCCAATTAAGAGCAACCGGAGGGGTCTTCTCAAAAATTTTTGATATCCAAAATCAGAAATATACTAGCGTAACTTGTGAAAGATGCACTTTTACCGAGTTTTACAAAACAAAAACAAGTACCATTAGCAATGTTTTTGATTTCTTTACCAATTAATTTTTTTTTTTTATGTAGCGTTCTAAAAGGTGCTCAAGGCTATCTGGCAATTTTTCTTTCATTGTTACAAAAAATACGAATACCTATTTTTCAAAAGGAGGTCTATTTCATTGAAAACTTGGGCATTTTTACCCGTTAAAGTTTTCTAAAAACAGAATTTTGTACATATTTATTATCGTATTTTTGTCGTATGAAGAAAGACGAGGCTAAAAAACCAGATTTGGTTGTTTTTAATGAGGAAACACAAAAGTACGACGCTGCTTTAAAACCTTACGGAACGTCAGCAAGTTCCCCTGTTATTAAACCTACAAATACGGCAACATGGACAGGTGATGGTGTAAGGCGTGTAAATAAAATACTCAAAGGAAAATTTGATGAGGTAAAAAAAGAGTACGAATTATTGATGGAGAAATTCCATTACAATGACATGCTTTACAACGCTAAATTTGGATTTGAACCTATTATAGGCGAAACCTATCATTTATATAAAAATAAAAAAGAAGAATTATTTTTATCCATCATTGAACCCAATCAATGGGATCTAGAACACAAAGGATCTTTTAGATTAAATTCAGATAAAATGTGGGAAAAAGTAGAGGCTATTTCAAACCAAGAAGACTAAATGGGCATTATACAAGTAAATAATATACGACTCTTCTCCAATCATGGTTGTCTAGAGGAAGAAGCAAAAATTGGAAGTGAATACAGAGTTGATGTTGAAATAAAAGCCAATTTAAAAAAATCTGCACACACTGATGAGCTTTCAGATACGGTAGATTATGTTCATTTAAATCGGATTGTAAAAGAAGAAATGGCAATTCGTTCAAAGCTATTAGAACAGGTTGCACAGCGTATTTTAAATCGTTTTTTCAAAGAACTAAAAATGCTTAAAAAAGCAAAAGTTGCTGTGGCAAAAATAAATCCACCCATTGGCGGAAATGTGGAAGAAGTGGTCATTGTACTCACCAAAAAACGATAAAATTAAAAAAGGCTTGCAAACCTTGTAAATTTGCGTAAATTTGCAAACCTTAATAACATAAGGTGTCGTGGCCGAGTGGCTAGGCAGTGGTCTGCAACACCATCTACAGCGGTTCGAATCCGCTCGACACCTCAAAATTTATTTAAAAAACCTCTGACTTTAAATTAGTTAGAGGTTTTATTTTTTAATTATAATTTTACTTACACTATTAAAAAAGTCTAATTCGCATTGATTTTTTATTAAAACTTGGCAATTCTGACGATGAAACTTCGAAAGTAGGTTGAATTATTTTTAGTCGGTATATTTTAATTACCTAATTCATATTTTATTAAGTTCTGAAGATCACTTTTTGCTGAACACTATCTATTTTATTCTGCAACAAAGGGAGGCAAATGGTTGCATTCTAAGAATAATAGATATTAAGGTTTATATTTTTTTTATTTTCTGAAAGAATAATAATAATTGATGATTTTACTTATTAAAAAACAGTCATTCAATCTTTAATTAATTCTTTTAAATTTTTATTCTCATCAATTTCCCAAACATTAAAAACCCCATCTCCATCAAAATCTGTGACAGCGACAGCTTTTGCTTTAAAAGAATTATTAGTGGCTTTTACAATTTCATATTCATAATTTGATGAACCACCATTTTTAACTGTTTTTTCAGCTAAAAAATCAATTGCGTTAAAATCATTAGAATACTTAGAATACATAAAAAAATGATTTTTCTGTAAACTATGCATGTGTACTAAGTGATTCTGAGCTTCTAAAGCTTTAGTTTTCGAAATAATAGGCATTAGGTTTGGCAATGCTATTAGAACTAGAATTCCAATAATTACTAAAACAACCAACATCTCTTGCATATTAAAAGCATCTAGTTTTTTTGATAAAAATTTATTTATTTTTTTCATTGTGAAGCAATTTTGCTTATTAAGCCATTCAAAAGTATTAAAATAATAATAATTTATCTACATTTAAACTTTAAATATCAAGTAGAAAAAATGGAAAAGAAATTACTAGTTGTTGTCGTACTCTTTTTGCTATCTAACTGTGAATCTATTTTTATTGAAGATATTTCAACAGAAACTGTTGTTTTACTGGCTCCTTCAAATAATTCAGAAATTGCAAATGGAATTATAGGGTTTAATTGGCAAGAGTTAGACGATGCTATTGAATATCAAATTCAAATAGCAAAACCTAGTTTTTCTGGGGCAAGTCAAATTCTATTAGATTCAATATCTACATCAACTATAATTTCAAAAGATTTAGAAGTTGGCGAGTATGAATGGCGTGTAAAAGCTTTGAACTCAAATTATACTTCAAATTACACTACAAATTTTTTTTCAGTAATTGACACAAGTTTTGCAAGCAAGAAGATTACACTTTTATTACCTTTAGATAAAGATACAACAAATGTAAAAAATCAAACTCTTTTGTGGCAAGAATTAGAGGGGTCTATTGAATATAGGGTACATATTTGGCAACCAGATATCAATGGAACAAAAATAATAGATGAAGCTGTGAATTTAACAAATTATCAATATGATTTTCCAGAGGGGAATTTTACGTGGCAAGTTCGTGGTGAAACTAGTTCAAAAAACACAGCATTTTCATCAAGAACAATTACTGTTGATTCCACTATACCTAATACTCCTTTATTAGATTTACCTATTGATAATAGTACTGTTAATGTAAATACAGCAATAGAATTCAAATGGAATAGAACAGATGTTTTAGGAACTCCTGAATTAGATTCCATCTATTTTTATTCTGATATTAATTTACAAACTCTAGTTTATAAAAATAAAGGAATATCAAATCAATATACAAAAAGTGATTTTTCTGTTGGAGATTATTTCTGGTTTGTAAAATCTTTTGATACTGCTGGAAATGAAAGCCCGTCAAGCAATACACACAAACTGACTGTAAACTAATTTTAAAAAATTCACGTGATTAAAAACAAGCTCCATTTTTTGGTATTATTTATATTTTTTACTCAATTTTCGTATGGGCAAATAGAAGATAATAGAATTAAAAAATTAGAAAAGACATTAGACAGTCTCTCATCTTCAGTTTCAGGACTAACAAAAAAAGTTGATTTTAGTGTTAGTGATATAGAGCTTTCTACCTTTATAAGAGCCGTTGCAAAAAATCATAAAGTAAATGTAAGTATTGAGGCTAGTTTACAACAAATAAAGGTTTCTCATAATTTTTCCAATGCCACTGTTAAAAATGTATTTTTATATTTATGTAAAGAGTATAATTTAACTATTGAAGTATTAGGTTCAATTTTAAGTATTAAAAAG
>CAXYCO010000030.1:0-26332 GCA_964275545.1 uncultured Polaribacter sp.
GATTTAGAAAGACAGTTTTTAGACACTTATAAATTTCTTCTAAAGATGGAAAACTTGCAGGAAGTTCAGAAAATATTTTTAACCTCTATTCGAGATTTGAGTGATGTTTATCCCCATGAAATTAAACATGAGTTTAAAAAAATTCACACGAAATTAAAGAAGTTTGAAAATCATCCTTATGAAAAAAGAGCTTTTTTATACCTAGATATTTTGTCTTGGTTGGAAAGTAAAATTGAAAACAAACCGATTGCACTCATCATTAAAGAAAAATTAAATAAACCCGATAAAAAATAAATTATTATACTTATTGTTGATGCTTTTTTAAGAACATCACATTAATTCATGGATTATATAAAATAATTCTTACCTGAGCCTTCAAAATAAATTTTTCTTCTATTTTTGCGGTGTGAATACGTACAGAAACCATAAAAAAAATTACAAAACTATTGCGATAGTTTCTATTTCTATGGAAACAATTATTCGCACTTCTTCTATTATTACCCTTTAGGGGTTTCTATATATCATATCAATCTAGGGCAATTATAATTTCGAAAAAATCGAAATAACGTTATAAAATCAATTTTCACGCTTATTTATTATAAAAAAATGAAAGTATTAAAGTTCGGCGGCTCCTCAGTAGCAAGTTCAGAAAGCATACAAAAAGTATTAGCCATTGTTGGTGAAAAATCAAAAAATCAAAAAATTGTTGTGCTCGTTTCTGCTTTTGGAAAAACAACAGACAAATTATTATCTGCTGCTAATGAAGCTTTAGAAGATATTACTGCTTCAAAAGAAATTTTAGAATCAATTAAAGAAACCCATTATACTATAATTGATGATTTAATTACCAAAAACAAAAAAGAAGTTTACCAAGAGGTTACTGGTTTGTTTGATAGATTATTGTCTATTTATGAGGGCATCTATTTATTGCAGGAATTATCTGATAAAACTCTCGCTAAAGTTTCTAGTTTTGGTGAAAGACTTTCTTCTTACATCATTGCAAATGTCAGTACAGGTTTGTTTGCGGCGACCCATAAAGAAAGTAGAGATTTGATTATTACGAATAATGAGTATTTAAATGCTCAAGTAAATTTTCTAGCCACCAATAAAAATATCAACTCTTTTTTTAAAGAAAACAAACATCAAATTACTGTTTTAGGTGGGTTTATTTCTTCGAATAATAGTGGAGAAACTACTACTTTAGGTAGAGGGGGATCTGATTTTTCTGCTGCTATTTATGCTGCTGCTTTAAATGCAAATGAATTACAAATCTGGACAGATGTTAGCGGAATGTATACTGCAAATCCAAGAGTTGTAAAACAAGCGAATCCTATTTCAGAAATTTCTTATGAAGAAGCAATGGAATTGTCTCATTTTGGAGCAAAAGTTCTGTATCCTCCAACAATTCAGCCCGCATTAAGGAAAGAAATTCCAATACGAATTAAAAATACTTTTGAGCCAGAAAATTTAGGGACATTAATTTGTAAAAATCCTAAAAACAAGAATGAAGTTAAAGGAATTTCTCATATTGAAAATATCTGCCTTATTACATTAGAAGGCGGTGGAATGATTGGTGTACCTGGTTTTTCAAAACGCTTGTTTGAAACACTTTCTCAGGAAAAAATTAATGTTGTTTTTATTACTCAAGCATCTTCTGAACATTCAATTTGTGTGGGAGTGTATGAAAATGACGCTGTCAAAGCAAAAGGACTTCTAGATGAAACTTTTAGTATCGAAATAGATAGAAAGAAAATAAAACCAATTGGTGTAGAAAAAGATTTGGCAATTATTGCTGTGGTTGGAGAAAGCTTAAAAAATTACCAAGGTTTGAGCGGGCAAATGTTTAGTTCTCTAGGGAAGAACAATGTAAATATTAGAGCAATTGCCCAAGGATCATCTGAAAAAAATATTTCTGCAGTGATCAATAAATACGATGCAAAAAAGGCTTTAAATACCTTACACGAAGAGTTTTTTGAAGAAAAAATAAAACAATTGAATTTATTTGTAATGGGAGTTGGAAATGTTGGTAAACGTTTTTTAGCACAATTATTGCAACAGAAAAAATTCTTAAGAGATAATTTAAAACTCAATATTAGAGTTATTGGAATTTCAAACTCCAAAAAAATGGTATTTAATAACAATGGGGTTAACTTAAATAACTGGGAAGAAAGCTTACACAATGGCGAGCCTACAAGTTTAGAAAATTTTTACAATAAAGTAAAAAAGTGCAATCAAAGAAACAGTGTTTTTATTGATAATACTGCAAATCAATCGGTGTCTGAAGTATATGAGAAATATTTACGAAATAGCATTTCTGTTGTAACTTGTAACAAGATTGCCTGTGCATCTAGCTTTAATAATTACAAAACATTAAAAGAAGTTTCTAGAAAATACAATGCTTCATTTTTATTTGAAACCAATGTTGGAGCAGGTTTACCAATCATAGACACTCTTAAAAACTTAATAAATTCTGGAGATAGAGTGCATAAAATTCAGGCGGTTTTATCTGGAAGTTTAAACTTTGTTTTTAATACTTTTGACACAAACTCAACATTTCATAATGTTGTTGAAGCAGCTCAAAAAGAAGGGTATACAGAACCAGATCCAAAAATTGATCTAAGTGGTATTGATGTTGCTAGAAAAATTTTAATTTTAGCGAGAGAAAGTGGATATCAATTAGAATTAGAAGATATTGAAAACAATGCTTTTTTACCTAAAGAAAGTTTAAAAACAATAGACAATGAAGCTTTTTATGCTTCATTAATAAAGAACGAAGCGCATTTTCAAAACATTTTTAAAAATGCAAACGATAATGATTGTCGTTTAAAATATGTTGCTGAATTTGTTGACGGTAAAGCGAATGTTGGGTTACAACACATTTCAGTAAATCATCCTTTTTATAATTTAGAAGGAAGTGATAATATTGTATTATTTTTTACAGACAGATATCCAGAAAACCCTTTAATTATAAAAGGCTCTGGTGCAGGTGCAGAGGTTACTGCCTCTGGTATTTTTGCGGATGTAATTAGAATAGGAAATGTTTAAAAAAGATTCCGTTTACAGTTGCCATGAGTAATTTGTTGCTTTATTAAAAACTGTGAATCAGATCTATTAACTAAAAATATGAAATATATTAAAATTTTTTCTCCTGCCACTGTTGCGAATGTCTCTTGTGGTTTTGATTCTTTAGGCTTTGCTGTGGATGCCATTGGAGATGAAATGACATTTACCAAAACACCAGAAAAAGTAGTAAAAATCACGAACATCACGGGTGCAAATTTAACCTACAATGTAGATGAAAATGCTGCAAGTGCGGTGGTGAAAAAAATACTGAGCGAAGCCAAGGCAGATTTTGGAATTTCCTTAACAATTCATAAAGGGTTCTCTCCAGGTAGTGGATTAGGTAGTTCAGCTGCTAGTGCCGCTGGAGCTGCTTTTGGCGCAAATCAGTTATTAGGGAATATATATTCTGAATTAGAACTCACTAAGTTTGCTATGTTTGGCGAAAAAATTGCTTGTGGCTCTGCAATTGCAGACAATGTTGCCGCTGCAGTACATGGAGGTTTTGTTCTTGTTAGAAGCTACAATCCTTTGGAAATTATAAAATTACCTGTTCCCAGTGAATTAAGAGTTGTAGCAATTCATCCACAAATAGAAGTGAAGACAAAAGATGCTAGAGCTGTTTTGCCTTCAAAAATTGCTTTAAAAGATGCCGTTACACAATGGGCAAATGTAGGTGGATTAATTAGTGGTTTGTATACAGATAATTATAACCTAATCAGTAATTCTTTAGTAGATATTATTGTAGAACCTGCTCGTAAACCTTTAATCCCGTTTTTTGATACCGTTAAAAATAGCGCAATAAAAGGGGGTGCCTTAGGTGCTGGAATTAGTGGATCTGGTCCAACAATTTTTGCCCTTTGTAAGGGAGATGAAATTGCTGAAAATGTATACGAAAGCATTCAAGAAAGTTATAAAAATTCAGGGATTGATTTTGAAATGTTTATTTCAAAAGTGAATCCAAAAGGAATGAAAATACTTGAAATTAAATAAAAACATCTCGATACAATTTCTTTGAAAGGAGAAGTCACTCGATGTGACAATACGTTTGTCAGTTCGAATGATTTTTGAAGAATGAACAAATTGTATCTTGAACTAATTAAAAATTAATATGAATTATTACAGCTTACATCATAAGTCACCAAAATCTACTTTTAAAAATGCCGTTGTTCAAGGACTTGCAAAAGATAGAGGCATCTATTTTCCAGAGACTATTACACCGCTTTCTAAAGATTTTATTTCAAATATCTCTAAATATTCTAATCATGAAATTGCCTTTGAAGTAATTAAACAATTTGTGGGTGATGAAATTCCTACTGAAAAATTAAAAGAAATTATTGCAGAGACTGTTTGTTTTGATTTCCCTTTGGTTACAATTGATGATAATATTGCTTCTTTAGAACTATTTCATGGACCAACAATGGCTTTTAAAGATGTTGGAGCTAAATTTATGGCAAAGTGTTTAGAATATTTCAATATAGGAAATACCGAAGAAATTACTGTTTTAGTAGCTACTTCTGGAGATACTGGAGGGGCTGTTGCAAATGGTTTTTTAGGCGCAAAAGGAGTGAATGTGGTTATTTTATATCCCTCTGGAAAGGTTAGTGATGTTCAAGAAAAGCAATTGACAACCTTAGGAAAAAATATTACAGCTTTAGAGGTAGATGGCGTTTTTGATGATTGTCAGGAAATGGTGAAAACTGCATTTTTAGACGAAGAAATTACAAAAACCTTAACGTCTGCAAATTCTATAAATGTTGCACGTTGGTTGCCACAAATGTTCTATTTTTTCTTTGCTTACAAAGAATTACACAACAAACACAAAGAGCTAGTTTTTTCTGTTCCTAGCGGAAATTTTGGAAATATCTGTGCAGGTATAATGGCACAAAAATTAGGCTTACCAATTAAACACTTTGTAGCTTCTACCAACGTAAATGATACCGTACCTAAGTATTTAATAAATGGTATTTACAATCCAAAACCATCAAAAGCGACCATTTCTAATGCGATGGATGTAGGAAACCCAAGTAACTTTATTAGAATTAAAGAATTATTTAACAACGACTTAGAAACTCTCAAGAGTGCTTTTTCATCCTATAGTTTTACAGATGATGAAACGCGTACTACCATGAAAGAGATATATACCAATTCTGGGTATGTTGCAGATCCTCATGGAGCAGTAGGATATTTAGGATTAAAAAAATATGAATTATCAGAAAATGAATTCGGAGTGTTTTTAGAAACCGCACATCCTGTAAAATTTTTAGATATCGTTGAAGAAACTTTACCTGTAAAAGTAGCGGTTCCAGCACAAATTCAGAAAGTAATTAACAATAAAAAAGTAGCCTTGAAAGCAAGTTCTTATGAGGATTTAAAAGAATTTTTAATAAAAGGCTAAAAGAAAAAAACCTTAACAGATTCTGTTAAGGTTTTCTTTAGGCTCCTCCTCTAGGACTCGAACCTAGGACCCTCTGATTAACAGTCAGATGCTCTAACCAACTGAGCTAAGGAGGAGTTTGCTTCACATATTGTGTTTAGCGAGTGCAAATATATATCTTTTTAGAATACTGCCAAATTCTTTTAATAAAAAAATCATTTATTTTATCGTAAAAAATAAACAAGCCTTTATTCCAAAAATTGTATTTTTGCCCGAATAATTAGCTTATACTAAAAGCATAAAATATTACATGGACAAATTTTCGTTCTTAAACGCAGCACACACTGGCTTTATAGCCGACTTATACGATACCTATTTAAAAAATCCGGATGCAATTGAACCTAGTTGGAGAAGCTTTTTTCAGGGGTATGATTTAGCTAATGAGGATTACTCATTTTCTGAAGTGGAAACTTCTAATAAAATTCCTGATGAAGTAAGGTCTGAATTTTTGGTAGTAGACCTAATAAATGGCTACAGAACTCGTGGACATTTGTTCACGAAAACAAACCCCGTTAGAGAAAGAAGACAATATCAGCCTAATTTAGATATAGAGAATTTTGGCTTGTCTAAAGAAGATTTAGATAAGACCTTTTCTGCTGGAGAAATACTTGGTTTAGGAAAAACTAAACTTTCTAAAATTATAGAAAATCTACAAAGTATTTATTGCGATTCTATTGGTGTTGAGTATATGTATATGCGAAACCCTGAAAAACTAAAATGGTGGCAAAATCGTTTGAATAAAAACGACAATCAACCAAATTATTCCATAGAAGCGAAAAAATACATTTTAGGAAAACTGAATCAAGCTGTTACTTTTGAAAGTTTTTTACAAACAAAGTATGTAGGTCAAAAACGATTTTCTTTAGAAGGTGGTGAGGCTTTAATACCAGGAATAAGTGTTGCATTAAGAGATGCTGCAGAAAAATATGGCGTCAAAGAATGTGTTTTAGGAATGGCTCACAGAGGTCGTTTAAATACATTAGTAAATATTTTTAAGAAACCTGTTAGAGATTTATTTAGCGAGTTCGAAGGAAAAGATTTCGAAGATGAAAATATAGATGGTGATGTAAAATATCACTTAGGTTTAACCTTAAGTAAAACCTACAGAGATGGTAATGAAATTAAAATGAATTTAGTTCCAAATCCATCGCACTTAGAAACTGTTGCTGCTGTTGCAGAAGGAATTACCAGAGCAAAAATTGATAGAAAATACGATGGTGATGAAGGTAAAATTTTACCCATTATTATTCATGGTGATGCCGCTATTGCTGGTCAAGGTATTGCATATGAAATAACCCAGATGGCCAAGCTAAATGGGTACAAAACTGGCGGAACCATTCATATTGTTGTAAATAATCAAATTGGTTTTACAACGAACTATTTAGATGCACGATCTAGTACCTATTGTACCGATGTTGCCAAAGTAACCTTATCGCCTGTTTTACATGTAAATGCAGATGATGCTGAAGCTGTTTGCCATGCAATGGAAATGGCATTAGAGTTTAGAATGAAATTTAAATCAGATATTTTTATAGATTTATTAGGCTACAGAAAATATGGACATAACGAAGGTGATGAACCTCGTTTTACACAACCAAAATTATATAAGGCAATTGCAAAACATCAAAATCCAAAAGATCTTTATGCAGCACAATTAGTTTCTGAGGGAAGTATTAATGAAAATTATTTATCAAAGATTACTTCAGAGTTTAAAGAAATGTTAGAAAGAGAGTTCGATGAATCTAAAAAGGTGAAAACTTCCAAGGTTCAAGAATTCATGGAGTCTACATGGAAAGGTTTTGTGCGTCAGCAATTAGAAGTAATGTTGCAACCAACAGAAACAACTTATGCAATAAGTAAATTAAAGAACATTGCAAAAGTAGTATCTACAGTCCCTCAAAATGTAAAGTTTGTTCGTAAAGCAGAACGTATTTTAAATGGAAGAGCAAAAATGGCTTTTGAAACCAACCAACTAGATTGGGGAATGGCAGAAAATCTTGCTTACGGAAGTTTAATGGAAGAGGGTTTTAATGTAAGGATTTCTGGGCAAGATGTTGAAAGAGGAACCTTTTCTCACAGACATGCAATTTTACGTGATGAAATTACGGAAGAAAGGATTAACTTATTAAATACAAACCCAAAGAGCAAAGGACAGATGACGATTTACAACTCGTTATTATCTGAATATGGTGTTCTTGGTTTCGATTATGGGTATGCAATGGCTAACCCAAACACATTAACAATTTGGGAAGCACAATTTGGCGATTTTTCTAACGGAGCTCAAATAATGTTTGATCAATATATTTCTGCTGCAGAAGATAAATGGAAGATGCAAAACGGAATCGTAGTCTTACTTCCTCACGGATATGAGGGCCAAGGTTCTGAACATTCATCAGCAAGAATAGAACGCTATCTCCAATTGTGTGCAGAAGACAATATGACAGTGGCAAACTGTACAACTCCTGCAAATTTCTATCACTTGTTACGTAGACAAATGAAACGTAATTATAGAAAACCATTAATTGTATTTACTCCAAAAAGTTTACTACGTCATCCAAAAGCGGTGAATACAATTGAAGAATTAGCAACAGGAGAGTTTCAAGAAGTAATAGATGATACATTAAACCCAAAAAATGTAACCAAGTTAGTTTTCTGTATGGGTAAATTCTACTATGATTTATTAGAGGAAAGAGAAAATCTAGAAAGAGAAGATATAGCCTTGGTAAGAATAGAACAATTATTCCCTTTACACTTAAAAAATATTCAGAAAGTAATAGATAGATACCCGAACGTTAAAGAGTATGTATGGGCACAAGAAGAACCAAGGAATATGGGTGCTTGGGGCTTTATGCTAGAGCGTTTAGATTTAGTAAAATTAAATGTACGCTCTCGTAAATACTATGCAGTTCCTGCTGCTGGTTCGAGTACAAGGTTTAAAAAACGTCATAAAGCAGTTATTGATAGTGTTTTTAATGATGATAAAGCGCTTTAAAGCTATCTAAGAATTTCAAGAAAAAATAATAAATTAGATGTTGAAATAAGTTCAACAAAAGTAAAAATAAGAACTGATGATTTTAGAAATGAAAGTTCCTTCTCCGGGAGAATCGATTACAGAAGTAGAAATAGCAACTTGGTTAGTTGAAGATGGAGATTATGTAGAAAAAGATCAACCCATTGCGGAAGTAGACTCAGACAAAGCAACGTTGGAATTACCTGCGGAAGAGAGTGGAATTATAACTTTAAAAGCTGAAGAAGGTGACGCTGTAAATGTTGGAGAAGTTGTTTGTTTGATAGACACTAGTGCTGCAAAACCAGAAGGTGCCTCGTCTGTAAAAACAGAGACACCAAAAGAAGAAAAGAAAGTTGAAGTAAAAGAAGCTCCAAAAACTGCGACCTATGCAACGGGAACCGCTTCTCCTGCTGCTAAAAAGGTATTGGCAGAAAAAGGAATGGATGGTTCTTCTTTAAAAGGAACAGGAAAAGATGGTAGAATTACGAAGGAAGATGCTGTAAAAGCAGTTCCTTCTATGGGAACGCAACCTTCAAATGGCTCTAGAAATACAGAGCGTAAGAAAATGTCTATGTTGCGTAGAAAAGTAGCAGAACGTTTGGTTGCTGTAAAAAGTGAAACAGCGATGCTAACAACGTTTAACGAAGTTAACATGCAACCAATTTTTGATTTAAGAAAACAGTATAAAGAAGATTTTAAAACAAAACACGGAGTTGGTTTAGGGTTTATGTCCTTTTTTACTTTGGCCATTGTTAGAGCTTTAAAGATGTATCCAGATGTAAATTCTATGATTGATGGAGACTTTCAAATAAAACATGATTTTAATGATATTTCTATTGCAGTTTCTGGTCCCAAAGGATTAATGGTTCCTGTTATTAGAAATGCAGAAAACTTATCTTTTAGAGGTGTTGAATCTGAAGTAAAACGATTGGCAATTAGAGCAAGAGACGGACAAATTACAATTGATGAAATGACGGGTGGAACTTTTACAATCACCAACGGTGGTGTTTTTGGTTCTATGCTATCTACACCCATCATAAATCCTCCACAAAGTGGAATTTTAGGAATGCATAATATTGTAAACAGACCTATGGCCGTTAATGGCGAAGTGGTAATTCAGCCAATTATGTATGTTGCTTTATCATATGATCATAGAATTATTGATGGTAGAGAATCTGTTGGGTTCTTGGTTGCTGTGAAAGAAGCATTAGAAAATCCGGTAGAGTTATTGATGGATAATAACCCAACGAAAGCATTAGAAATGTAACTCAAAACTTGGGTTTATTGATATTTAAATCTCAAGCTTTTGCTTGAGGTTTTTTTATTTAAGGAGATCTATAAAGGTAGGTACTGTAATTAATAATTCAGATTGGAGGGCAACCATATTATAAAAAAATCAATACTTTTTTCTATCAACTCTATCAATTAGATTTGATATGAAAATTAATGTTAATACTCTATAAGTTATGAACTCCTTTGGTTAAAATACGTCACTATTCAAACTCAATGATATGTGGCAAACCTAGTTCGGTATTCAAATAATAAAATCGTTTGTGAGATTCCATGCAGTATGACAAAACACTTTTTAATATTCTTATAAAAATCTAATTACTGTATCTTTACAACCTATTTTAAGCTGAAAATTATGTTAGAGAGTAAAGTGCTAAAGTATATCAAAGATGTCTTAGAGAACATGCCAACTGATTGGTTAAATCTAACAACACATCGACTAGATATTTATAATGAAAAATTAGCTAAAAAAGAGTTTTTAGAACAATTTGAAATCTTATTTCATAAAAATAATTCAGATTTATCTGATTTAAAAGAATTGCCAACTGCCTACGATTATATTCGACTGGGACACCCATTATCTTGCGTTCTAGAATGGACAATTGCGAATTTAAATGATCTAAATTCTGAAAATATTATTAATTTTGATTCAAAATTAGTTCCAGTTTTAGCTGTTTTAAGAAAAAATTTATTAGCAAATAAAAATACTCAAATTATTTACACCGATGAATTACCCCATTTCCTTGATACAGAAATACTAAAAAATATTTATGCTTATAAATTTGATGTAAAAAAAGTTCATAAAGTAACAGACGTTGCTGACTTTAATGGAAGTACCATTTTCATTTCACAACAAGATAAAATTGAACTTATTGACCTCAATCCGAAAATTGACTTTTACATCAATCTTCATGGTCACTTGGGTAGTGTTTTATGTGTAAATGGTGAACAAAATAAAGACTATATTTCAGAAATTCAGCATGTAAGAAGAAGAGAAACGATAGCAATGACACCAGAAAATTGTCTTGTTGCTTTACATTCGTTGGTTAATAACACTGCCTTTGTCGCTAAAAAACATGCAACAGCAACAAATAAAGCAAGTGTCTTAAATTCTATCAAAGAAATTACAGAAACAACTATTAATCCTTTAGTCGCTTCCAGCGGATTATCGATTCAATATGCAATTATGATGGGTTTAATTCATGATGCACAAGAAAAAAACAAAGGAAAAGCGATCAAGTTTATTGTTCCTACCAATTGCTATGGAGGCACAAATGATCAAGCAAGACGCGTTGCCGCTTGTATTGATAGTGTTGAAGTAGTCGATTTAGCTGTTGACGGTGACAACGATATGGTTAAAAGCATTGATGCTGTTTTAGACACAATTGCAAATGAGGATGCAATCCCATACATCATTGCTGAAATTCCAACAAATCCCAGAGTTGAAGTACCCGATTTGATACAATTAAAAGCTGTTTTAACAAAAGAACGCACAACAGCAAATGGGAATATTGCCATCGATCCCGTTTTTATTTTAGATCAAACATTTTGTCCTAATATTCACTTTTTAGGAGAAGGCGAAATACTCGCCTCAGTTCGGGCAATTTCTTATGCTAGTGGATCAAAATTTCCTAGTGGTGGAAAATGTACTGCTGGGTATTGTGTAGGAAATGAAAAAGTAGAATCATTGATGCAAAAAATAGATTTACATCTTACTCTTTGTGATAATGAAGCTACACAACTTCAATATGAAATATTGGCAAAACAGTTACCCTCCATGAATAAAAGAATTCAGGATGCTTATTTAAACACACGTGATTTTGTGAATTTTATAAACAAAACTTTACCTGAAGCTAAAATAAATTTTGTCTCCGAAGAGCTAGCGAAACATGGATTTACACCATCTGTTTTTTCATTAGACCTTCCTACTAAAGGAAATACTTATGATGAAAAAGAAGCTTACAAGAGAGCTTTAAATCATAAATTAATCAATTTAATGATTACAGAAATCCCTAATGAAAGTAAATACTGTGTGAGTTACGGACAGTTAAATGGATGTTATTGGACTATACCTGCAACCTCTACGCAAGGAACTACCAAAGAGGGTGACAAAGATTATATAGCCCGTGTTGCTCTTTCTGCAAATATGAACCTTAAACTCCATAAAAAAGTATTTTTAGATTTTGTACAAAGTATAGATGTATAACGAAAAAGCATAAATACGAAAAAAACTCACGTATTTTACTTGGGTTTTTTATGAAATAATGTATGATTGAGTATCTTGCTTAAAAAAGTAAAAATGCCTAAAAACCCGGAATTAGAACTTGCGGTACAATTCATAGAAAAAACGGATAGAAATCTTTTTATTACTGGTAAAGCAGGTACTGGAAAAACTACTTTTTTACATAAAATAAAAAAAGAATCTTTAAAGAGAATGGTTATTGTTGCACCAACGGGTGTTGCAGCAATTAACGCAAAAGGAGTTACTATCCATTCTTTTTTTCAAATGCCTTTTGGGCCTATTTTACCCAATCAAGTTGCGAATACGACACATGCTCAACGTAAATTTAGCAAAACTAAAATTGATATTATTAAATCGTTAGATTTGGTTATTATCGATGAAATTTCTATGGTTCGTGCAGATTTATTGGACGGAATAGATCAGGTGTTACGTAGATATAAAAACAAAAATAAAGTATTTGGTGGCGTACAAATTTTAATGATTGGAGACTTGCAACAATTAGCGCCAGTTGTTAGACCTAATGAATGGAGTTTATTGCAACAACATTACAATACCGTTTACTTTTTTAGTAGTAAGGCATATCAGGAAGCGAATGTAGTTTCTATAGAATTAAAACATATTTATCGTCAAAAAAATGAAGCATTTATCAAAATTTTAAATGAAGTTAGAAATGATAAATTATCAGATGAATCTGCAAAAATTTTAAAGAAAAATTTTAATCCTAGTTTTTCTCCAAATAAAGAAGAAGGATATATTACCTTAACAACACACAATAAAAGAGCCCATTTAATCAACAATTCTGAACTAAATAAAGTTAAAAATAAAAGCGCTTTTTTTAATGCTGAGATTTCTGGAAAATTTAATGAAAACTCATATCCAAATTCTGAAAAGTTGGAATTGAAAGTGGGTGCACAGGTCATGTTTATTAAAAATGATTCCTCGTTAGAAAAAAGATATTATAATGGAAAAATAGGAGTTGTAACCGATATTTCTAGAGAAAATGTAACTGTACAGTGTGCCAATGAAATTGATGAAATTGTTACAGAAAAAGAAATGTGGAGTAATATAAGCTATTCCATCAATGAAGAAACCAAAGAACTAAAAGAGGATATTGTAGGTTCATTTACTCAAATTCCATTAAGATTGGCTTGGGCAATTACCATTCATAAAAGCCAAGGTTTAACCTTTGAAAAAGCAATTATAGATGCAGAAGCATCTTTTGCACACGGACAAACCTATGTTGCATTAAGTAGGTGTACTTCTTTAGAAGGTTTGGTCTTAAAAACACCCATTACAAGCAGTGCAATTATAAATGATAGTACAGTAAGTATCTTTAATGAACGTGTAGAGGAAAATCATCCTGATGAAGATATTTTAAATAGATCCGAACAACAATTTCAACTGAATTTAATTTCAGAATTGTTTGATTATCAGAGTTTTTTATATCCAACAACGCGATTAATAGATGTTTTTTTCAAAAATAGAACCAGTATAAAGGGCGATGTAATTGACCATTTACAAACGATAAAAGATGAAGGAGTTATTGCTTTAATGAGAGTGTCTAACGGATTTAAAAATCAATTACTTGAACTTTCAGAGGATCTTATTTTACCTGAAAACAGTTTAAAAGTTCAAGAACGTTTTAAAAAAGCTGTGGATTATTTTCTAAATAACACCAAAAATAATATTCAAAAACCGTTGGATGCGATTCAATTTTCAACGGATAATAAAGCCGTAAAGAAAGACTTTTCAAAACAATTTGATGTACTTCAAGAGAAACTGGAAGAAAAGTTATTTGCATTACAGAAAATGACTAACGGATTTAAAGTTCAGGGATTTTTACAGGTTAGAGCACAAGCAGTTTTACAAAAAACAGCGCTTACGGCTAAAAAGAAAAAAATATCTACTAGAAAAGATCCATTATTAGCATTAAAATTACGTGAATTAAGAGACGAAATTAGAATAGCAGAGAGTATCCCTGCATTTCAAATATTTACCCAAGAGACCTTATATGCAATGTGTGATATTCTTCCAAGAACTTTAGCAGAATTGCTAAAAGTAAAGGGTATGGGAAAAGCAAGAGTTTCAAAATATGGCGATGAAATCCTAGAAACTATTGAAGAATACTGCAAAACAAATGGAATTAATAAACTTAATGAACAGAAAAAAGAAGACAAGAAATCAACAAAACAGATCTCTTTTGAGTTGTTTAAATCTGGTCTATCTCTAAAAGAAATAGCGAAAGAAAGATCTTTAACAACAGGAACAATAGAAAATCATTTAGCAAACTTTATTCCTTCAGGAGAAATCGATGTTTTAGAGCTGATGGAGTTGAAACGGTATAAAAAAATTAGAAATGCTATTGAAGAAGTTGGAACGGTAAAAGGACTCACTGCACTTAAAGAAAAAGTAGATGCCAATTATACGTATATGGAATTGAAAATGGTTTTAATGTCTATGGAAAATTAGTTTTTATGTTCTTTAAAAAAACGCTAAAAATTATCCAATAATAGCTTAAAAAAACTTAAAAACAGAAACTGAAGTGGATCAAATTTTTTCCTATCCTAATTGTATATCTGGATTAAAAGATCGTATTAATTGATAGAGAGGTATATCCTATACCCATAAAAAAACCGAGCTAAATGCTCGGTTTTTTATATAAAATTCTATTTCTTAGATATTCTTAACTATTAAATTATTTTAAGAACTAATGGTTGCTGGTTTCACAGAACCATCAAAAGAACTATGATACTCTTCTAAAAGATTCATAGTCGCATCTAATAAATCTTTTGTTTCAATAAGAAGGCCAAAATACAAAGTGGTATTTTTTGGACTTGATTCTTCTGTACGAGTTCGCCCTATTTGTTTTTCAATTTTTTCATTTACCAAATCATAAACTACTTTCTTATCTTTTAAGATGGCTCCTATTTCTTCAAATGATCCTGATTTAAAAGCTTTTTCTGTATCCGTAAATAAAGCTTCTAGTTTGTCATCTATCTCTTTAAGATCCTCTATTTGAGATGATTTTAAATTTTTATGATTGTTATTTATATGCTTGTAACTTATCTTAGAAATATACTCTAAAGATTGAGACATATCTTGAAGATGTCCTAAAATATTGATGTAAAAACCACTTGCTTCAAGACTTGACGCATCAAGGTTTTTAATAAAATAAGTGATGTTATCACGTAAATCATCAATTTCATCAGACAACTTCACAACTTGATTTTTACTCTTTTTCAGCAGTGGTAACTCTTGTTTTGCTAGACCAGCAACAGAATTGGTGTAAATTCTATTGGTACGCTTCACCACTTTAGAAATGTTTTTAGCACTTTCATGAATCACTCCTTGTACAGAACTACTTTCTGCTTCACTTAAACTGTCTTCATCATTGGTTTTTGTTGCTTTATTATTGTGAGCTTTATAATTTCTGTACAATAAAATAACCGTTAATAAAAGTAATATTGGTATGATAACACGAGGGTTAAAACTAATTAAGAACACTACAGTACCCGCAGCAATGAAAGCTCCTAATGCAGTACCAAACCATCCACCAATCACATTTAGTACTCCTGCAACTCTATACACAGCACTTTCCCTTCCCCAAGCTTTGTCTGCCAAAGAAGTTCCCATGGCCACCATAAAAGTTACATAAGTAGTAGATAAAGGCAACTTCATAGAAGTAGCAATAGCAATTAATACCCCTGCAACCATTAAATTAACAGAAGCACGAATCATATCAAAAGCAGGTGCCTCTATACTTTGACTTTTGGTCATTGTATAGTTTGGTTTTTCAAAACTCTTATTAATTTTATCCCCTAAAGAGGATGGAAGTATCGCAGAAATAGAATTGGATAATCTCGTCGTTCCTTTTACAATAAATCTAGAAATTCTATTTGGTTCAAACTTTTCATGAGTTTCACCTTGTCTTGAAAGACTGATTTCTGTTTCTGCAACTGTTTTTGCTTTTTTAGAAAACCACAAAGTTAATACCATTATAGTTCCTGCAATAAATAGTAAAACAGGCTCGGCTGGTACTTTTTTATCTAATACAGCCATAGACATCGTGGTATCCATACCTCCAGCTACCCATGCTTCGTATGAATGATACGCAGCCATTGGTACACCAATGAAGTTTACTAAGTCATTCCCAGAAAAGGCAAGAGCCAATCCAAAAGTTCCAATAGCTATAACTACTAACAGTACCGTTTTCTTCGTTAATTTTTCAAAAATAAATGAAAATAATGCCCAAAAAGCAAAGCTTATTAAAATAACATAAATTTCATTTCCAACTAATATACTTTTCAACTCTTTATAATACGGTGTCCCTTTTAACCCTTTTAGGAAAATAAAATACGTAATGGCAGTAAGTGCTACACCTCCAAATAAAATTCCAAAACTTTTTATTCTTTTTTCATAATTAAAAGTAAATAAAATTCTTGAAATCCATTGAACTAAAGCCCCTACA
Organism: uncultured Polaribacter sp.; assembly: GCA_964275545.1. GTDB lineage: Bacteria > Bacteroidota > Bacteroidia > Flavobacteriales > Flavobacteriaceae > Polaribacter. Next base: position 16,508 of record CAXYCO010000030.1, read on the forward strand.
GAGAAAGCAATGACCACAGAGAGCAATATTCCTGAAATAATTTCAAGAGCCTTCGCAGTATTTATATAAGTTCCTAAATCTGCCAAAGTTTCTGTTTCTGAATGGCTAATTTTAATTAAAGACATTACAACCGCTGCTCCTAATAAATTAAAAACGATAGATACTGTTGTAGAAGTTGGCATCCCTAGGGTGTTAAAAAAATCTAGCAACAAAATATCGGTAATCATTACCGCCATAAAAATAAGCATGATTTCTCCAAACTGAAATTGAGCAGGAACAAAAATACCTTTTCTAGCAACCTCCATCATACCACTAGAAAACACTGCACCAATAAATATCCCTAAACTGGCAACTATCATAATAGTTCTTATAGAAATGGCTTTTGATCCAATCGCAGAATTTAAAAAATTAATGGCATCGTTACTAACCCCTACTATAATATCAGCGACCGCTAAGACTACAATAGCAATTAACATAAGTAAATAAATATTATCCATGATTTTTAATTTTAATTTTTTGCAAATATCAATAGAGTTTTTTGCTAAAGTGTTATGTAAATGTTATGTTTTTAAAAATGTATGTCTACTTGTAACCTATATAACAATTCATTGGTACGACCTGTTAAATCTAAATAACTTAAGTCTGTTTGAACTTTTAATTTATGCCCTAGAATGTATTTAGACAATCCTATTGTATATTGATTCTCATTCCCTTTTCCTGTAATATTTTGATCCCAATCAATGTTGGTATATCTACCAGAAATTTCCAATGTTTTAGATAATAAATACCCCGATTGTAAGTTTAATGCATTTCCAACTTGTACGACATCACCTGTTAAAGTTCCGTCTGAATTTTTAGCAAATGGGTCTTTTGCATCTCTGTATGCATATTCTCCCATAAATGAAAAGCCTTTGTGTTTATACATGGCATCTACAAAAACAGTAGAAATGTTGGTGGAATAGAAGCCTGTATCATTGCTCATATAAGAACCTTGATTACTTCTGTTTTTCACAGCATCATTATTAAAATCATAGGTAAACCCTATTGCTAACTTAGGTGCTGCTTCAAACTTTAAATCACTTCCTTTATAATCTCCTTTACTTGAAAATTTTCCAAAAGGTAACAATTCTATTCTCGAGGTATATTGATGTCCTCCAAGGTTTCCTGTAGTCACATTTCTTCCTTCACCTTGAGCCATAGAAAAGGCTTCTTTTACAATAAACCTATCGGTAAGGTTAAAATGATGTCTTAATTGGAATCCCATATCTCGATCAATATTAAATCTACTGTTTAATAAAGAACGATCTACCTGTTGCAAGTTTCCTGAAGAAATTACACGCTCTCTGTTACCGGGTAATTTAGTTTGCCCAAACCATAGCACAAAATTTCCAGAAAAATTCCATTTTACAACGGCATCTAAAATATATTTTGGGGCATCGTTTGTAAATGAAGTAGCTTTACCAATGTCTCTATTGGACAACCCTAATTCTAACTTGTATTTTAATTTTGGTGAATACGCAAAACCACTAAATTTTAAACGGGCTCTTCGTACAAGCATATTCGATTCTGGATTAGACAATCCATTGTCTGCATCCCATTGCGAAGTTCCTAAAAACTGCATTCTAGCAGAGATGTTCATCGAAAAAGTACTGTCTTTTCCAATTAAATTGAACAATCCTTTTCCAAATTTTGGAGCATTTGTTTCTTGCGCATTTACACTCAAGAAAACAACCATACTTAGTGTGGTAAGTATCGATTTATAAGTCATAATTATTAGTTTTTGTCGGTGCAAAGAACTAACAGTTATGTTATCTTAATGTTAATGAAGTATTATTAAATGTTAATGAAATATTACTAAATGTTAATCTGTAGTAACAAACTCATATTAAAAAAAAAACTGCCTTGGCCAAAGGCAGTTCGTCATATAAAATAGTCGACAAAAACTAATGCATTTACAATGACCGTTTAGTCTCTATAGATTGATACAAATATGCAATCAGTTTTTTAATTCAATGTTTTCTCTAAATTAAAAAATTGCTAACAAATAGCTCCACTTAACATTGGCTTCATCTTTCTATAATGTAAGGATAAATTAGAACTAACATAAAATTTACATCTCCTTTAGACTTTTGCACTTTAAATAATACAAAAAATGAAAAAATTAATTTTTATTGCAATTCTATTGCTAACTCAATCTATCAATGCACAAGACAGAGGAACCATTAAAGGTTTATTAACTGATAAGGAAGTAAATAATGAGCCTTTGGCTTTTGCAACTATTTTTATTAAAGGGACAACCTTTGGAACCACTTCAGATTTTGACGGAAACTATACCTTGTCTGTTCCTGCGGGTACACAAACCATTGTATTTAGCTTTTTAGGATATAAAACGATCGAAAAAGTGCTGCTTGTAGAGGCCGAAAAAACGATTACTGTAAATCAATTGATGTCTGCAGAAGAAGGGGTTTCATTAGATGAAATTGTTGTAAAATCTTCTACAAGTAAAGAGACGGTAAATGCACTCTTATTAGACCAAAAGAAAGCCGTGAGTATTCAAACCAAGATTGGAGCACAAGAATTAGCCTCAAAAGGGGTTGGAGATGTTGCCACTGCATTAACCAAAACAACTGGAATTTCTAAGGAAGAAGGTTCAGGAGGTGTTTTTGTAAGAGGTTTAGGAGATCGTTATAATGTTTCTACCTTAAACGGACTTCCACTTCCTTCTAACAACCCATCTCGAAAAAATATTGACTTAGATATTTTCTCAACAGACATTGTAGGATATATTAGTATTGATAAAACTTTTGATGCAGGAAATTATGGAGACTTTAGCGGAGCTAATATTGACATTTCATCTAAAGACTATAAAGGAAAAGGGTTTTTTGAAATTCGTGTTGGATCAGCTGTTAATTCAGAAGCTATTGGCCAATCTAGTTTTTACTTAAATGACGGACCTGATGCTTTTGGGTTTTATAACAAAAACTATCCGGCTTTTCCCTTGAATAACTATAATTTTAGTACAAGTTGGGATAGAGAAAAAGCAGGCCCTCCTATCAATTCTAGCCTATCTATTAAAGCAGGAGATTCTTATGAATTTGGAGATAATGCTAAATTAAATTTTTTCGCTGTTGCTAGTTTTGATAATGGCTATACCTTTAAAGAAGGTGTTTCTAGGGGAAGTGTAAATGTGGGTGGACTTGCCAGAAGAGATTACGATTTTCAAAGTTATGAATACAACACAAATAGCACATTAATGGGTAATGTTGGGTTTAAATTAAAAGACAATAAATTTAAATACAATTTTTTAGCCATCAATACCTCATCCCAAAAACAAGATGAGTACACGGGAACAGTAGATGTCTTTGATTATGCCCCTGAAGGAGGAGCCTTTGTGCAACGAGCAACCTATGAAAGAACACAATTGTTTATTCACCAATTATTGGGAACACATAAATTAAACGATGCTTTTAATATCGATTGGGGCGGTTCTTATAATTTTGTTGGAAATAACATTCCAGATAGAAGACAAGTAATTCTTACCCCAGATAATTGGGACATCCCAGAGGGACCAAAATCTTTTAAACAAACCAACAACGAATCTGACAACCACAGGTTCTATCAAAAATTAGAAGAAGAAGAAATAGCTGCTAACTTTTCTACCTCATATAATTTCAATAAAGATGAGGAGGATGTCTTTAAAGGAAAACTTACCTTAGGGTATAATGGAAGGTTTAAAAATGTTAAATTTTGGGCGACCCAATTTAACTTTAGAATTTTAGACAGAAATAACCAACCAATTGTTGCCGATCAGTATCACTTAGATGCCTATTTTAATCAAGAAAATTTTAACGCTGGCTTGTTTGAAATTAAAACATTTAGAGGTGGTTTAGGTTCTACAAGTATCGATGTATTGTTACCTCAGACCTATGATGGTGATCAAACAATACATGCTGCTTTTGCAAAAATGCAATACAAGTTCTCTCCTGTTTTCTCTGCGATTATTGGTCTTAGAGGAGAACAAATAAATCAAAATATAAATTGGAGTACCTCTTTAGATCCGTCTGGTAATTCAAGTGAACTAGATCTTTTTGAACTTTTACCAGCAATCACATTAAAATACGAACTGAATGAAAAGCAAAATTTAAAGTTTGCTGGAAGTAAAACATATACATTACCGCAATATAAAGAAAGGGCATTGTTTCAATTTGAAGAGGTTACCCAAGCCTATATCGGGAACCCAGCTCTGTATGCTTCAACAAATTATAATGTAGATCTAAAATGGGATTATTTCCCTACATCAAGTGAACTAATTTCTGGTGGATTGTTCTACAAGCATATTCAAAACCCAATCAATGAGGCCACAATAAACTCCGCTTCAAATGATGTTAGCTGGGTAAATTCAGGAGACAAGGCTGCTGTTGTAGGAGTCGAAGTAGAAGTAAGAAAAAATATATTGAACCATGAAAAGGAGATCAATGAAAATACCTTAAAAGAAAAGCTATCTGTAGGTCTAAATGTTTCTTACATGAACTCTAATCAAGAATTAGACAGTAATAAAGTGCAAGAAGAAACAACTGAAAGAGGCTTCCCTATTAGTGTAGACTTTACCAATACAGAAAGCAGAATCTCTGGCGCATCAGACTTTTTATTAAACACCAATGTTAGTTTTTATAAAGATTTTTTAAATCACAAAAGCCTACAAGCTACACTGGCTTTTAATTATTTTTCAGATAGAGTTTTTGCACTGGGTACAGAAGGAAAAGGAAACTTAATCGATGCTGGTGTTGGGGTACTGGACCTTATCATCAAAGCAAAATTGAGTAAGAACATAGGAATAGGCTTTACTGCCAAAAATTTACTAAACCCAACCATAGAAAGAAAACAAGAAACGCAGAATGTACTGGTTTCATCTTTTAAGAACGGAGCCAATGTTAATCTATCGTTTTCATATAACTTTTAATTAACATTTGAATAATGAAAGGTTAATTTTTAAGAAAGATTAACTTAAAACAAGCTTTTTTAATTTGTATTATAAATTATAATCAAACAATTCAAGAAAAAATGAAAAAACAATTTTTAACAACTTTTATGATGATTGCTGCATTAGCAATCATTACATCTTGTGGAAGTGATGACCCAATTAGTACCACAGCAAGTTGTACCGACGGAATTCAAAATGGAAACGAAACGGGTATCGACTGTGGAGGTAACTGTACTCCCTGTATTGAAAATAATATTCTAGAAGGCGATGTAAGTGAAGACGTATTTTTAGATGCCTCCATAGAGTATCAATTGGCAGCTGCTTATATTGTTAGAGATGGTGGAACCCTTACCATTCCTGCTGGAACTGTTATTAAAGCAACAGGAGGAACAAGCTCATATATAGCCGTTGCACAAGGTGGAAAAATATTTATTGAAGGTACAGCGGCAAATCCCGTTGTAATGACTTCCAGTGCAGCAAATCCTGCTGCTTCAGATTGGGGCGGTTTGGTTGTTTGTGGGAAAGCACCTACAAATGTTGGAGCTACTGCTACTTCAGAAGTAGCTGACTTAACCTATGGAGGTACTGTTTCTAATGACAATTCTGGTTCTATTAGATATTTAAGATTAGAGTATACAGGAGCTACCTTTAACAGTTCTAAAGAATTTAATGGATTGTCTTTATTTGGTGTTGGTGCTGGAACCACCATAGAATATGTGCAATCTTTTGAAGGTGGTGATGATGGTATTGAGTTTTTTGGAGGTACTGTAAACGGAAAATATTTAGTGTCTACCAATAGTGGCGATGATTCGATTGATTTTGCTGATGGGTGGTCTGGTATTGGTGAGTATTGGTATATTTCTGGAGGAGCTAAAGCTGGAATTGAAGGGTCTAATAATGGAGACAATGGTAATGCAACACCAGTAACTTCTCCATTAGTGATGAATGTAACAGTGGTAGGACCTGTCACTGAAGGGGCGCTATACTATAAAGAAGGTGGTGGAGAGTTCAACTTCCAAAATTTTTACATTGCAAACTCAAATTTAGGAGTAAAAGTAAAAGATACAGACGCTGAAGCAGGCGTTAGAATTGAGGCTGGTGAACTAGTGATGCAAAATGTACAGTTTGCAAACAACGCTAGTGGTTTTGCACAAACTGATTATACAGGTGCAAATCAGTCTTTCATTGAACAAGGAGTTACTACAGGTGCTGGGAATGGCGCAGCGGCTCCAGACTGGGCAGCTGGTTGGACAAGAGGTTTGAGTAACAGTGGAGTGACGACAGAAAATTTAGCAGGAGAGATAACGACAGACGTGGTTTTAAATGCCGATATTGAATATGAATTAACAAGCTCTTTCATTGTACAAGAGGGTGGATCTTTAACAATCCCTGCAGGAACCACCATTAAGGCTACTGGGGGTACAAGCTCCTATATTGCCGTGGCTCAAGGAGGAAAAATATTTATCGAAGGAACTGCATCAGACCCTGTTGTTATGACCTCGGGTACTGCAAACCCTTCAGCTTCAGATTGGGGCGGTTTAGTGGTCTGTGGAAAAGCACCCACAAACGTTGGTTCGGTGGCAACCTCTGAAGTTGCAGACTTAACCTATGGGGGTTCTATTTCTGATGATAATTCTGGATCTATTCAATATTTACGATTAGAATATACAGGAGCTACTTTTAACAGTTCTAAAGAATTTAATGGATTGTCTTTATTTGGTGTTGGTTCGGGAACCACAGTAGAATATGTGCAATCTTTTGAAGGTGGTGATGATGGTATTGAGTTTTTTGGCGGTACTGTAAACGGAACATACTTAGTGTCTACCAATAGTGGAGACGATTCAATTGACTTTGCAGATGGTTGGGCAGGAACTGGTGAGTATTGGTATATTTCTGGAGGAGCTAAAGCAGGAATTGAAGGTTCAAACAATGGAGATAATGGAAATGCAACACCCGTAACCAATGCGACATTGAAAAATATTACTGTAGTAGGTCCAGTAACGGAAGGAGCGTTATATTACAAAGAAGGAGGAGGAAATTTCAATATTGATAATTTCTTTATTTCTGGTGCAAATTTAGGAATAAAAGTAAAAAGTAGTGATACTGAAGCTGGGGTACGAATTGAAAATAACGCCTTAATTATGACCAATGTTCAGTTTGAAAATAATGCTACTGGTTTTGAAATAACTGATTATACAGGTGCAAATCAAAGTTTTGTGGGAACAGGAACTGCCACTGGAGCAGGGAATGGTGCAGCGAAACCTGGTTGGGCTGAAGGTTGGACTAGAGGATTATAATCTCTATTTTAAATTCATAAAAAAAAGCAGGCTTAACCCCTGCTTTTTTTTATGAATTTAAATGAAATATAGCAATTATTAATTGTTTATTGCCAACCTTGAGTCTGATTTCCAGGTATTAACACTTACAATGACATTATTATTGAAGTTTATTTCTTTCAAAGATTCCTTATCCCAAACAAACCATTTTCCAACTTTCTTACCCTCATTATAGTAGGCAATCTTTGTTTTATTTCCATTCGCATCATAACAAATCCATTTTCCAGTTAATTTTTTATTTTTAAAGAATCCCTGAACGCTAATGCTTCCCTGTTCATTATAATAAGTTGCTTTTACCAACTCTCCCTCTTTTTCAAAAGTAGGAGCTATTTTTTGAGAAAATCCTTGCGCTGTGATAAAAAATAGAGCTATTAAAAGTGTTTTTTTCATGTTCTTGTCCTTTAAGTTAACAATCAATCAAATATAGCGATTTAGAAACATTTACACAACAATTACGTAACATTAAATTAACATTGAAGTTTTTTTAATTGCTATTTAACTAGTTGTAAGGGTTTTATAGTTTTGCAATCAACTCTATTTTTGAAAGATAAATGGTTAAAAACAACTGATGTGACCTAATGAAGTGCTTTAGAAACCTTGACGCTAAAAAAAAGCGTGCAAACTTAGTGCCTGATCTCTTTGTTGAAGTGTATCTTGTAAGTTATACTTTATAAAGACATCAGAGCTTAAAAAGAAGATGATAATAAATGTTGTACGTAGAAAAGAATTATAAAAAAATATCACACCTTTTGGATAAATAAAAGAAGTGATATTTAGGAGATGTTTCTAGCTTATACTTTAGTGTTCTTTGCTTTTAACAATGTGAGTGAATCATTTTTATGAACTATGATAAAATGCAAAATTCCTTCAATTATAATCTTCTTAATTTCTTTAGCCTCTTTGTTTGTGTAGTAACTCTTATCAGTTGAAAATGTATACTTTCCTTCTTTATTTCCTAATAAAAGGTAGCCTTTAGAAGCATCATATTGTATGGTTTCTACTTCAGAATCATATACATTTCCGACACCAAAAATATCTAAAAAACCGTCGTTGTTTATATCTGCAACTTCCAGACCTAAGGTGGGTGAAAATTGTGCTTCTGATGGTAATTCTTCAATGACAAACTGCCCATTTCCTTTATTTTTTAAAAGAATAGATGCAAAGGAATGTGCAACAACATGGGATGCTTTTTCTAGTCACTCTGATCCATAAATTTGGGGCATTGTATGTATGTAATTATTATCTGATTTATTAATAGTTATTTAACAAATCAAAATAAAAAACTTGATTTTAATCTATTATTTTTGTTTAATAATTCTTAAAATAAAAATCAAGATTACTAAAAATTAAAATACTTAATAAAATTATGAAAAAAACTTTTTTAATATTAGCATTTGCACTGTCATCATTAACTTTTTTTGGTCAAAACATAAGGCAAAATACGAACATGATTAGTATTTCTAAAACGTCTGAGATTGATGTAATTCCGAAAGAGGTTCAAAAAAAGCAGTATTTAAATTTCAATTTTGTAAACGCTAACATTAGCAATGTAGACCAGGCTTCTCCTTTAAGATTTAATATCTATAAGGATGAGATGGAGTATATGAAAAATAATGAAGTTTTCTATTTGAGAAAGACTGAAGACGTTGAAATTAAATTTCCTTCTATCAACAAAAGATACACAGTAAAAAATTACAATGATAACTTGTCTTATTTTGTAAATTTATTAGATGGAGATTTCAAATTACTATTAAAAGAAAACGTTAAATTTATAGCAGCATCAGAACCAGATAATAGCTACGGTTCTGCAACATCTGCAAGTTATAAAAGAGGAAGGGATCAATTTTTTATCATAAACGATCAAGGGGAAATTAGTTTAGTTTCTAGAAAAAAGAAAGCTTTCTTAAAGTTATTTAATAAAAAATCTAATGAGGTGAAATCTTTTATGAAAGAAAAAAATCTAAGTCATAAAAAAAGAAAGGATCTTGTTGAAATAGTTACTTATTACAATCAATTATAGTTTTTGATATTTAAAGGATTAGGATACTATAAAAATTTACGGTATCTTCATAATCTATTAATTTTTAAAAATTAACACTATGAAGTTTAAGTTTTTTTATTCACTCGTACTTTTCTTTTCGTCTTCCATTATATTTTCACAAGGAATTACCGTAATGTCAGGGAGAAATTATTATCTTAGTTATGCAAGTATGAATAAAGCTAGTGAACTCAATAAGCCCTATTATGAGAGTATTACTGGTTCTCCTTTTTTAAACGACACTTATTTACCAGTAAGGTTAAATAATTATCAAACTGTTGTTTTAGCAAGGTATGATGCTTATAAAGATATTTTTGAAATTAAAAATGCAAAAAAAACCTTTCATTTTACAAAAAACATTGGCAGTAAAGTCATATTTACCAATGATAATTTAAAATATCAAGTTTTTCAAAATAAAGATAATAGCAAGTCTTTTTATAAAGTAACCTTTGAACAAAAAAATAGTTTTA